>CAZPIK010000418.1:0-3375 GCA_964586185.1 uncultured Candidatus Sumerlaeota bacterium | reverse complement strand
CGCCCCATCCGGGGCTTGGATTATTTTTTGAACGCCAACGGGGGTTCCATTCGCTGCGCCCATTCCACCCCCGCCTACTCGCCCGCGTCCCTCCGGGACGCCCTTAATTCCGAGACGTTTGACCATTAATTAATTCGCTTTTCGCCTTTTGTCCGCAGGTGGACTTCCACGTTCGCATAATCCATCCTCGCGCAGACCGTCATCCCGCCGACCCTTGCCCCGACGAATCCTTTCACGAGTCCCGGTTCGGCGCAAGCCCTTGGGCGATGGAAATTTCCTGCGCCCCATCCGGGGCTTGGATTATTTTTTGAACGCCAACGGGGGTTCCATTCGCTTTGCTCATTCCACCCCCGCCTACTCGCCCGCGTCCCTCCGGGACGCCCCGCTCAAGCAGGAATACACCCATTTGCGAAACCTATACAAACAACTGGTAATCGGCGTTTATCGGCGTGCATCGGCGGTTAATATTAATTCGAATTCTATGCCAGCCGCCGATAAACGCCGATGAGAATGAAAACCAGAAGTCTGGCGAGAAATATGGATCAGCCGCAGCGTTCATGATTTTCCTCCTTTGCGTCCTCTGCGTCATTTGCGTTTGATCCTATTCTGGCGGCAACTTTGAAATGCGCCCTTTTATTCGCGACCGATTGCAAACCCCCGGCGATTGTGTTTCCATCGGCGGGGCGGTGTTGGTGATGGCGGCGACGGGCGATTCGGTCTTCAAAAAGCTCAAGAATTTAGCGCGACTTTGCGGCGTGCAGACGGCGTATCGCGATCAGTCGGGCAAGGAACGCCGCGCATCGCGAAATGCGATTTCGGGAATTCTCCGCGCGCTGGGACACGATTGCGGGAACGATGCAGAGATTGCGGATCATCTGCGAGAACGCACCTCCGCGCGATGGCGTCGAGGATGCGCCCCCATCCAGATTCTGTGGGATGGAAAAGGCGGAAAGCTTCAACTTGCGATACCCTCGAGCGAGGCAGAGGCGGCGGCGCGATTGGAATTGCGACTCGAATCGGGCCACACTCGAAAATGGAACGATGAGCCAGCGGAGCGGAAATATTTGCGCGCGCGGTGCATCGAGGGAGAAAATTTTCGTGTCGTCGCGATTGATCTCCCTTCGGGACTTCCCAGCGGTTACCACGATTTGCGGATCGAAATCGCGAACCGTGTTTTTCGGACGCGACTCATCTGCGCTCCTTCGCAAACCTTTCTTCCCGACCAAGTTCGCGACCAAAAATTGTGGGGCGTTTTTCTTCCTCTCTATGCGCTTCATTCCGCGCGGGGACTCGGTTCGGGCGATTTCAGCGATCTGCTCACGCTGACCGATTGGACCCGCTCACTCGGCGGAACGATCACGGCAACGCTGCCGCTGCTGCCAACATTTATGGACGAGCCGGTGGAACCCAGTCCATATTCGCCCGTGAGCCGACTTTTCTGGAATGAGTTTTACGTGGACCCGACCGCCGCGCCGGAATTTGCCGAGTGTGACGAAGCAAAAAAGATTTGGGGACAAGTCTCGAATGACCCCGCGATCCTCGCGGCAAGGAAATCGCGCTGGGTCGAATATTCGGCAATAGACGCGGCAAAGCAGGCATCGCTGGCGGCGATGTCTCGAAAGTTCTTCCAAGGTGGCGACCGACAATGGGAACGTTACCGCGCGTTTCTCTCGCACTATCCCAAGGCGGATGACTACGCGCTATTTCGTTCGCACCAGCAGCGCGCGGGAAGAGATTGGAGCCGATGGGACGCCGCCCCGCGCGAAGGAAAAATCGCGCCCGACTCCGTGGATTTGGAAACGCGAAGACGTTGGCTTTACGCGCAATGCCTTGCGCACGAGCAGCTTTCGAATTTGGCGGGGCGTTCGCGGATTGGCGGCGCGCCCGGTCTCTATCTCGATCTACCGCTCGGTGTTCATCCGCACGGTTACGACGCATGGCGGCATCGGGATCGGTTCGCGTTTGGGGCTTCTGCGGGCGCGCCTCCCGATGAGTTTTTCTCCAAGGGACAGAATTGGGGTTTCCCGCCGCTTCATCCCGAAAGCGACCGCGAGCAGGGTTACGAATACACGATTGCTTACATCCAAAATCAACTCCGTTACGCGGGGATTCTTCGCATTGATCACGTCATGGGTCTCCATCGTCTTTATTGGATTCCGGGTGGCGCGTCCTCGACCGATGGGGCTTATGTCCGTTCGCGCGCGGAGGAACTTTACGCGATCCTCTCGGTTGAATCGCATCGGCGACGCGCGATGATCGTCGGCGAAAATTTGGGAACGGTTCCGAATGAAACGCGCGCGGCGATGACGCGGCACGGCGTCACGGGCATGTCGGTCGCGCAGTTCGATTTCCGCGAATCGGCGCACGATGCAATTCCCTCGCCGCCCGCCGATTCGGTCTTGAGCCTCAACACGCACGACCTCCCGACGTTCGCCGCGTTCTGGGAAGGTGCGGATATCGCCGACCGCGTATCTTTGGATTTATTGGACAGCAAGGAAGCACGGGCCGAGACCGAAACTCGCGTGCGAGTGAAATCGGCGTTGCTGCGGTTTCTCTCGGAGCGTGGCAAAATCCCGTCGGGCAAAGCCGACGCACTCGAAGCGCTTGCGGGTTGCCTCAAAATTCTGGCATCGAGTGACGCGCGGATCGTGATGGTGAGCCTTGAAGATTTGTGGCTGGAAATCCAACCGCAGAACACTCCGGGAATTGGCCCCGAGCGACCCAGTTGGCGGCGTAAAAGTCGGCTCTCGTTCGAGGAGTTCAAGGAATTGGATGGCGTTGTGCGGCTGCTCAAAGAAATCCACGCGCGGCGCAGCGGTAAAGGAGCCGCTTTGAATACATGAAAGGAATGATCGGCGAACAGGATCTGCATTTTTTCAACGAAGGAACGCACAGCCGTCTCTACGATAAACTTGGCGCGCGGTTGGGGAAGGACGACGCCGGGCGCGAGGGGGCTTACTTTGCGCTCTGGGCGCCCAACGCTGAACGCATCGGAGTCATCGGCGATTTCAACCAATGGAACCTCGCCAGCGACCCCATGCGAAATCTGGGAGGTTCGGGTCTTTGGGAAGCGTTTATCCCGGGCGCGACGCGTGGAATGCGGTACAAGTACCACGTCGTGTCGCGGCTGAACGGCTTTCAAGCGGACAAGGCTGATCCCTTCGGCATCTTCCACGAAACACCACCGCGGACGGCATCCATTCTCTGGGACTTGGATTACGTTTGGGGTGACGAAGCATGGATGAATGCCCGCGCGAGACGTAATTCCCTCGACGCCCCATGCTCAATTTACGAAGTCCATTTGGGATCGTGGATGCGCGTCCCGGAAGAAGAGGGACGGTGCCTAACCTACCGCGAGATTGCGCCGAAGCTTGC
>CAZPIK010000417.1:0-3386 GCA_964586185.1 uncultured Candidatus Sumerlaeota bacterium | reverse complement strand
GCGGTCTCCGACCGCCGATCCAAGGCAAAATCGGCGGTCGGAGACCGCCTCCCACGTTGGCGAATTTTGTCGTCGGTGTGGAATGGCGGGTCGCTTTCGTCACAAATGAAGCGCATCCCGACGACGTCTAATGGCCTTGAATACTAAGTGAATCAGGAGACAGCCAAAAAACCACGCGACGCCCCAAAACACCCAAGCGGAGATCGGCGTCGGGAAAATGCTATCGGGTTCGTCGGGCTGACTGATGACCAAGATTCTTGGATTCCAATCCGATCCAAACTCCGACACAGCAACCTTCCGAATCGGATGAGGATACTCGGCGATCCATAAATGCTTTTGATCTTTGTCGCCCCAGACCACCGCAAAATGATTCTTTCTGAATAGAACAATAGCGGGGGTGGATTCACCGAATTGAAGAAGGGTCTCGGCGGTTGAAAGACTCCACGGAGTCGCCTTCAATTGTAATCTTTCTGCCGCGCCCGCCAAATCCTCCATCGAGCAACCTTTGTCAGTCAAATTCACGTCAGAAGCGATGGCGTGTAGATCGGCCTCGCGGTCCAACTTGCGAGCAATGAGCGCCAAGGAGATTGGGCCGCAGAGCATATCTTCGGTCATCACGTCCTTGGAAGCGGCGGAAGGAGTAGGTAGTGGCGTCGAATCTTCGGACACGATGGGTTAATTCCCGGCGAAAGCGCAAAAGGGAACTTCGATATTTTCGCTCTTGGATATGTCGCCGAAGAATCGGATCGTTCCTTTACGTTTGGCCTCTGCTGCTGCGGTGGCATTGAAAATGAGTGAAATGACCGTTCTGTCGCCCATTTTTTTGATCTGTTCGACTCGAAGCGAAGGGGGATCGGTCTCGACCCGCTCAATGGCGAATGGCGCAAGGTCATGACGCGAAACCATCACGGTGAACGGCTTCGGCGAATCGGGTTTAACGTCCAAAAGATTGATCGAACTCGGATCGGCCACTAAAGCCGAACGATGCAGTATCATAACAGGAATTCGTATCACGCCATTTACCGGAGAATCGGTCTTGAGCGTCACGGCACATTCCACTCTTTCGGTGGCGGGTGATTGCGTGGATTGAACCAAGAGAGTGTGACGGACATCGGGAACATCTGGACGGATCGCCTCGCATCGAAGTTCGGGTGGCGGCTCGATGGATTTTATAGTGAATGAGGCGCCATCAAGCGAGGCGAGCGTGATTGGAATCGGCAACGGCTCCGTTGTGCCGAAACGTTCGATCAATATATGCGGCGGGGAGACGGTCAGATGATCCTGAACTCGCGCCGCGACGACAAACTCCAAAATGGATTTGCCTGAATCGTAGAGGACCCTGACCGTTTCCCGCACGTCGCCCGATTTTCCGAACGGATTGAAATCGAGTTTAAGTTCGCGCGTGCCGCCCGGAGGAATCTGAACGCCTGAAATGTCTTCGGGCGACGTGCAGGAGCAACCGGGCGCGGCGCGATCAATTACAATGACCGTGCTTCCGTCTTTGCGTAGTAACGTCCGCAGATTTTTCGTTTGATAGGATCCAATGACACCGAGATCAAGCGTCGGCGGCGCGGCGACAAGGCGAGGCACCAGCATGCCGGATTCCCTTCGGGTGACTCCGGAATTACGTTTTCCGCACGGCGTTAGGACGCAGGCCATCAACGGAACGAAAGCGATCCACCTGTGCCAATGAAAATAGCTCATTGCACCTTGAGCTTCTCCACAGCCACGAGTTGGTCGGCGATCCATTGTTCACCCGCCGTAAGACTGCCGACGACGTATCGCCGTTTATTCACCATGTCATCCACCTTGGTTCCAGCCGGAAGGGTCAACTCGAACAAGGCCGGATCAAGTGGCTCATTGATCTTGAGCGACGTGATCGTATGAAAATGGCTCTGAAAATGTTCCCCAATCTGGTCGTGCTTGACCGAATAATCCGGAACCCACCCTCCCTGCGGATAAGGGACATAATGAATTTCATCCGCGCTTGGAAACTTGGCTTTCTTGTGTTGGCTGGTTCGCTTGACCAGCCGATAGTCCATCGCCGGATCCAAATAATATTCAATCGTGTAATTACTACTGGCGTCGTTTGGTGCGCCGACGACAACAAGCGGCGCACCCTCTTTGGAATAGGCGTATCGAAGCGGCTGGAGCGCGAGGTTATCAAGATAATTTGTGGTGAGTCCCATAAGGATTGGACTGGAATCACCTCCGGTCAACTCATTCTCGAGTATGTACGAATTGATCGAGCAGCTTCGTGTTGCTTCGTTTACATGTTCGGTGATGTGGGTTCGAATCCCGTCCTTGAACACGATCGTGTTGCGCTGGTTCCAGTTCTTGATAGATTCGCCGGTAGAACTCGCATCATCCAGCGCATTTTCCACACGCATCAACCCGGGGGCGACGTCAATTCGCGTCCTCATCTTCAGCAGCAAGTCCTTCGTGGGAAGCGACTGATCGGGCTGGGGAGATAAGGAATCCTTTCCATCCGAACCTTTGGGGAATGCAAGCTGACTATCAAAGGACACGGAGAAACTTTGAATCAACGGCGGCGAGGTCTTCCTGATTTCGCGTATGCGGGACATTTCCGGCAGAACCCCAACCGGAATGCCGTCGGCTGTTTGAGCGGCAACTGGCTTTACGGCCAACAGCAAGATCGAGATCGACAAAACCCATCGAACCCGCAAAGCGCTGACGCCAACATTAACGCAATAGGAAATCGTAAACATATGGCCTCTCCTTTATTCCAATAGAACCTTCGCTTGATCTTCTTGGTCCACCCTTTCCCTCGCGCCTCAGCAGGGGGGGGTACCGCTGCACGAAGCATTACAGGCTAATGAGGTTCCAAACCATGTTGGCTGTGTATCAGGCGTTCCCTCGTTGTAATTCGCATAAGGGTAGTCACATTCGGCGCTACCATCCATGTATCGTTTAGCAATCTGTACGCTTCCTGTACCAGTGGCGTACTTAGTGCCGGTGGTGTATACCAAACAACTGCCACCTGCCCATCGAGCACACACGGTTTCGAAGTAACTGACCTTATTTGCCTGATGTAATTCCCACCAACCGCGAACTTCGGAACAGCCTTTGAGGGAGCATGTCCCGCCGACGACTTCCCGAACTTCGGTTATCTCCAGCCTTTTGGCGCTGCGCTGGTATTGAACCCAGCCCAGCATCGCGAAAGTAATCATCCCCACCGCTGAAAATGCGCATGGAACCCACCGCGCCAGAAAGTGAATGGACTTCTTCATTGCCGCCTCCCGTCTCGAATAAACTTTTGAACGTCAAACCGATCCCAACCCGACCAGTAAACATAGTATACCACCCCGCCCCCCCCCCCCCCCCCCCAGCACAAAAAGAAAAAAAAAATTTTTTGTTGTCTACAG
>CAZPIK010000416.1:0-3389 GCA_964586185.1 uncultured Candidatus Sumerlaeota bacterium | reverse complement strand
CGATGACAGAGATCAGCGTCTTGAATAGTGACTAAAGTTTGGTTTTCGGTTTTTACATTGAGTACGCTCACGGGCGAATCCTTTTACAAAGCACTAACCAGATTGCCCATACAGAACTTGGGTTTTACTGGAAAATGTCCTGTAAAATTTACACCTCAATCTCCAAATTTTACAGATATATTTTCAGTGATGGAGGGGGCAATACGAGCTAAGCTGAAGGCTGAATTTGGAAAACGTCTGCGGAACGGTTTGCGTCGAAGCGTCGCTTTGACTTACGCCGGCAGAGCAAACCAGAAATCGTCGTCCAATCGGTATCCTCTGGGGCATTCCCCCAAACCGATGGATCCAAATCGAATAGAGAGCAAATCCAGTCATAAACGGCAACCGCCGATTCAGCGCCATGAATTTGCCGATGGTCAATCCGCCCTTGCGCCAATTCCCGAAGGGCAAACCAACAGAGCGTCAGGTTGGCATGGGAAAGAAATTCATCCCAACGCCCTTTACCTGCAGATTTGAAGTAATTGATCCAGGCGAAGCGCTTCATATCCGGCGCGTCATCGGTGAGCGTATGAACCGCGCGTAGAATATCCAGACCCGCTAGAGAATACCCCACAGTCAGGAAATCAATCATGCGAACGCCTGAATCGCTTAACATAAAATTTCGAACACCGACATCGCCATGCGTCAGCCTTAATCTAGGAGAACGGGAGAACATCAAGTCGCACGCTTCGGTTTCGAAACGCTCCCAAATACGTCCATGGATTGAACTCCCCCATGAGTCTCCGATACGTTCCGAGGCCCGGCCAAGACAAAACAGAACGTCAGGTCGCAAGCATTTCCAGATGAAGGATTCTCGAGCGTCTTCCTGGATTGCGGTGAGAGGCCCCCAATAGGAGCGCTCATGGCTGTGCATTTGCGCCAAGAGTCGAATCGCTTTCTCGACTTCCTCGGCGCGCGAGGAATCAAGAGGCCGTCCGGGAATAAACTCCTCTACCAAGGCAAAATATCGAATAACACCACGCCAAAGGGTATTCTCACAGGTCCAGACAATTTGAGGAACGGGCAAACCGAGGCGCGCAAGAGCAAGATTGCACTTTGCGCCAGCGGCGTATTGTCGGATGCGTCCGGATCGGTGCCAATTTCCCCCGAACTTCCAAGCGAGTTTGACGACGTGAACTTCGCCGTTTTTTAGTTCGAGAAATCGGACAAACGGACTGGATTTCCAACGGGGATGCGGCTCGCCAGTGGGCTGGCGATTGAGCGAATAAGAATCCATTGGAGATAGATTGAACAAGGGAAGAATTTCCCGCTCGACAATGATTTTCCAAACCTTTTCCCTTATTCGACGGCGGGCGGAACGGTCGCGCTGATCCAAAAGGGTTGGCCATTGAGCGAGGGCCGCCGGAGATGAAGCGTTCTTCTTGCCGATAGCTCTGCGAGCGACGGTCGGAAGCAGATGCCAGAAGTCCGCAAGAAACACCCGTTCTCCCACTTGCTCTCCCCAGACGATTCCACGCGCGCCATACCAAAGGCTGAACCCGGCAAAGCTGCCTCCGAAAAAGACGGCGGAGAGCATGTCAAGAAACCACCGGTGGCCGATGGAAATCTGGCCGATTCCGTGGATAAACGTCATTGCAATCAGCGCGCGGCTGGTGAGCGGGAGGCGAATCAAAAGCAGAAACCATAAGCAGGCAAGCCCCGCGACATTTTCATCGGGCAATCCCGTTTCGTCGGGCATCGCAAGGTCTGACTTATAAAATTTGGGAGCGTCCAATAGGCCGGGAAGAACTTTACGAGGCGGGGGGCGACGAATCGTATCGCTCACGGTATCTGAGACTTCCTCCGTGATGAAGGACAATCCTGCCGCAAAGAGGGCAAACGCAAAGACCCTCCCGTAATCGCGCTGAAGGATTCTCTTGCCCTCCCAAATAATTCCTACAACAGCTACCCCTAGCGTCAAGAAACGCCAGAAAGTGCTGGCAAAGCTGAGCGCGGTCCAATCCCATCCGGCGTCGGTTAGCATGAACCCGTTAAGACCAAAGGTGAACGCTTCCTCTACGTCCGACATCCAATCCTCGAAGGGCGGGGTCAACATCACAAAATACATGAAGACCAATGCACCAACATTCCACGCAAGCATCCGCGAGCCGTAACGGCGGTACGTTGTCTTGAGGGGGGGATGGTTAGAGGAGAGCGGACTCATCATGGACTCGTACCATTACTCAACAATTCCTATGCTGTTGGCAAGCGAATCCCCGACGTGCTTAAATCACATCTACAGAGCCTTTGAAAATTCAGGCGATGATCTTCTCCCCGGATTTTCTTCCCCGATGAACCCATGCCTGAAGCGTCGGAGGATTGATTTCGATTCCTTCAATGGACGGAAATTGCGCGGGCGCGGTCAAATCAACGCCGTCGTGGAAGATAAACAAAGGACCATCCTCGGAAACGACGAGGACGATAAAATCTTTATGGTCGGCGGAGAATCGGAGAGCGGAATTGTAACGCGCGCCTCGGGAGCGTTCTTCGCCGCGGACGGTGCGGCCATCAAGCAGACAGGCAAACGCGCGAAGCTGACCCTGCCGGTCAATCCAAAGCGCGCCGTCCACGCGCGACATCGCGGCTGCAACGTCGAGTCCCCGTTCGTCGGTGATCGCGACGGGATCGCTTAGTTGTTGTCCCGAAATGATCTGCTTCGATTCGCCCAGATCGAGAGCGATGGAGCAACCGTAACGATTGAGCATGGCTTCGTCGGTCAAATGAAAGGCGATCTTGAGTAGATTATTTTCCATCGCTTCGTCGTTCAGGCAGTTCATGAGCGGTTTTTTCATAGGCTCAAGATTGGGCTTCATGCGGTAGGAATGAAAATCGCCTTGGGAGAAAGTGCAGATTTCTTTCTCGCCGACCCAAATCTCGCCTCGCCCACCTTGGAAATCGGCAATGATCGAATGCGGAGGGAGTTCCGCGCCCGTGAGTCCGACGACGCGCTCGCCATCGGAGACGAGCGCCCAATTTGTTCCGCTCACCGAGGTCAGCGTTTTTCGGACGTGTTTGTAGTTGGCCATGAGCGGGGCTTGATCTTCGGCCAATCGAATCCAGAGCGGAAACTTTCGGAGATAATCAGGCGCGATGAAAACGAGCCGTCCCTCGGCGCGCGCGCCTTCCTCGAAGGCGTTTGAAATCCGCGCAATCGCATAAAGGCATCGGGTGAGTTCGGGGATCGTCTTGGCCCGCATGGTTCGAAACTCGTGCGTGATGTGATCGGCGAGAGCGTCCAAAGCGTGGGTCTCCAGCGCGCGACGTTGTGCTTCGCTCCCGCTCGAGTACCAACTGAGGTCGGCCAATTGGTGCGAAAACATTTGCGCCGCGTAACCGAGCCAGCACTCGAT
>CAZPIK010000415.1:0-3404 GCA_964586185.1 uncultured Candidatus Sumerlaeota bacterium | reverse complement strand
AAAATCCATCGAACACGTAATTTTGAGCATGCCCGCTTACAACGAAGCGGAGTCTATTGGCGAGTTGTTGGAGCGTGGCGTCAAGGCGCTCGAACAGCTTAAAGTGCCTTACACGATTCTTGTCGTGGACGACGGATCAAAAGATGCGACGGCGGAGATTGTCGAGCGCGTGTCAAAGTCGAATGCTTCGATCCGATTGGTTCGCCATCCCGTCAATAAAGGATTGGGTCCCGCGATTCTTACCGCCCTGAACGAAGCCGCCGCGAGCTTTCCCGGTGAGCAAAGAGAGCGGACAGCACTTGTCTGCATGGATGCCGATCTCACTCATCCACCAGAGATCATCGGACAGATGAAGCATCGAATCGAAGCGGGCGCGGATCTCGTTATCGCCTCGCGATTTCAGCCGGGCAGCGAGGTCATCGGACTCAGCGCGTTTCGACATCTGATGTCGTGGGGCGCGCGAAACGTCTTCAAACTCGCTTTGGGTATCCGGGGCGTGCGCGATTATACCTGCGGGTTTAGGGCGTTTCGGCTTTCATTGATCCAGCGCGGACTTGAAAAGTTCGGACACGATGGACTGATCATGCGGCGTGGATTCGCCTGTACGGACGAACTTCTCATCAAGCTTTCATTGCTTGATCCCGTCATTGAGGAGATTCCTTTCACATTGAGGTATGATTGGAAACGCGGCAAGTCGAAGATCAAGCTCGGCGTGACGATTTTGGAAACTTTTCGGCTAGTAGCGTGGGCCAGGCGGGAGCTTAAGAATCAAAAGCATTTTCACGAGAAAGGATGAATGCGAAATGCGGAACGGTAGCATTGTGAATCGGCTTCATGGCCACACAGTTTTGCGTTTGATCATAGGAATCTCATTGGTTTTGTCGTTTGGATGCGGCAATGGAAAATCGGAAATTGCGACTGGTGATGGGGGTGCACCTGTCGCCAATGCCCCCGCAATACCTCGCGCTCCGGTGATCCTGAATCGTATCGTTTCGCTTTCGCCCAATCTTACGGAAATGATGTACGCCATCGGCGCGGGTGATAAGGTCGTGGGCGTGACGCCCTATTGTAAATTTCCTCCCGAGGCTGCGCAGAAACCCAAAGTCGGCGCGCTTATGAATGTGGATTATGAGTTGCTGAAATCGCTAAAACCCGACGGCGTACTTCTCCTTCCGGGTCAGAAAAAAGTTGCGCTCGACCTCAAAGCAATGGGCATTCCGACCGCGCTGTTCCGCACCGAAAGAATTGGGGATATTTTTCTCGCCATGAGGAAGCTCGGAGAAATTACGGGAAAAAGCAGCGAAGCTGAAACGGCCATTGCAGAAATACAGTCAAAGTTTGATGCCGTCAAGAAGCGCGGCGAGGTAATTACGGCCGTGCGCCAAGCCGAGGCCAGAACTACAGCCACACTAAAGCCGATTCGCGCGATGTTCGTTATTGGAAGGAATCCCGGGACGCTCCAACAGATGTACGTTGCGGGATCCGGCAACTACATTGACGAGATCATGCATGCGATTGGTTGGAGCAATGCGATGGAAACCACGGTTGTTCCTTGGCCCGTTCTTAACAAGGAAAAGCTAGTGTATCTTGATCCTGACATCATTTTGGACGGCTCGATACGTGCGGGCGAAGCCCCGATAAGCGGCGACGAACATATGAAAGCTTGGGATGAGATGTACATTATTGGCGCGGTCAAGCGTAAGAAAGTTTACGCCGTCAATGATGAGCAATTGCTTCTTGTCGGACCGGGATTTGCGGATGGGGCCATGCGACTTATCAACCTCGTTCACGGCGACGTTCCGACTACAGTCACCCTACCCGTGGCGACGCCAACGGAGACTCCTCAACCAGAAGCAACTCCCAAGTCATCCAAGAAACCGAAGTCCGCCAAGAAATCCAAATCATCCAAGTAATTCGATTTTATTGGAAATGAAGCTCGCTCGGATGATAATGCACCCATGATTCATCCCATTCATCGTCGAGTCAGGTCGGAATAAATCTTTCGAACGACGCGGAAAATTCCATGAACTCCGACAAAGAAAAGCTCGAGCGTATCCTGAAGGTTGGATTGGAAATCTCCAACGTCAAGGACTTGGACATTCTGCTTGAGCGAATTCTGACCGAAGCGCGCGCGCTCGCCAACGCCGATGCGGGTTCGATCTATATCAAGGACGGCGATCAACTCAAGTTCAGTTATACGCAGAACGAAACACAGCGGAGCCTGCTGGGTCCGGGAAAGAAGCTTCCTTACAGCACATTCTCCATTCCCATTAACAATCGCTCCATTGCAGGTTACGTCGCGTTTACGGGAGAGATTCTCAACATTCCCGATGTCTATAATGTGACGGGCGGCGTCCCTTATGCGTTCGACGCCAAGTATGATCAGTTAACGCACTACCGCACGGGATCACTCTTGACCGTTCCCCTTTCAGATAACCGAGGCGAGGTCATCGGCGTGTTGCAGATTATCAACGCCCAATCGGACGACGGAAAAATTGTTCCCTTCAAGGATGAAGACGTGCCGCTCTTCGTTCATTTTGCATGCAACGCGGCCATTGCGCTCGAACGGGCGAAGATGACCCGCACCACGATTCTTCGGATGATTAAAATGGCCGAGATGCGTGATCCCTACGAAACAGGACCACACGCGAATCGCGTCGCTTCCTATGCGCAGGAAATTTTTGAGACATGGGCTTTCAAGAAGGCGATGCCTCAAAAGGAAATTGATACTCTGAAGGACATCCTTAAGGTTGCGGCGATTTTGCACTACGTAGGCAAGATTGCGGTTTACGATACAATACTAAAGAAACCGGGTAAGCTGAATGACGACGAATTCGAAACGATGAAAGGACACACCTACATCGGCGCGCGGTTGTTTGTGGATGGCAATTCTGAACTCGATCAAGCCGCTGCATCGGTCGCGCTCAATCATCACGAAAAATGGGATGGCTCAGGTTATCCGGGTCACGTGGATCCAATTTCCGGCGCGCCGATTATGGCCAATGGAAAGGGGAGGGGAGGCGGTAAAATCGGGAATGAAATTCCCGTGTTTGGGCGGATCGTCGCCATCGCCGATGTTTACGACGCGCTCTGCTCGCCACGCTCTTACAAGAAAGCATGGGGTCAGGAACAAGTCTTGGAAGAAATGAACAAGCAATCGGGACGGCACTTCGATCCGGAGATGATGGATGCTTTCATGGATACACTCGACGAAATTGGCGAAGTGGCGAAACGATATCCTTACGAAGTGGCTTCCTAATCGGAACGTGGGAGAGATCAATCATGGGCAATTTAATCGGAATGTTGACTCGTGTTGCGATTTGGGCGGCGGTCGGCGGCGCGATTGGGCTTGTTGGAACTCTGGGCTGGGAAATTGCAATGAAGGGTGATTCACTGGTTTATAG
>CAZPIK010000414.1:0-3419 GCA_964586185.1 uncultured Candidatus Sumerlaeota bacterium | reverse complement strand
CACTGCACCCGCGTTTACGGCAAGAGCACGAAGTATTGTTCGCTCGACGAGGCGAAATTCCCGATGGGAAAACGGTTTTGGTGGCAGGATTTTGACGACGTTGGCTACAACTTCCGCATGACCGACATTCAAGCCGCGGTCGGGATCGAACAACTGAAAAAACTCGACGCGATGAATCGCAAACGGATCACGCACGCCTTGTATCTGACGGGCGCGCTTAAGGACATTCCCGGAATCACTCCGCCGATCATCGCGCCGAACTGCAAACACGTCTTCCATCTCTACGCGATCCAGATTGACGCCGCGAAATACGGTATGGGTAAAGACGATTTCATTTACGCCATGCTCCACCAATTCGGGATCAAGGTCGGCGCGCATTACATCCCAATTCATCTATCGCAGGCGTTTCGCAAACGGAAATTCCGCGCGGGGCAGTTCCCCGTCGCCGAAGCGCTTGCCGAGCGGCTCGTCACGCTGCCGCTCCATCCGCGACTCACCCGTGAGGCTCTTGATTATATGATTCAGGCCATTCGCTCGCTGGCGCGGTGACTTGAACACCCACAGATTTTTGATCGTCGCTATCGGCGTCAAAAGGCGATGATGAGGAAGTCCACTGAAGTTTATGCTGATGCCGGAGCGATCTCCCGCTCGATGCGCTTGGCGCTGGCGATCTCGGCAACGCGGAGGTCATAGGCCGACTGTAAATTCAGCCACGAGCGCGCGTCGCCGCCATAGTAACGCGCAAGTCGAATGGCGGTATCGGCGCTGATGCCGCGCCGCTCGCGAACGATGTCGTTGATTCGCGGAGCTGGGACGTTCAACGCCTTTGCGAGCGCATGGGCGTTGCTTCCGCTTGGCTTCAGAAAATCTTCACGCAATACTTCGCCGGGATGAACTGGCCTCATGCCGTTTTTGAACATCGTCATTCTCCGTCAGTGGTAATCCACAATTTCAACGTCTTCCGGACCATCCGCCGTCCAGCGGAAACATAAACGAAACTGATCGTTCACGCGGATGCTGAACTGCCCCGCCCGGTTCCCCCTTAAAGACTCAAGTCGGTTGCCCGGCGGCGAGCGCAGGAATTCCAAAGTATGTGCCGCGTCCAGTTGCGCCAATTTCCGCGTTGCCACGTTTTCGATAGCTGAAAACCGTCTACATTTGCCGCGCTCAAACAGCATCTGCGTGTCGGTGCAACGGAAGCTCCTAATCACAGCGCCACGGTATAACGGATAACGTTAAGCGTCAAGCCTAATCCTGAAACGAGACGTTTGTCATTATGCCTCATGAATCGGCGAGACGAACCCAAACTCGCCCGGCCACAAAATACCCCTTGCCATTGAACGCCGTGTTCATTATAGTGAACACCCCTGTCGAAAGGATGGCCTTTGGGTCGCCCTTCTCGCGGGGACTCTTATCCAGAGTGGCTGAGGGACTGGCCCAAAGACGCCACGGCAACCGGATCCCGCGCGGGGGCAATGCCCAAGCTCGATCGCTGGTGCCAACTCCCGCGGCAGAAGCCCAAAAGCTTCTACCGAGAAGATAAGAGAGAGCCGAATCGCGACAACCGTTCGCTTTCCTCTCCCTTGCCTTCTAAATGATTCGGGCCGGACGCAAAAAAAGGAAGGGAACGACCATGACCGCGACTGCCGTAGCGACCGAAAGAGTCGCCGCTTCTACCGTCAAAGGACTGAAATGCCGCGAGTGCGGAGAACGTTACGACAACGCCCCAACACACGTTTGCTCGTTTTGCTTTGGTCCGCTCGAAATCGAATACGATTACGAGGCCATCGCGCGGCGATTGACCAAGAAGGTCATCGAATCGCGTCCGACGACGATGTGGCGATACAAGGAGTTGCTGCCGATTGACGGCGAGCCGACGGTCGGCGCGCAGGTCGGGTTCACGCCGCTGGTTCGTTCGGTGAACCTCGCGCGGGAGCTGGGACTCAAGGAACTTTACATTAAGAACGACGCGGTGAATTATCCGACCCTTTCGTTCAAGGATCGCGTGGTTTCGGTCGCGCTCTCCAAGGCAAAAGAGTTTGGGTTCACGGTCGCGGCCTGCGCCTCGACGGGGAATCTTGCGAACTCGGTCGCGGCGAATGCGGCTGCAGCGGGCATGCCCGCATTCGTTTTCATTCCCGCCGATTTGGAGCGCGGAAAAATTTTGGGATCGCTGATTTACGGCGCGCGGATTGTCGCGATTCATGGGACGTATGACGAAGTGAATCGTCTCTGCTCGGAAATCGCGAATAAGTACCCGTGGGCGATCGTGAACGTCAACATCCGCCCTTATTATGCCGAAGGCTCCAAAGCGATGGGCTTTGAAATTGCCGAGCAACTCGGTTGGAAACTTCCGCGCCACACGATCAGTCCGATGGCGGGCGGATCGCTCATCACGAAACTCGCGAAGTCTTACAAGGAACTTAAGACGCTCGGATTCGTGAAGGACACTCCGACTTCTTTTTGGGGCGCGCAGGCCGAGGGATGCAATCCGATCACCCGCGCGGTCAAAGAAGGTAACGACCTCATCCCTCCGATCAAGACGCCCAAGACGATTGCTAAAAGCCTCGCCATCGGAAACCCGGCGGATGGTTATTACGCCTACAAAATAATGAAGGAAAGCGGCGGTTGGGGCGAGGACGTGACCGACGACGAGATCGTGGATTCGATGAAAATGCTCGCGCGGACCGAAGGGATTTTCACCGAAACGGCGGGCGGCGTCACGCTCGGCGTCCTCCGCAAGCTGCTCGCGCAGGGACGTATTCCAAAGGACGAATCCATCGCGCTTTGCATCACGGGCAACGGACTCAAGACGCAGGAAGCGCTAGAGGGAAAAGTCGGCGAACCGGTTCACATCAACGCAAAGTTGGAGGAAGTGGATAAGTTGCTCGAATCGAATCCGGTCAATGGCGAGGTGCGATCATGACCGAAACCGCCTTTACGCCCGATTGCAAACTCGACATCACGGCCTACGTCTGCCCGATGACGTTTGTGAAGACGAAATTGCAACTCGAAGATATGGATTCCGGCCAGACGCTCGGACTCAAAATCAAACGGGGCGAATCGTATAATAACGTCACGCGGTCGGTGCGCGATGAAGGCCATCGCATCCTCGCCGAGCGACCGATTGACGAACACGCCGTTGAATTGCTCATCGAAAAAGGAAAGGAATAAGATCATGCCTATCACCGTCCGAATCCCGCAACCGCTCCAGAAGCTGACCCAAGGCAAGGCCGAGGTCGCCGCTGAAGGAGCCACCGCCAAGGACCTCATCACGCATCTCGAATCCCACTACAAGGGGATCGGCGAGCGACTTCTCGACGAGAACGGCAAGCTCCGCCGATTTGTGAATGTTTATCTGAACGACGAGGACATTCGGTTTCTGAAGAACCTCGATACGCCGATTAAAGACGGAGACA
>CAZPIK010000413.1:0-3422 GCA_964586185.1 uncultured Candidatus Sumerlaeota bacterium | reverse complement strand
CCAGCAAACGGCGATCCTCACGCAAGCCTTGACCGACGGCGCAACGGCGTTGGACACGCTGGAACGGCACTACGAGCCGTCGCAGGTCCAGTGGCGCGAAGTTCTCCGCGATCCCCTTCTCAGCGCGATTACGATTATCGAGGGGGAGCATCAGGCTGAGAAGGCGCGGGAGGATTTCGACGACGACGAGCCGATCCGACGGAATCACGTTCTCAAACACTACGCACCGAATGGGTTGGGGCAATCCAATCAGATACCCATCATTGTCGCCGTCGTCTCGGCGTTCGATCAATTTATCGCCTCGGTCAATGAGACAGAATTGGATTCAGTTTCGCTCGCCGCAAAATCCGAAGTCCTTTCGGCGGACTCTTTGCAAAATATCCTCGGCTCGATGCCCGGCAAACTTTCGACTAAGAAACAACTCTATGTCTCGAAAGCCCTGATTGATGACGCCGATAAACGAGGAATGGGTCCGGCGAACTTTACCGCTGGGGATTGGAACAAGGTCCGGCTTCGCAAGGCCGAAATCCTTCTCAATATGGAACCCACAGTCGAAGACGGACAGGCGATCCTCACCGATCTGGCTCAAGGTAACGCCGATCCAGAGATCAAGTCCGGGGCGCAAACGGCGCTCAACGCCATCGGCCCGATGGATAACTTGGACTCTTATCTCTGGGGTCAAGAATGGCTCTCCTATATGGAAAAGGAATTCACCGACCGGAAACCTTGGCTCTTTCATCTTCTCTCCCCCCGCGTCGTTGCTGCCTACGGACGGCCCGAAATTCAGCAATCCCTCTCGGAAACGAGCATCATGGTCCGGGGCAATCATCGGTTCAATATCGCGCTCTCGCAGATTCATTTGAACGATGACGACGGGGCGCTCACGACCTTGCAGGCGATTATTGATGACGGTCAATCGGGATCCAATACGGAGGAAATCATCGCTCCGCTGGCAGAGTTATTGCGGTTGACCCTCCTGCTTAGGCAGGCCCACCGCGCGCTCGATCCGGCCGAGCAGCAGCCGATCTACCAGCAAATCGTGGACATAGTGCGGCCTCGGTTGCAAACCTTGGGGACGACCGACGAAATCGCCATCAGTTTTGCAAAGTGGGGATATTTCGCCGCGAAGGAATTGGGCGACGAGCAAGCCATGAGTGAATTCCAGCCGCTAGCCCAAAAGCAGGGCGGAACGCGATTGTTCTAATGGACGGGAATGAAGGAGTTGGATTCGTGAAGACGATTCGATGCGCGATACGCAATTTCACCACCCCGGCCTTGATGGGCTGGGCGGTATTCGGCCTAGGATTGGGGCTGCTTGCGGGCTTGACGCCCCAAACCGTTTACGCCCACACGCCCGTAGCGACGCCCAAGCCGACCGATCCCCCGCCGGATAACGATTCCTGTCCTGGAGCGCAACCTAGTGGAAGTTCATCGGGTTCTTCAACCCAAAATGGAAATGGTACCGATCCAGTTTGGCTTTATAACGGAGAGCAAGTCCTTGAAGTGGAGGACATGCGGCTTCCCGGCCTCGGTTTCGATTTTGTCTGGCGTCGGAAATATCGCGCGATCAACGGTGTTCCTACAGGTCCGATGATGCAAGGCAACAAGTGGGATTTTTCATACAACGTTCGCCTTCAGCTTGATCCCGATAGTGCCGTGCGACGGGATTTTACATGCAACCTTCAGTCAGATTCTCCGCCTACATGCAGTCCCTTGCCGCAGAGCAAGCCGAATGTCCTGATCGGCTACACGACTTTCAATCTGCTTGACGGCAACGGGCGTCGCTCCTCCTATCAAGCGTATTCAGACACCAACGGGGAAATTCGCTTTTCCTCCCCCGCCTATTTCCGAAGTTTAGTCCTGCCCATGAACGAAACCGACAACGCCAAGCTTTTTTTCGAGGATCAATCCTACTGGGAATTCGACTATCGGTTCGTCCCGTTCACGCCCCCCACCATTGGCGGGGGTATTGGCGATTGCAATTACGGCTGCTTCGATCCCGGTTTCTTTCCTTACACCACATTCAACGTCGAAGGAACTGGAAAGTTGCTTCAGATCGTGGATCGAAACGGCAACACCATGCGCTTTGGGCATGATAGCTCCAACAGAATAAACACAATTACCGATACCGTTGGTCGCGTGATTACGGTCAGCTATGCCTCCGGGTATGTCACCAACGTCCACTATACCTCCGGGACGATCACGCGGGAGGTGAGTTACACGTACTACGGCGCAAGCGATGTTGAGGGCAATGCAGGCGACCTGAGAACTGTGCGAACCGTGGACGTCACGGGACTCGCCGGCCGCTCGGACGTTCCCGAAAACAGCTATTCCAGCGGAAAAGCGACGTCCTACCGATATATCAAGGGCGACTCGGATCCGGACCGGAATGGCAAACTGTTTACCATTACAGATGGCAAGGGCCAGCTCTATATGAGCAACGAATATGACGCCAGAGGTCGCGTCATCCGCCAGCGCTGGGGTGACGCCGGACAGGAAATCAAGATAACCTATGTCCCGCAGACCCCGGTTTCCGATGCGAACAATCCGAATTTCAATCGCGGCGCGATCATCAAGGCAATTGTCAACGACCGCGTCGGGAACGTTGTCGAATGGTTCTATGACGCCAAGAACCAGCTTGTGCGAAAGCGGGAATATACTGGTCGTGCCAATCCGGCCAATCCCACGACTGACTCCGCCAACCGTCCGACGGGAAAACTCCGCGTCGCCGATCCTACTTATTTCCAAACCGAGTGGGAATACACGGCGGATCAAAAGGTAAAGCGGATCATCCATCCGAACGGCACGCGGACCGAAAACACCTATCATGGCGAGTTGGTCCCCAATGCCCCTCTCGCAACGCGGGCCAATTTGGTTAGGATTCGTCATCTACCGGGGACTTACACCCCCGTCGGCGATCAGCCGCTCATCATCGAGCGGTTCGAGTACGACACAACGCACGGGATGTGCGATTGCGGGCACAACTTCGTGTCCAAATATACTGACGGCAACGGAAACATCACCCAATACAAATACGACGAGAAAGGCAACAAAATCGCCGCAATTTATCCCGTCGTCTCAACCGCGCGAACTTATCAGGTGACGACGCACGACGAAAGTTTCACCACGACTTCGATTGTCGAGACGTTCGCCTACGATCCTGCCAATGGAAAGCTTATTGCCCATACCTATCCCGATCATGGGAGCAACTTCCTTCGGACAGACACGTTCGATTACAATCCCAAGGGCTTTCTGATTGAACAGATCGTGGACAAAGGGCCACCGCCTCTTGGCCCCGGCGGCGCGATTCACGCCAACCTCACGACCACATACACCTACGACGACGTGGGGAACATGCTGACGAAAACCGATCCGCGCGGGACGGTCACGGTGGTGGGGCTCACGCCATTCGACGTGATGGT
>CAZPIK010000412.1:0-3424 GCA_964586185.1 uncultured Candidatus Sumerlaeota bacterium | reverse complement strand
CCTCTTCCTTGTTCAAATGCGAGAGCAGCGTCCGATAGAGGGTGGTTTTGCCGCTGCCGATTTCGCCGGAGAGACAGATGAATCCCTTGCGCTCCTTGATGCCGTAAAGCAGCGCGGCCAAGGCTTCCTTATGCCGACGACTCAGGAAGAGAAACTTCGAGTCGGGGGTCAGGTTGAAGGGCTGTTCGGCTAGGCCGTAGAAATCGAGATACATGGAGTCCTTATCGGCACGGCTGAGTCAATAGCCAACCCCTCGTGCTCGATCAAGATGGGATTAAATCACAATCGAAGCCCCGAACCAAGGTTGGTGTGACGTATTGGCGGATGCGATCCGAATCTTCGTTCTTAATGTGGGATGGAGATTAATGTGGGAGGCGGTCTCCGACCGCCGATCTTCATTTTCATCCCAATTCCCATTCCAATCCCCTACCCCACATTCAATCCTTCTCAAAAACTCCCGGCCAAGGGCGTCGAAGAATTTCCCTCCAACGCGGATGAGCAGACGACCATTCCCACTCCTCAGGATGAGTAACCAATCCGGCTCGAACAGGATTGGCCTCGATGTAATTGAACACGTAACTAAACTGCCGCCCTGAACGGATGAAGGTGTCGTAGTATCCTTCCTGCCATTCGCAGCCGTAGGACTGCAATTCCGCATTGGTGCAGCGTGCAATCCAGCGCATGGCCATCCTCATCCATGAAGCAATATCCAAGGGATCCATCGGCGCGAAAAGCAGATGCCAGTGATCCGGCATCACGACGAACGCCGCAATGTCCATGCGCCCTTTCAGGCAATAATGTTTCCACGTCTCACAAATATCTTCTGCCATAGTTGGGACGATGACCGGCTTCTTGGGTTGCAGGCTTTTGGTGATGAAAAAGCATCCTCCGCCAAGGTTTGGGCGGTGTGTTCTAAGGTTTTGGGAATGAGGTTTTAGAGGTTCTGCTTCCATAGCTAATGTTCAACCACACTCGATCACAAATTTGCCCAATTGAGAAATTCACCTAACGTGGGAGGCGGTCTCCGATCGCCGATAGTCGGTGCTGCCCTCAATTCGAGGATCGGCGGTCGGAGACCGCCTCCCACATTAAGAAAGTCCCTTCTACTTATTAAAACGCTTTTACCCTATTCCTGCTTCTCCACCCAAGTCGCCGGGCGTTTTTCGAGGAAGGCTTTCACCCCTTCTTGTCCCTCGGGGCCGCGCAGGCAATGGGCAAAAGCCTCCGATGCTTCATCCAATACCTTGCTAATCGGTTCGGTCAGGCTTTGCATGATGATTTTTTTTGTCGCGGCGTTGGCGCCGGGAGCGCAGGTATTGACCGCCTTCAAGACCTCCGCGAGCTTGGCTTCCATCTCCGCCGCGTCGCTCGCGAGAAAATGGACAAGCCCGATTTCTTTCGCGTGATCCCCCTTGAACCGCGCGCCGGTCAGCGCGATCCGCCGCGCCTGCGTGAGGCCGATCCGCTGAACGACGAACGGCGCGATCTGCGCGGGGGGTATGCCGAGGCCGGTTTCGCTCAAGGCAAAGCGCGTATCGGCCATACAAATGGCGACGTCGGTGACGCAGACGAGTCCGAGTCCGCCGCCGAACGCCGCCCCTTCGATGAGACCGATGACCGTTTGGGGAAGCGAATTGAACTTGATCAGAAAATCGCCGAACGAGCGGTTGCGGACGGCGATGGGATCGCGCTCGCCGGGAGCCGGAGCGGGCGAATTGATGTTCTGCTGGAAACCTTTGATGTCTCCGCCCGCGCACCATGTCCCCCCCGCGCCGCGCAAAATGATCGCCCGGAGCGACGGCTCGCCCGCCGCATAATCGGCGACGGCGGAAAGTTCCTGCACCAACTCACCCGAAAGGGCGTTCTTCGTTTCGGGACGGTTGAACGTGACGCGAAGGGTTGTGCCTTTGCGGTCGAGGATGAGGTTTTTCAAATCAGTTGGCACGTTGGACATGACCGGCTCCTGTCAGTTCCCGTATTTTTCCTGAATCGCTGCGCGAAGCGCAATGCCCGTTCCGCCTTGATTGTTCCACCAGTGAAATCTTGTGGCGAGATATGCCGGAACCACCGTGGCCAATGTAAGGCCGCGAAGAAAAACCAGATACGAAGACAACTTGAAAGCTCCTTGCGATTCATCCAATTTGTTTATTGCAATCACAATAACCACTGCGCATGGAACATGTATAAGCGTCCATCTGAGAGCGGCGCCGTTCCAAAATGCAGTCACGTACGGAATCTTGTTATTATGTCTTGCAGTATCAAAGCGTACAGCCAATTGGTAGCCCCCGACGAAAAAGCCATATGCCAACATATACGCAATAGTCGGGCACGTATAAAGCATGGAGGTAAACCACATGGACGCCATGAGACCTGGGGTATTGACGATTGCAGCATAAAGCGCAACAAATGCTGTAAGCCCGAACATCACATAGAAAGCCGCTCGCAGACCACTCCAGATAATGCGCAGTAAAATGCCTACGAAGAGCGCCCTGTCATAATCTAATCCGTTGAGACGCGTCAGATAGATTTCTTCGCCCCAAGCTTCATCCCGAGCATTGCGAAGAAATCTCGAATAATAAACTTCCGCCGACAAACCAACCGCCCGCCAGATTACTATTATGGCACTCGGTAGAAAGGTAATAACCATGATGCGTGCTCCAGCGTCTAAAAGCACCCAAGCAAGCTTGTTTTTCACGGGCGATATAGAAAATACAGCAGGAATTCCTATACATAAAAAGGATCCAATCACAGAAAACGTTAAGAGCAGCAAAGGCAACCTGCCTGCAGTTGCGAAAGGTTGCCGAGCGATGTCCAATTCTTGTATTTCTATTCTTCGAAATCGCGCAGGTTTTCGACCAAATCGTTGGCGAGTCAATCGCAGATAAAGTGGGTTCTCATCGAGATCGCCGAGGAAGGGATAAAGCCACTTGAGCAGAGTGATGAACAAGGTATTTGCGTCAAAATAAACCCGTTTACCTTTGATCTCGCTCAACTTTCCCACGAGTCCCGCTCCGCCCGCAGGAATTGGTCGGCCTCAGCAGCATTGGCGAAGCCCCCCTTAATCTCGCCGAAGAATTTCGAAAGAGGAACGGATCGCCGAGACCCGTTGGCGACGGTAACTGTCACGTCCGCCTCACTCCCGGAAGGCAAATCCGAGCAAATCAATTCAATCCGACCGCCCGGTTGGATGATGACGTGTTCATGAATCGTAAGAGCCATCTTGGAACCCTCTTTCGATCAGCGCGCAACAACGGACACGGAACGTTTGGATTGGGGTTTTCCCACCTTGCGAATCGGTTTCGCGATCGCGATCAGGGCGCGCAAGGCTTGGTTCACTGACGCCGAGTCGCGGAATTCCTTTGCGATGTCGGGATCGAGCACGACGATGTTTGTGCCTTCTCTTGCGATTCGCTTCGCGTATTTG
>CAZPIK010000411.1:0-3447 GCA_964586185.1 uncultured Candidatus Sumerlaeota bacterium | reverse complement strand
CCAAAGCTGATGTTGCGCAGTTTTATTGTTCAGTTGAAACTGCAAAGGGCGAAAGTGTCCACGGACTTTTGCGTCAGGCGAATCGCAAGGGGATAATCTTGGAAGCGGGGGATGGAGAATTTCTCGAAATTCCGCGCGCAGCGCTCGTCGCACTCGAATTTGAATATCGCGGTTTAAAATCGCAGGCCAATTCGAAACCTGAAACGGGGCCTGCGCCGCGAATTGGATTACTTGGGCGCGCGGGTGGCGACGAAGAAATCTCGAGCGATTTTCAATCGTTGAGCGGCGAATTCCAGAAGGCCGTATTTTTAGCCGGAATGGAATCGGCGCCCATTCCACAACCGATGCTTGTGGATTCACTTCACCTTGCGCCGGAGAGTTTTCCGTTGGTCGCGTGCGTGGATCCGGTTGGCGAGTATCTGGACACACTGCGAGAAGAAGGGGATGTGCGTTCGACGCTCAAGCAATATGTTGAATCAGGCGGGACGCTTCTGCTTTATTCGCGAGGCGGGGCATTACGCACGGCGGTTGTGAGCGCGAATGGGGAGTTTCAAAAGCGTGAGGGCGCGGATGGACTATTGCGTGATCTTGGAATTGCTCTCTATCATCCGGGCGATTCAGGCGCGAAAGGGATAACGCCGCTGGATCGTCCGGCCAATCGCGAAGAGGCGCTACTCATGACGCGCAGTCCGGAACTCGCAAGCGAATTGGCGGGATTGCCAAAGAGAATTCGTGTCGGTCCGATGCTGCTTTCGCCGTTTTATCCGATGCTTTCTCCGGAGGGACGATCGGACGCGATTTATGAACTCGGATATGCGGAAGAGACACCTGCGGGTCCGGTTATGTCGGTCGTGCGGCGCGGGAAGGGTCGCGTTGTGATCGTGGATCATTTGCTTTGGCGGGCGAGCATCGAGGGGCGTCCTTTCACAGAAGTAGTTTTGCCGGAGATCATTCGGTGGGCTGCCCGTGATGGAAATTGATCGTCGGTCGGTCCCATTCCTAAAAATCAAATTTCACCTAGCGGCAGCGGGATTGCTCCTGATTCATGCGTTGTTGTCTTTCTTCGCGGCGAGAAATAAGTCGCTGACTTACGATGAGGTCGCGCATCTACCGGCGGGGATTTCGTATCTGCTGACGCGTGATACTCGGCTTAATCCGGAACATCCGCCGCTCATGAAACTTTGGGCGGCGTTGCCAACGCTCGGTTTCGTCCGGAAATTTGACACAGAGAACCCACATTGGATCAATGCTGGGGAGTGGAGGAAAATCGCGCAAGCGGAGGGTGTGAACGAGCGAAGCGCTGGGCGATTGGAGCGATCCATTAACGAGCAATTCGGATTTGGCTCCAGTTTGTTATTTCAAGATAACAAGGAAACTTGCGAGCAGATTGTCACGCGCTCGCGATGGGTGATGATTCTTATTTCTGTGATTACGGGGCTGCTTGTTTATCTCTGGGGGTCACGAGCAATTGAACATAGTGGGGCGCTTATCTCGCTGGGGTTTTACGCTTTTACGCCTGATTTGCTGGCTCACGCTCCGCTTGCGAACACGGACATCGGATTCATGATGTTCAGTACGGCCACTCTTTTTGCGCTTTACGAATACTTGATGTCTTCTCGCGAGTTTCCGCGTGACGTAACTATCTTATTTGCGCTTTCGATTGCATTAGCGGGAACATTCTTGTCGCGATTCTCGGCACCGGTGACACTGGGTTTTCTTTTTGTAGCATTGCTGCTATGTGTTATTCGCAAACCAGAGATCGCCATCCATTCTATTGTCCGAAGCAAGGCATTGGGCTTGGGCGCCGCACTGATTACGTCGTACATTCTGGTTGTATTTTTTGAATTCGTGCTTTTTGGTGAGTTGTCCTATCTTACGGGTCTTCAATTGATTTCGCAGTCCGTTCTCATACCTGTTAACGCGACTTATTTTACGCTGGGAAGATGGTCCTCGTTTCGCATGGACTATTTCATCTTATGTCTTGGATTGAAGCTTTCGATTCCTTTCCTTATCGCGCTCGTCATCTGTATTGCGGCTATCGTGCGATCCAAGCGCCCGCGCGAAGCATTCATTATCTATTTGAGCGCGTTCATCGTTTGGTTCTTCATTTTTGCCACGTTCTATTTTCCAAATCGCGGAATTCGATACCTCTTCCCAATTTATCCGGCTCTGCTTCTCGCGGTCGGTTGGCTCTTCGCAAAATCAGGCGCAGGTTTGCGAAAGTTGATGGTCGGACTGCTTGCGTTACATGCGCTTTCCTCGGTTGCGGCGTATCCAAACTATCTCGCTTATATGAACGAAGGGGCGCGGATGATGGGGAAGGAGCGGTTGCTGGGCGATTCAAATCTGGATTGGGGGCAGGACCTTCTGGCGCTTGGGGAATATATGAAGCAAGAGAAGATGAATTCGATTAAGGGGCTTCTGTTTACAACCGTTGATCCATCGTACTATGGAATCCAAATCGAAGCGCCCAAGCTGGGCGAACTCGAATCGAGTCCGAGCGGGACTCGCATGGCGTTTTCGATTCATGCGTTGCAGGGACAGAAGCCCGAAACGCGCGCGCGGATTGAACAATGGCGACTTATCGACAGGCTTAACGATACGATCTATATTTATGAAAAGCCATAGGTTGAAATCCAAGATGAAAAGGTAAAATCAGGTTCTTTTTCAAAACGGCGCAACCTCGTTGCGGTTGGAGAATCGGGCGTCGCTTACCTTGGGTAGTCGCTTCGCGCCAACCCAAGGCTCTGGGACTCATCTCCGTTGGAGATGGAAGAGAAGGGAGAAGGTAATAGATTTTGCGGGTACAAGTGGCAAGATGCCTCTTCCACAATCGAGCCTGTCCTTGCCGCGTGCCGCTTCCACTTCTTCATCAACAGTCGTTGTGTACGGCTCGGTTTTCATCTTAAAATGGAGCGTGATCGGGAGGGTATGAATCATGTTCCGAATTGATGCGCGTAAGGGGGTCGAGTTCTGCGACGGGATGACGCGGCGGGATTTTATCCATGCCGGGGCGCTCTCGGCGCTGGGACTCACGCTGCCGGGATTTATGGCGCAAAAGGCACTCGGGAACGTCAGCGGCAAGGACAAAAACTGCATCTTCCTTTTCCTTGTCGGTGGTCCCAGTCAGCTCGATACCTTTGACATGAAGCCCGACGCCCCCGCCGAGATTCGTGGTCCCTATAAGCCAATCAGGACGAACGCGCCGGACATCCAGATTTCAGAGATTTTCCCGAATCTCGCGCAACACGCCGACAAATTTTCGATCATTCGCACGCTCCATCACAAGGCCGCCGGGGTTCACGATACCGGGCATCAGATGATGCAGACGGGACGGCTTTTTCAGAATGGAATGGAGCATCCTCACGCCGGATGCGTGCTTGGATATTTGAAGGGATCGCGGAATTCGATGCCGCCGCATGTTCTGATGCCGCGTCCGATTGGGAA
>CAZPIK010000410.1:0-3480 GCA_964586185.1 uncultured Candidatus Sumerlaeota bacterium | reverse complement strand
AGTTCATTCCGTACCTCCGGAACTATAAAATGGAATCTTATTTTCTATCATCGCCCTGATTCTCCCAAGGCCATAGTCCAACCGACGTTGTGGCTTCTATAGAAGCACCTGGTGTGCCGATGCCGAGTTCCCCATACAAGCCTTTGGAAACACCTTGATTAGGCTTCCAATTTGGATTGGTCCATGGATTTTGACTAAAATCACCAATGCCCAATCCAACCGAGCCAGCGACCGGACCCAATCCAGCGTCAACTGCTATATTAGTAATGGATTGAGAGTTAAGAGACCCAGTTAGAGAAACACTGGGCAGCGTCATTATAGCTGGCCCAGCGTATAATTGAATTCCTTGATCACCAATTGTTATTCCAATTGATACACCGAGCCCCAAACCAATTTTTGCATTACCGTTAACGTACCACAACCCGTTAATGTCAAATCCGTTAATTGGCTCATTAAACACAAAATGATACAAATTCGGCCCATCGAGTCCCAACGGCTCTCGACTTAACCACCTGCCGCGTTCCGGATCGTACCACCTCGCGCCGAAGTTGTAGATGTTGCCGTTGGCGACATCCAAGAATTTCCCATCCAATCCCAAATAATTCGGGCGTTGACCGTTAATATACCGATAATTCCCAAAATGATCGGGCGCATAGACCCCGTGTTTCGTCCCGTCACTCTTCGTCGCCGCGATCATCGTGCCAAGCTCGTTCAAGTGGTAATACCACGTCCCCCAAGCGGAAATCCCGATCCCGCCGAGCGTCCCCGACTGCGCCGCGATCACCCCTCCCGCCGCTGCGCCGGGAACGAGCTGATACGCCTTCCCCAAAATCTCCTGACCGACAATAATATCGTCCACTTGGGCATCCAACATCGGCCCGACGACCGAAATCAGATGCAGCTTCACGAACGTCGGAGCCGAACCGAACTGCTGCAACCGCGCCGGCAAATCAAATTCCAAGTAATGCCACTCACCGTCATTATACGAATTGCCGATGAAATAGTTGCCCGTCGAGTCCGTGCCGTCCATCGTATAGAAATTCATCCACGTATAGCTGTCGTCCTCCTGCTCGACGAGACACTGAACGACAATCACGTTATAGGGCGGCTCCTCGGTGTTGTTGTTCTTGATCCACATCCCAACCCTCGAATGTGTCGTGTCGAGCGGCACGTCGTTCGGATTGAACGCCCCCTGCGGATCGTCGCCGAGGACAAACCCGCCGTTGGTCATCGTGTAGGCTGTTGCGAAGAGCTTGGGTAGCAAATCAGTGTCCTTGAGATTTCAAGATGAGCATCCCTATGCCAAAGGATAGAAACATCATAACTTGTGCAATCGCCACTGTACGAGCAAAGATGTCTAATCCTTTAGTTCGGACGGATTCACCCGATAGAAAATATATTCTCACTATATATCCAGGAACTGCGAGCATATTCCATGATACATTCTTACCGTGTTTGGCCAATATGCTATATAGTATCTGTGATATGACAACACTATATATCATTCCGAACGCGCATAACGCAAAAAATACAAGACCTATATATTCGATCAACATCTGTATTATCCGAATGTTATGCTTGCTTGGACATTATTTGCGGTCCGGGAACATCCGCTGGTAATTGGTTTGGGGGGAAATCGGGGACAGGATACGATATACTGAGATTCGGGCGAGATATGGGTTCGCCGGGATGAGCGCGGGCGTGGTCTGCTCGCTCCAGAGTATTCGATCTGTTGGATTTGGATCACGCAAAGTCCCCAATGCACAGATCCTGACTCCGAATTACCAAATACGGACACACGCCCTAAGATAGCGTCGAAATCAACCCAGCTCGCTACCCACAACTCCAACAAACGCAACGCACTTCCAAGGGCGGCCGCCCAAATTATGCGTGAGGCCGATCTTCGGGTTCTTGATCTGGCGCGGTCCTGCTTCGCCGCGAAGTTGCAGCCACATCTCAAACAGCATCCGCAATCCCGACGCCCCGATTGGATGACCGAACGACTTGAGTCCGCCGTCGGGATTGACGGGTAGCTTGCCGTCCAGATCGAAGAAACCTTCCATCACGTCCTTCCACGCCTGCCCGCGCGGACTGAATCCCAAATCTTCGTAAATGACCAACTCGGTCGGCGTGAAACAATCGTGAACTTCCGCCATGCTGATCTGTTCGCGCGGATGAGTGATGCCCGCCTCTTCATAAGCCATCTTCGCCGCGCGGACGTTTTCGGTGATCGTCGTAAAATCGAACTCCGGATCGAACTGGCCATCGCCGGGACCCGACGCAATCGAAAGCGCCTTCACATACATCGGCTTGTCGGTATATTTATGCGCATCCTCGGCGCGGACTATGATCGCGGCTGCCGAACCATCGGACACGCCCGAACAATCCATAACGCCGAGCGGCGACGCGACGAGCGGAGAGGTTTTGCACGCTTCCATCGTCACGGCTTTGCGATATTGCGCGCGCGGATTTTTCGCGCCGTTGGCGTGATTCTTCATCGCAATACGCGAGAGGACTTCCTTGCCCGTTTCGGGATCCACGCCATATTTGTGAAAGTAGGCAGGGGCAAGCAATGCAAACGAACCGGGCGCGGAAATGTTCGGCTCGGTTCCGTCCGTATCACCAGAACCGGTGTTCGTCAGACCGCTGTAGCCGCTGTCTTTGAGCTTCTCGACTCCAATGGCCATCGCGACATCGCACGCGCCCGAAGCGACCGCATAGCAGGCATTCCGAAATGCCTCCGAACCGCTCGCGCAGAAATTCTCGATCCGGCTGACGGGAACGTAATCGAGCTTAAGCGCGCCAGAGAGGAACACCCCCGCATTGCCCGAACTGAGCGTTCCAAGCCAGCAAGCGTCAATCTGCTTGGGGTCAATGCCCGCCGATTCGTAAGCCTCGTAGGCCGCCTCGACCATCAAATCCGAAGGGCTTTTATCCCACCACTCGCCGAACTTTGTGCATCCCATACCGATGACGGCGACTTTATCCTTGATCCCGCGGGCCATGTGCGTTCCCTCCACTTCCCTAAAAGAAAACGATCAAGCATCCCACTCTTTCACGCAAGGTTTTTCTGAATTTACTTAACCGTCACGTAGGGGCGCATTTTTAGGAATGTCTTTTCGCCAATCCCTCGAACCTTGATCAAGTCTTGCGGGCGTTCAAACGGCGCGGTGTTGCGTCGGGCAATGATTCGTTCGGCGAGCTTGGGTCCGACGCCCGGAATCTTTTCAAGTTCTTCCGCGGAAGCGGTATTGATGTTGATCAAGATCGGCGCGGTCGAGAGCGCGACGGTTTTTTCGGAAACCGACTGCGACTGCTCGCCGTTCGGTTGGGCAGCCGAGGCCGAAGTCGAAGAAGCTACCGCCAACGACGGCGTTGCGTTGGAATCTCCTGCCTCGACATAAACACGTTGCTGAATCCGTTCAAAAAGTTTCTCACCGATCCCGCTGACGTCTTTCAGTTGCGCAACCGTACTGAATC
>CAZPIK010000409.1:0-3536 GCA_964586185.1 uncultured Candidatus Sumerlaeota bacterium | reverse complement strand
CAACGTCACCTGAACTTGCATGGAACTGGTTTCGGGATCATTCAGTAGAAAATGGGCGGCTGTTCGCGCTGTCCACGAGCCAGCACTGTGGGCGATAAAGTGAACTTTCTTGAGATTGGGGGCCTTGCATTTGAGTAGCTCGCCAAGATGTTGCCCGTGCTGATGGGCGATTTCTGCCGCTTCCGAGGCATTACGTGGACCGCTTTGGCAATCCCCTAGTTCAAATAGCGCTGAACCCGTAGCCGCGTCTGCGGCCCAGTTGTATTCGACCAGTGCCCAATCGTCCGGTAAGACAGATGTCAGATTGTAGCTGGCCGATAACCATGGAGGTACTGCGAACGGATTAAGTTCTGGTGGTGAGGGTGGGAATGGACTGCCGGGATTCCATCCATGGATAAGAACCACAGCTTTGGTTGTCTGGGTACCGACATATCCTGGGTGTTTAATGTCGTCCAAGTACTCTGGAAATTCCAATCGCTTAAACAAGCGATAGGTTCGATTCGTCGCCGATGGACCGACGGGATATTCTAAATGACCTGGCGAAGTAATGAAACCAGCGGGAAGATCCCCTGGAGCTGTCAATATTTTCCAATCATTATCCACGATGAACAGTACGTCCTCGGGATTGGGTATAAGCGCAGTATCAAAGTCAAAGTCCGCGTTGAATTCAACTACACCAACGACGATGTCGTCGGCAATAAACACCCCATTCTTGCAATGCCAGAGATCATATATGAAGGGTATCGGGGGTGAGCCCACAAGGTTTAGGTCATCCTCCAGTCCATAATCTACGAAATAGTCCCCAGTAAAGCCGACGGGGGCGATTCGCCGGAATGGGATTGGACAGATTCCACCAACCGCGCGCACCGGGCTGATAGGGTCTGCCTTGAGCTCTCCCGCCGCGGCTTTCACGACCGTCTGGATAGTCAGCTTTCCGCCATTCTTCACCGACGGCGAAGAAAGCGAAGGGATTACCCAAATGTGTTCGTTGCCGTTGCCGATAGGCTCCGGCTGCTTCTGGACGAAATCCGGATCGCTTTCCTCTCCAGCGAAGACGAAGGGTGAAGTGAGAAGTGTAAAAAGTGAAAAAAGAATTCCCGCGGTGAGCCGGACAAGATTGCGTTGGATAGAGAAGCTTACCATAACTTCGTGTCCGCACCGGTACCACCCAATGGTAGTTCCAATAAACGATGATCCGCAAACAAAGGATTTCCCACTCCACCCTGAACGTGTAAGATACCTTGGTAAATGGAGGCGCGCTTAAACTTATGAAACAACAACGAATTCCAACGCTTCTTGCGCTCGCGGGGCTGACGCTCTTTTCGGCAATCCCGATGGGATGTCCGACTTGGCGCACCGAGCACAAAGTCGAGACCACCCACAAGATCGAGGCGCATATCGTTCTCGATATCCGCAAAGTGCAGGAGGAAGCCGCGAAGGTCGAAGACACCGTCCGCGATACACCCGCGGCGTCGCCCGACGATGGCAAGCCGAAGACTTCATTTTATCGCGCGACGTCGGGTCGCGAAGTTGCGTCGCGGTCGCTCCTATCCATCTTCGATCTGAGTTCGAGCGCGCAGGCGGCGGAGGATGATTCGAGCGCGGCCATCGCTCGGCGCAAGGAACGTTTTGCCTCGCTCGATAAGGCGCTCAGCCAAGGTTGCCTCGGCGAGAATTGCAGAGGGATGATCGAACTGCGAAGCTGCGACGAAGCGAAAAAAGCCGAAGAGAAAAAGAAGCTGGAGACCTTGGTTGCCGACGAAAACGCCGACCGCAAAATCATCTACACTGGCATCGCCCAAAAGCAGGGTCTTGATGCCAAACACTTCGAAGCGGTCGGGTTGGTTTACGCCGCCGAGATTCGCGTGAAGCTGAAGAAAGGGCAATCGTTCCAAGCTCCGAGCGACGCGACGCTCTTCGAGGATTTTCAAAAAACCCCGCTCGGCAAATCGCTTCCTGACGCCAAAAAAGGTGAATGGGTGAAAGTGCCTTAATCCCGCGATTTCGCCCGCGTGACAGATCGCGCTGCAATGTTTAGTTTCGCTTGAGGAGTTCGAAATGCCCGTACAAATGGACGTCTTTCCGATGAAGCTTTTCCGCCAATCGCGGGAACTCATGTGGGATCCGGTTGAATTCGATTTCAAAAAGGACAAAGCCGATTGGTCGCGCCTCTCTGCCATCGAGCAGGATTTCATGATCCGCATGGTGCTCGGATTTTTGGTCGGCGAGCGCGGCGTCACGCACGATCTTGCGCCGATGCAGCAGGCGCTCCGCCGCGAACGCCATCGCATGGAAGAGGAAATGTATCTCACCATGCAACTCATGGAAGAGGCGAAGCACGTCGAGTTTTTCCAGATGTGGATGGACGATGTTCTCCCCGGAGTTATCGGCAAGGACATCCCGTTTCCGCCCGTTTACGGAAACATCTTCAGTGAACTTTTACCCAAAACACTAAGCGCGCTGCTCACCGACCGCAGCCCAAAAGCGCAACTCAAAGCGACGCTTCTCTATCATCAGATCGTCGAAGGCGTTCTCGGCGAAACCGGTTACCAGATTTTTTATTCGGCTCTCGAAAAGCGGGAGCTCATGCCCGCGTTGATTCACGGAGTCAAATGTGTTCAGCGCGATGAAGTCCGTCACATCGCGTTCGGAACTTATCTCGCGCAACGCATCCTAAAAGAGAATCCCGATCTCGAACCATTTTTTGAGGAGGAGATGGAGCGGCTACGTCCGACGGGCGAATCCATCGCCGTGCAGATCTTCCAGGGTTTCGAATCGGGGAACGCTCCGTTCGGATTGGATAAAGCCGAGATCGCGAAAATCAACCGGCAGCTTCACGAATCGCGGGTCAATAACGTCCGCAAAAGACAATTGATCGAAGTCTAAGAATGAGTTGGCATTCGTCTCACGGTTCCGGCGACGACCGCCCTCCCGAATCGGCGCATTCGGTGGCATGGGCGGCGCTTTTCTTTTCGCTCGTCGCCTGCGCGATGTCGGGCTACGTCTTTATGAAGACCTCCGGCGTAAGCGATTCGATGAAAAAACTGAAAGAGAACATCAAGCTCGTCGGCGAAGAAGCGGGCAAAGTCATTAAGAGCGCGACGGACGATTCGACCAAGTCCGGCGAAACGACATCCGAAAAGAAAGAAGGCGAAACCGCCAAGCCTTCCGCCGACGCCAAAGAAGGGGTCAACTGGACCAAGATTCAGGACAAGCTCAAGAACCTACGAACGCTGCTCAGTCAAGGAGACGATCGCGCCTCCTCTTATCTCGATTCGATCAAGAAGGAACTGGCGACGCTGAAGGAATACGCGGGCGAAAAAGGGGCGGAAACGATCACCAAGACGATCATGAAACTCGACGACACGCGCGACAAAATGAAATCCGACACCATCGGAGCCGCCGAACGCGTCAAGGAACTAAGCGAATCGTTGGATACCAAAGGCGACGACGCGCCGCATCCGACGCCGACGCCGACGCCGAAATCCTAGACGAATTCTCATAATCTTTGAATTCCGCGCGGGGACGGACTACAC
>CAZPIK010000408.1:0-3539 GCA_964586185.1 uncultured Candidatus Sumerlaeota bacterium | reverse complement strand
TAATCGGTCAGTAGGAACGAACCCAAATTATCGAGCGTTGCGTAGAACGCCCGGCCTTTGTTGGCCTGTGTCATCCGATCCACGAATTCGCGCAGGTGCGGGTCGGAGGTCACCATGAACGTCGTGATGACGATCCCCTTTCGGCGGCAATAGACCGCGCTGTTGATCGTCTGGCTCACGATTTTGGGATCGAGGTACCACGAGGGGTTTTTGTAGATGCGCGATCCTTCCTGAATCGCCGTCGGCTTGCCATCGGTGATGAGGAAGACTTGCCGATTGGCGCAGCGTTTTTTCAATAGTATCCGCGCGGCGAGATCAATTCCCGCTTTTGTGTTCGTGTGAAACTCGCCGTTGGTGATGTAAGGAATCTGCTTCGGCGGAACGAGGAACGCCTCGTCGCCAAAGAGAATCACGTCGAGGCTGTCTTTCGGATACTTGGTCTGAATCAGTTCGGCAAGCGCGAGCGCGACTTTTTTCGCGGGGGTGATCCGATCCTCGCCGTACATTGTCATCGAATGCGAAATATCTATCGCGATGACCGTTGCCGCCGAGGTCAGATGTTCGCGCTCGTGAACCTCAAGATCGTCTTCGCTCAAATTAATATCCGGGCTGCCATCGCGTACGAGCGCGTTTCGGATCGAGTTACCATAGTTCACGTCGCGGAAGGAGTCGCCGAACTCGAATCGGCGCGTTTCGGGAAGCGGTTCGCCGCCCGTGCCGGTCTTGGGCGTTCGATGCCCCCCCAGCGAATCGGCGCGGAGCTGCGAGAAAATTTCCTCGAAGGCGTCACTGCGAATCCGGCGTTCACCTTTCTCCGTCAATCGAAGTTGTCCCGGTTTGGCCTCCGCAATCGTGCCGGATTCCTCGAGGTAATTCTTGAAATCCTCGATCCCATACTCGCCTTCGAAAAAGTTATGGCGATCCCAGAGGTATTCGAGCCACTTGAGCGCGGCCTCGACGTTCCCCGCTGTGTGGCCAAGCAGTTGCAGGAACAGCTTCATGATCTGCTCCATGCTCATGTTCTTGAGCGTCTCGGGATCGAACTTCGTATATCGCGTCAACAAGGTTTCCTACTCCTGCTCCTACTCATACTCCTACTCTTGCTTCCCCTTCCACTAATATCCTACGCTTGGAACGCAGGAGGCGATGTTAGTTTTGTTCCGAACGGCGCAACCTCGTTGAGGTTGCATGATGGGGCGTCCGCGACCCGGGGTAGCCTCGCGCTGCTCGGCAACCCCGGGCTTTGGGGCGAAACCCAGTTGGGGTTTCTTGGACAATCAGAAAGAATGATGACGACAGTAGATGGAATCGTCTCTGGTTCAATTACAATGCGTTTCGTAAGTTCTGAATCCTCTTCATCCTCCTCATCCCTGTTAGTATTTCGGACGTTGCGGGGAACAAAACCGCGAGGGCGGTGTCGGGAGGTTAAATCGCGACCGTTCATCTATCGCGAAACTTATTTTCTTCTAAGATTTTGGAAAGTTATTCGTCTGTCGTATCGAAAAGGGAGGATGGCGCCATGAATTTTTCGCGCTTCTTCGCAGAAGGCCGCCGCGCGCTCGCGGTCGCGGCAATCGCGTTCGGACTCTTCAGCGTAAACGCCCACGCGCAGGATTACGAATCGAGCAAGGCCGAGGCCGAGCGGCAGTTCGAAGCGAAATCGTATGCCGCCGCCCGCGAAATTTATCAGGAACTCGCCAAGGGCGAACTTACGCCGGAAAATAAGAGGTGGGTCGAGTTTCGCCTCGCCGATACGCGCTGGCGTTCGCAAGCAGGAACGCAAACCGCCGATCCGACCGTTTATGACGAGTCGCAAAAAGCTTTGGAGATTTTGGTGCGCGACATTTCCCGCGTGGAAGATCGCGACCGCGTCTGGATTGAAGCTCAGGAATCGCTCGGCGATTTTTATTGGGTGCGGAACGACTCTCGGAATTGGGGCGCGGCGTGGCCTTTTTATCAGAACGCGCTCGATGGCTGGGCGGGGTCGGCGACGCTCGAACTCGCGCGGGATCGTTACATTAAGATCGTCAAAAAAATCGCGCGACCCGTTTGGGCCGAGCCGCAATATTATTATGGTTATTACGGCAATCAGATCACGCCCGAGATCGCGGAGAACTATCTCAAGATCGCGCAGGCGTCCAGCGACAAGGCGCACGCGCATTATCTTTTTGCGATGACGCTCCGTTCGATGGGCGATTGGGATTCGATGCGTCGCGTTGCGGAGGAATTTGAAGCGGCCATTGCTGCGGGCGAATCCACTGATTGGCATGACGACGCGCTTTTCAATTACGCGCAATGGATGGAACAAGGCGGTCGCATCAAAATGAACGAAGATGGCTCATGGCGTCGCGAGCCTGATTTTCCGAAGGCCGTCGCGCTTTATCGCCGAATCATGAGCGAACATCAAAAAGGGGAGTCGCGCTACTTCGACCAAGCCAAGTCGCAGGTCGCCAACATCACCTCGCCGCAACTTTGGTTGGGGATTGGCAACGTCTTTGCGCCCGACGCGGAAATTGAGTTTCAGATCAATTGGCGGAATGTCAAACGGGTGGATTTTTCGATCTACAAAATGGACCTCGTCCGCGATGCGAAATTTCCGAACGGCGAGCGCGATCAAGGCCAGAACTGGCTCGATCTCGTTTCGACCGACGGACTCGAAAGGATGCTGAATTGGAGTCTCGACACCGAGGACAAAGGCGAGCATATCCCCGGCGGCAAGGCGGTGAGGCCGGAACAAAAACTGCCTGTCGGAGCTTATCTCGTCATCGCGCGCGGCGAGGATAAAAGCGCAAGAGAACTGCTGCTCGTTTCCGACGCCGCGCTGACGCTCAAAACTTCAGGTCGAAAGGCGCTCCTCTATTTCTGCGATGCGTGGCGCGGCGCGCCTCTCGCCGAGGCCAACGTACGGCTAATTCAAAGATATTATCAAGACGACAAGATTTGGACTCGCGAATATACGGCGACGACCAACGCCGACGGGATCGCCCTCATTGAAATGCAACCGCAGCAAAACATGCGCGAGATTTTTGCCGCGGGCGCGCTCGGAGATCGCCAGGCGTTCAGCACCGGCCACGCGTATTGGAATCCCCCTTCCGGCGAATATTGGAAAATTTATGCCTATACCGACAAAACCGCTTACCGTCCTGATGAGGAAGTGAAATGGAAAGCCCTCGCGCGGACAAGCAAAGGCGAAGGCTATGTCACTCCCTCGGATCGCGGGATCGAATATGAAATCACCAACCCGCAAGGCGCAAAAGTTGGCGAGGGAAAATCGCGGCTCAACGCTTTCGGGAGCGTTTGGGGAACCTTGCAACTCACCAAAGCAATGCCGCTCGGCGAATACCAAATTCAGTTTTGGGATGAAGGTCGCAGAAATTTTATCGGCGGCGCGCAACTTTTCAGACTCGAAGAATACAAACTCCCCGAATTCAAAGTAACGATCCAGACGCCCGAAGAGGATGGAAAGAAAAAAGCGTTCCGAATAGGCGAGACGGTCGAGGTTTCGGTGCAGGCCGATTATTACTTCGGCGGCGCGGTTG
>CAZPIK010000407.1:0-3540 GCA_964586185.1 uncultured Candidatus Sumerlaeota bacterium | reverse complement strand
GGATATTAAGGGAATCAAGTTCATGATGTATTCGCACTATAAAGAGAAGTTAGCGCAAAGGCGCAAAGACGCAAAGACGCAAAGAAATCAGCTCTTCAGCGAACTGTTATTGGCTGGCAGGAAGCAACGCCCAGAATCGGATTCGATCTCAGATTTCCCTCCTTGCGCCTTTGCGCCTTTGCGTCTTTGCGTCAATTTCTTCTCCCATTGCGCGATAGCACTCGTTTGGCTGCTCGTTACCCATGCCGCCTTCGCCCAATTCGGTCGCGCGGATTGGCATTCGGGCGATTACCCCGATCGAAACGCGTCCATGTGGATGGTTCTCTCGCATGAGTTTCAGACTTCCTTTCCCCGTGGCGGATCGCCCGTCGTCGTAAAGCCGTTCTGGCAGGACGACCGCACAATTTACACTCTTGAATCGCTGGAGATTTCCGACGCGACCGAACTCATGCTCGCGGGACCCGATAGCGTTGTCGTCCGAGCGAAAAAGAATGGCGATGAGGGGTTCTTTGAAATCCGCAACGGAAAATCTTCTCCCGCATCCGTTCCCGCTCCTTTGAGCGGCGCGAAATGCGGCGACGCTGTCTATACCATCGAGAACTCGCGACTCTATAAATCCAATCCTCTCGCGAATGAGAAATCACCTGTCCTCGAATTCGGTCGCGATGGTCTTCCCGACGATGAAGTTCGCGATGTCGTGACGGGTCCCGACGAAAAGCTCTACGTCGCTACGGCCTCTGGAATCGGCGTCATGAAACCGAAAGGAAAGTGGAACCACATCACGGGCAAGGACGGCGGCCTTCCCGTCAACGACACTACCGCTTTATCATTTGCCGATGATGGAACGCTCTGGGTCGGAACGATGCGCGGCGCGGCGCGACGTTCGCCCGATGGCATTTGGGATTACCGCCGCGGCCCGCGCTGGATGCTCGGCGAGGAAGTCATGGATATCGCCGCAATCGAAAACGGCGGCGCGTGGATTCTCACTGAAAAAAGCCTGACCCATCTTGCGCCAAAGCGAATGACGCTCCGAGACAAGGCCAAGCATTACGACGCGCTCACCCAACTCCGCCACGTTCGTCACGGCGCGGTGACCCAGTGTTCATTCCGCGACCCCAATGACTTGAATTCTTACTCCATGAGCGACAACGACAACGACGGCCTATGGACCGCGATCTACACCGCCGCAAAGTGTTTTGAATACGGCGCGACGAAAGAGCCTGAAGCCCTACGACTCGCCAAGTTCCATTTCGATTTTCTGGAGCGACTTGAGACGATTAACGGAATCCCGGGCTATATCTCTCGGAGCATCCGTCCCGCGACCTTCGATCCCAATGGGCACGAACGTTACAACTACAAAGGCGACGGGGAGTGGCACGAATCCAAAGTCGAGCCGGGATGGCTCTGGAAATCGGACACGAGTTCCGATGAAATGAGCGGCCACTTTTTCGCGTGGGGTGTTTACTACGATCTCATCGCAAAAGGCGACCCGAATGAGGAAGCGCGAGTTCAGGCGCTCGTGCGGCGCGTCGTTAATCACATCATAGATAACGATTTTTGCCTGACCGACGTGGATGGACACCCGACGCGCTGGGGAATCTATTCACCGCGTTTGCTGAACGGCGATCTGCTCTGGAGTGATCAAATCGGCTTTAACTCCCTCGGAATTCTCGCGCATCTGAAAGTCGCCATACATATTTGCGGCGATCAAAAATTCAAAGACGCCTATCAAATGCTAATCGAAAAGCACGGCTATGCCGTAAAGGCGATGCTCGCAAAGGAAATGTTGCCGAACAGTCCTTATGCCGGAGTGAATCACTCCGACGACGAAATGGCATGGCTCGAGTACTACCATTTGCTTCTCTATCCCGACGAGAACGAAACGTTAAAATGGCAATATCACTATTCGGCCGTTCGTTCGATGCGTCCGGAAATTCCGGAGCGCTCCCCCTTCTTCAATTTTCCGTTTGCAGTGGCGTTTCCGAAATGGGCGCACGTTGCCGATGGCGTCGAGACTTTGAAAGAGTGGCCGCTTGATCTCCGGCATTGGACCGCCAAGAACAGCGACCGCGACGACGTAACCGTTCATCCGCTCATGACCCGCCACAACCGTGTTCGATTGCTGGTCCCCGTCGGCTACGACGAGCGCTCGCCCGCAAAATGGAATCAAGACCCCTACGTTGCCGATGGCGGCGACGACAAAGGCCGCGGTGAAGAAGAAGGCGGCCCCTGGCTATTGCCCTACTGGATGGCGGTCTATCACGGGTTCATTGTCGAGGAAATGGGTTGAAGTCCGCGCGAGGATCAAGCTCACTGTTTTTGCTCAAGTTGACGAACGTCTTCCAGATCAATCGGGCGCCCTGCCGCGCGTTTGGAAGCGAGTAAATCATCAAGCGACGCGACATAAAAAACAGCGCCCTCGTACTGTCGAATGATTTTGTTCTTCCACGCATCCGCAAATAACAGTCCGGGCGTCGAGGTCTGAATGTCCAACCTCACGTAGTCCCTTAAGAAAGTGATTTCATTTTCGAGAATGGATTCTGGCGTGGAAAGCGCCGCCGTTCCGAAACCGCTTTCTTGCAGGGCCGCAAGAAGCCGTTCGACGTTTTCCCGTGAGGCTTCGATTAGAATGTCGAGGTCGAGCGTCGCCCGCGGGACGCCGTGAATGATGGCTGCAATCCCCCCAATGACCACGTATCGCACGTCATGGGAGTGAAATGATTTGAAGGCCTTTTCTAGGCGGGCGAGCATCTTTGGTCTCCAAAATCTTCGGGTTGGCCGCCACAATCATTTCATACATATCATTGAACAGAACGGCGCGCTCGTCCATGGATAGCGATTGGAACCACCGCGCCTTTGCCTCGGGCGATTCCTCTTCTCGGTCGTGGGAAATGGATGGAATCATGGACGACTAGGCCTCGGAACCATGCTGCATGATCGCGCGTTGTGAGTCAAATTCTGGGCCGACTTTTTGCGCATCACTCGGTTTAGCCATGCCGAACCGGAACGTGCAGCGGAAACCCTTGGGCGAATTCGGCGATCTCGCTGCGAAGCTTTTCGATCAGCGTCGCGTCCTCGTGCCCGCGCAACGCCTGCGCGATCCATTTGCCGATCCGCCGCATGTCGTCTTCCTTCATTCCGCGCGTGGTGAGTGCGGGCGCGCCGATCCGGACGCCGCTCGTCACCGCCGGTTTGCGCGTGTCGAAGGGAATCATATTCTTATTAACCGTAATGCCCGCCTTGTCGAGCGTCTCTTCGGCGATCTTTCCACTCAAATCATACGAACCGACGTCCACAAGCATGAGGTGATTGTCGGTTCCGCCGGAGACAAGCCGCAGTTTTTCACTCGACAGCGTTTCCGCGAGCGCCTGCGCGTTTTTGCAAACTTGATGCGCGTAGTTTTTGAAGTCCGGGGTAAGCGCCTCACCAAACGCGATGGCCTTGGCCGCGATGACGTGCATGAGCGGTCCACCTTGGAAACCGGGAAACGTCCATTTATCCATGGCTGGACGATGCGATTCGCGGCAGAGAATGAACCCG
>CAZPIK010000406.1:0-3546 GCA_964586185.1 uncultured Candidatus Sumerlaeota bacterium | reverse complement strand
CGCGGCGAGGCCTCGCGCCGCGCGACCCAGCTCAGCTACGCCGTGCACATCTTCAAAGAGGAGAACGGCCGCTGGCCGCAGTCGCTGAATGAGCTGGAGGGACGTTTCAGTTCCACCATGCGCACCGACCCCTTCACCGGCGGACAGTTCGGCTATCGCGTCGATGACAACGGCCCGGTGAGACCGATCCGCCATCGACGCCATCTGATCAGCGCGATAACGCTTCACCCACTTATACGCCGTCTTGCGACTCACCCCCATCTCCCGCGCGGTGGCCGCTAGCGGATGCTTCAAGTCAACAACACAACTGGCCAATGTCAATCTCTGATCCTTCACAGGACGCTCCTTCCAAGGCATCGCTGACTCCTTTCATTAAAGAGTCAGCATCCCCGGAAGCGCCACCCATGTCCTGTCCACAGGCGCCACCTATGTCATGTCTTTGAACAATGTTGGTTTTGCGCAGCGCGCCTGAACCTGTGGACGACGATGATGATGTGCGCGAAACCATCGTCGAGATCATCAAGTACGGCGGCCATACTTGCGTCCCGGTTTCCAACGTCGCCGACGCCTTAAAGGAAGTCCAATCGCGCCCGATTGACGTCATCCTAACCGACATGCACATGCCCAACGCGTCGGGTCTCGACCTGATCGAGCGGATGCAGACCTTAGATGACACGATCCCCGTGATCCTCGTCACGGGTTATCCCTCGGTGCAGTCGGCGGTCAACGCCCTAAAGCGCGGCGCGGTCGAATTCATTTCGAAGCCGTTCGATATCGCCAGCATCACGCAGGTTGTCTCCAAGGCGTTGCGCGAGCATTCGATGCGGATCGAGGTGAAGCGGCTTCAAGAGGAATCGCACAAGCTTGAAACGATTGAGAAGCTGAATCGGCGGCTTCAATCCCGCGTTGAGGAGCTGACGAAACTTTATTCGATCTCGGATGGCCTCAGCCAAAACATGGATACTGACGCCCTCTTCGAACGGGTTGTCAAGCTGGCTTCGGAAGTTACGGGCGCGTCGCGAGTCACGCTGATGATGCTCGATCGCGGACGGCGGTTCCTGCAAATCCGCGCTTCGGTCGGTGTGCCCGCCGAGGTCATCACGACGACCAGAGTCAAAATGGGACAGGGAGTATCCGGCAAAGTCGCGCAAGAACGTCAACTCATCCGGACGACACGACGCCACCATGAAAGCTACGCTTCTCAAAGCGATACATTGGGACTCGGACTTTATTCTTCGCAATCGTGGCTCTCGGTTCCGATGCTCGTGGCGGGGCAGGTGTTTGGCGTCCTCAATCTGACGGATAAGCCCGATCGGGCGGATTTCACCGAAGAAGAAGAGCACGTCATTCAGTCGCTGGTCGAAAAGGCGGGAACAAAGCTCGAAAATCAGGCGCTCTATGAGGGTATTTACGCGAGCATGATTGACACCCTCAATTCGCTCGTGACAACCATCGAGGCGAAAGACCCTTACACTCGGATGCACAGTCATCGGGTGACCGAGTACGCGATGAGGCTCGCGCGGAAAATCGGACGAAGCGAATCGGAAATCGAAATGATCGAATTCGCGGGAGTTCTGCACGACATCGGAAAGATCGGCGTGCGCGACGAGATTCTTACCAAGGACGGCAAATTGACCGACGAGGAATACGAAGGGATCAAAATGCACGTGACCATCGGCGAAAAGATTGTCGAACCGCTCGGTCTCAGCGCCGACGAACGATCCATCATCCGCAATCATCACGAGCGTTTCGATGGCGAGGGTTATCCCGATCATCTAAGGGGCGATGGCATTCCGATCTTGACCCGAGTTACCAGCATCGCCGACGCGTTTGACGCGATGACTTCAACTCGGCCGTATCGAAAAGCCCTTTCGGCGCACGAGGCTATCAGGGAATTTCAGAAGCATTCGGGCAAGCAGTTCGATCCCGACATCATCGCCTCGATGGTTGACGCGCTCGAAAAGGGGGAGATTTCTGTCCTCACCGATGTCATGTGGAGCGACGCGGCCAAAGCTTGATTTATTGCGGGACGACTTCGAATTCCTTGGTGAGCCGGTAGAGCGCCTCGTTGATTTCGCAGCGTCGCCATTCGTAATCCACAAGTTGCCGCTCGACGAGATCAAGCGATCCCGATTCGAGGAAAAGTTTCGAGACGATTTGGTATTTGCTGTCCTCGAGGTAACACTTGTCCTTGGTATAAATCGCGCAAGCCGCGGGGGCGAGAAAGATCAAAGTCGCCATCATCGCGGCCAAAAGCTTCTGTGCGGTCGGTTTTGTCATTTTGCGCGCCTTAAGTCCGTCGCGTATTCATACGCAAAGCACGCAAGGATTTCAAGGTTCCTCCTCGATCTTTGGACTGCGGCGGCTTGACGCCGCGTGAAAATGCGCGGTTAAGCCCGCGCACTCCAAAAAAGGGCTATAGGCTTACTTTAAATCTAAGTGACAAATGCATTATCCCCCCGGAAGATATTGGAACCGACCGCCCAAGGCTCGGATCGGGATCGTTATGCCTTCGACGCTTGAACAGTACCGCGAGATGTTACGCCGTCAGCCGGTCATCCCTGCGCCGATGTGCGGGATCAGCGATTATGCCTTTCGAACGATGTGCCGTGAGCGCGGCGGAGATTTTGCCTTCACTCAAATGGTCGCCGCCGAAGGAATGGCGCGCGAGCATAAAAAGACGCTCGATATTCTCGATTTGAAAGGCGACGAACCTAAGATCGGAATGCAGGTCTTCGGCTGCGATCCCGAAAAACTTTCGGCGGCAGCGCAGAAATTGGAACAACTCGGCGCCACGGTTATTGATCTCAACATGGGTTGCCCCGCGCGTAAGGTAACCGGATCCAATGGCGGCTCGGCTTTGCTCAGTCAACCCGCACTGGTCGCCCGGATTTTCAAGGCGATGCGAGCCGTCGTGACGGTTCCGCTCACCGCCAAGATGCGATGGGATTGGGACGACGAAGCCGGTTCCGCGCCGCTCATCGCGCAAATCGCCGAGGCCGAGGGATTGGATGGCGTTTGCCTCCACGCCCGAACGCGCGAGCAGGGTTACTCCGGCAAGGCCGATTGGGATCGCGTCCGGCGATTGAAAGAGACGGTTTCGATTCCGGTCATCGGCAATGGCGACGTTCGAACGGGCGATGACGCCGTCGCGCTCATGCGGCAATCGGGATGCGATGCCGTCATGATCGGTCGCGCGGCGATGGGCGACCCGTGGCTCTTCGGCGAAGCCATGCGAAAAATTCGCCGCGAGATTCAAGGCGAAGGCGCGAACGAAAACGAATCAACTGACGAACCCACATCGGTGGATTGGGAAGCGCGCACCGAAGCGATGCTCCGACACGCGCAACTCATGGTCGAACGCAAAGGCCAGCGCGGCCTCATCGAATTCCGCAAACACGCGGCGGCCTACATGCGCGGCGTCCGTGGCGCGCGCAAACTCCGCCAGCGCTGTGCGGATGTGGGCGTGAGTCAGATCATCCCGGGCCGAACGCGGCAGGTCCGCACGCCGCGAGGATCACGCTCGCGAGAACGAGCAGTGACAGT
>CAZPIK010000405.1:0-3560 GCA_964586185.1 uncultured Candidatus Sumerlaeota bacterium | reverse complement strand
GCCGATGCGACGTTCCGGCTCGGGGTTTATTTTCATCTGAATGGCGATGAACCTCGCGCAGAAAAGTATTGGGCCGAGGCTCAAAAACTCAATCCCGATAGCTGGAATTATCACCGTCAGGATTGGTCTTTTACTCCCAAGGAAGCTCTCGTCAATTGGGGGGAGAAGGTCAAAGCCCTGAACGGCAAACCCTATTATGAACGTTTCGATCTCAAGGAAAAATAATTTATGAAAGCATTCCGCCGCATCCTGTTTACGCGTCGGGCATTTCTGCTCGCGATCACCGCGCTTGTTTCCGTTTCACTCACGAACTGCGAGATGCTCGATCAGGTCGTGACGCCGATGTTTATGATGTCACCTGAAGATGAGGTGACGTTCGGCAAGGAATGCGCGAAACAAATCGAAAAGGATTTGGTTTTCGTCAATGACCCCGCCATCGTCGCCTATGTTCGCAAAGTGGGCGAAATCGTAAAGGCCAATGCGCCGAAAAAGGCGGTTGTGCCCACGCAGTTTTTCGTTGTTAAGAATCCCGAGATCAATGCTTTTGCGATACCCGGCGGTAACATGTACGTCCATACAGGACTCATCAACGCAGCGGAGGACGAAGCCGAAATGGCGTCCGTTATGGCACACGAGTACGGCCACGTCGTCTATCGTCACGGCGCGAAGCACGTCAGCAGGGCTACAGGCGCAAGCGCGTTACAGCAGATTCTCGTCGGCGGAAATCAGGCCGGGGAATTGGTCACTTCCATCATCGCTCAAGGCGCGCTTTCAAACTATGGTCGCAGCGACGAGCTTGAAGCCGATTCCATCGCCGTTCCGACATTGATCAAGGGCGGATACGATCCCAGAGGGATGGTGACGTTTTTTGAAACCATGAAGAAAAAATACGGCGATTCTGGCGGCGGATTGGCGAAGTATTTCGGATCGCATCCACCGACGGGCGACCGAATCGCCCGCGTCAACGCCCAGATCGCGCAGTCGCCAAATGCCAAAGGTTTGCGCCCGATCAACGACCTCCGAGCAGCGCAGGCACGACTTCAGGATTTGGGAATGGGACCGGGAACGAAATAAGCAATTCTGAAAACCTCGTCTTGAAATCTTTTCATCACCAAGACACCAAGTTGGTGTGGCATGGGCATCTTGCCCATGATTGAACCGATTCCAAACTAACCGTTCCACGGACCAGACGGACGGACCACTCGGCTGAAAATCAGCCGCAAAAAGGCGCAGAAGGCACAAAGGGGAGTTCCCTTGCGCCTTCTGCGCCGTTGCGTCTTTGCGTGAACTTCTTTGAGTGGTATTTGCCTAAAGACTTAACTTTCACGAGTGATCTTGGTGTCTTGGTGGTAAATTCTTCGCGCCCATGCTCACTCGATACTCGTCCCGCTCATCGTCCAATCCATTTCCTCATTTTTCGCCTCAAGATCGGCCATCGAAGTGAAGGGGCGCGTGCTAAATTCGCCCGGAGAAACCGAGCCGCCGCTCATGAGGAATTTGAGCGCGTTTTCGATTGGAATATCCACCACGAGAATTTGATCGGCGGGAATCAGCATCAAGAAAAGTTGAGTCGGGATCGGCGCGAACGGCATCAAGATATTCGCGTAGAGTTTATCTGATCCGGACATTTTGCTCTCGCCCGTGATGAACCCCAGCGCCCAGCGCCCCGAACTCGGAAATTCGAAAAGCGCCATGTATTTGAAGGCGACCTTGTCATCCGAAAGCGCAAGCTCGATCACCTGCTTGGAAAGCCCGTAGATGTCCTTAAGCAGCGGAATCCTGAGCAGCAGCGCCTCGCCCGCGGTGTAAATCCGCTTGATGACGATCGTCGTCGAGATGAATCCAAAGAGATAGAGCACCGAGAGCGTGACGAAAGCCGTGGCGATAACATTTGCGCCCGGGACAATGTTGTATTCCGCCAATTCTTTCCAAAACGGGATATCCATCAGCTTGTCGGTGATCGGCTTGGTTGTTCCGGCGATGAAATCGTAAAGGAACCGCGCGACAAAAATCGTCACGACGATGGGGACGATCAGGACAAATCCCGAAAGGATGCGCCCCCGCGCCCTCTGAAGAAACGTCTTCTTCCTCTTAACCCGTCTCCTCTTTTGCTTGGGATTCGGATCAGGACTCGTATTGGTGTTGGGCTCGGGTTCAGCGTCAGCCATCGTCGCGTTCTTTCGTGGCGCACATGGCGCACCGCGTATCATGCCGTCGCGCCGCGCCGCTTCCAAACAAAATTTGCGGTGCAACTCGCTACCGGGAACTGATAATTTTCAACCGCTTGGCGATCGCGCCTCGAATTGGATGAAAAGAGCCACAAAGGAAACGGAAAGATGACGGCGAGGATCATAGACGGTAAGGCGACGGCGGAAGCGATCCGGAGCGAAATCGCGGCGGAGGTCGCGGCGGCAACGGCGAAGGGACGCAGGCCGCCCGGACTCTCCGTTCTCATCGTCGGCGAAAATCCCGCGAGCCAGAGCTACGTGCGCGGAAAGAAAAAGGCCGCGCTGGATGCGGGGTTTCACTCCGAAGTTCACGAGCTGCCCGCCGATATTTCGCGCGAGGATTTGCTCGGCTGGGTGGATCGCCTGAACGCCGACCCGAAAATTGACGGCATCCTCTGCCAGCTTCCGCTACCCAAACACTTGGACGAATCCGAGGTCACGCTCCGCATCCATCCCGATAAGGACGTGGACGGATTCCATCCCGTGAACATGGGGCGGCTCGCGATCGGGCTGCCGGGATTCGTTCCATGCACACCGCTCGGCTGTCGCGAGCTTCTGATTCGTTACAATATTCCGACTGCGGGGAAACGCGCCGTTATTCTCGGACGCTCGCATATTGTCGGCACGCCGATGTCGTTGCTGCTCTCGCGTAAAGGCGTAGGGGGTGACGCGACGGTTACGCTCGCCCACTCTCGCACAGAAAACTTGGCGGAAGAATGCCGCCACGCCGATATCCTCGTCGCCGCCATCGGCAAACCGAAGTTCGTGACGGCGGAAATGGTCAAGCCGGGCGCGACGGTGATTGATGTCGGGATCAACAGAGTGGACGACTCCTCGGCGAAGGCGGGTTATCGCCTCGTCGGCGATTGCGATTACGACGCCGTGCAGAAAGTCGCGGGCGCCATCACCCCCGTCCCCGGCGGCGTCGGACCCATGACCATTGCCATGCTTCTCCAAAACACGCTCGCCGGTTGGCGACGGGCGAGGTAATTCGGGCGAGAATCACGATTTGTTCCTTATTTCAGACAGTTAACTATTGTCCGCAATAAAAAGACAATTGCTCCCCATAGCCCCGGAGAATAGACTTTAACCGTAGGTCAAGGAACGAGAGGGAAAATGCTGAGCGTTGAATTAACCCCTGAAATTGAGAGTCGGCTCAAAAGCCTATCTCATGCGGTAGGACGGTCTGTGGAGGACTGTGCCAAGGACGCAATTGTGTCTTTCATGGAGGATTTGGAAGATCTCCGAATCGCTAAAGAGCGCTTGGCAGCCAAAGGTCGAACTTGGTCGCTTGAAGAATTGGAGCGAGAACTTGATTTGGAAAGTCCTCTG
>CAZPIK010000404.1:0-3566 GCA_964586185.1 uncultured Candidatus Sumerlaeota bacterium | reverse complement strand
TAGCATGCGTAATTGACACAACCCACTCCAGTTCGGGATCATAGTCAGGCGTCCTCCGGAACGACGCCCGACGAAAGGTTCTTTCATGATTTTTTGCCGCTCTCATAAACTTTGCCTGCTTTCCATTCTGCTCGCCCTTTCCTGCTTTCTCTTAACTTCACATTCATCCACCGCCGAGGATTGGCCCGAATGGCGAGGCAAGGGACGTCGCGCTGAATGGAATGAAACCGGTGTGATCGAATCGTTCCCTTCAACCGGGCTTATCGTCAAGTGGCGCACGCCAATCCGCGGCGGTTACGACGGCCCCTCCGTTTCCAACGGAAAAGTATTCGTCACAGACTACACACCCACGGACAATCCAACCGTCGGCACGGAACGCGCTCTCTGCCTCGATGAACAGACGGGAAAAGTTCTTTGGTCTTACGAATGGCCCGCCAACTATTCAACGCTTAGCTACAACTACGGTCCTCGCGCGACGCCCACGGTGGATGGCGACCGCGTTTACACGCTTGGTTCGCTGGGTATGCTCACCTGCCTTGATGTGAATTCAGGCAAGGTCATTTGGCAACGCGATTACGTGAAGGATTTCAAGACGCACATGCCGATTTGGGGGATCGCTGGAGCGCCCATCGTCCATGAGAATCTCCTCATCGGTTTGGTCGGCGGAGAAAACAACGCCAAGGTCGTGGCCTTCGATAAGATGACGGGCAAAGAAATCTGGCGCGCGCTCGATTCCAATTCCGAGTGTGGTTACGTCCAGCCGATCATCATTGACGCCGGCGGAGCGAAGCAGCTCATCATCTGGCATCCCGCCGCGCTTGCATCGCTCGATCCCGCGACGGGCAAGGTCTATTGGGAACAACCCTTCACGATCAAGATGAGCGCGCCGCTGGCGACGCCGATCCACGAAGGCAACCGCCTCTTTATTTCCGCCTTTTACAACGGCCCCATGATGATGGAACTCGATTCGAAAACTCCAACCGCAAAAATGGTTTGGAAAGGCAAGAGCGACAATGAGATCAAAACAGACGGAATCCACTGTTGCCATGCCTCTCCCGTAATTTTTGGCGACCACATCTACGGCGTTTGCAGCTACGGCCAATTTCGTTGCTTGAAAGCCGATACGGGCGAACGCGTGTGGGAATCCATGGCGATCACTATCGAGAACCAACGATGGTCATCGGCTGTTTTGGTCAAACGCGACAAGCTGTTTTACATCAGCAACGATCGTGGCGAACTCATGACCGGAACGCTCGCGCCAGAAGGTTATAAGGAAATCAGCCGAACGCATCTCATTAAACCAACGACGCCCGGCGCGGGCAAACGCGAACTCGGAGGCGTTGCATGGGCGCATCCGGCCTTCGCGAATAAACACATCGTCATGCGGAATGACGAAGAAATCATCCGCGCATCGCTCGATCTTAAGGACTACCCGAAGCAATGAAGGACGCGATCTCGCGCCTCGCGCTTCACCTGCCCTACGTCATCGTCTCGGCGTTGGTCTTTCTTTCCGCAGGCTACATTCGAAATTCGCGACCCGGCTGGAACGTCAATTCGCAGTTTGCCCTGACATGCGCTATCGTCGAGAAGGGCACTCTCGCGATTGACGATTACCATGAACACCCAGCCGTCGAAACGGGCGACAAAGCTTTTTATGACGGCCATTTCTACTGCGATAAGAGTCCCGTAACCCCGTTCCTCGGCGTACCCGCGTTTGCTCTTTATCGTTCGTGGAAACGTATCCTCGGCGAAACTTATACCTACATTGCCGCGCGCCGTTGGACGACGTGGCTCACCATCGGAACTTCAGCCGCCGCGCTTGCATGGCTCATTGCGATTACACTCGCAAGGCGCGGAATCTCCCCTCCCCTCGCCGCCGCCTTGAGCGGACTTTGGATCATGGCAACGCCCCTCTATGGATATTCGATTCTTTTCTTCAATTACGTCCCGGCATGCGCAATTGCAATGGCTGGCTGGGTGATTCTTGATTCGTTATCGTTTACCAAAAATGGCTTCATTCGAAAGCAGTTGTTGCTTTTGTTCATTGCCGGAATCTTTCTTGGATTGGCTTCTTGGACGCTACAAACCGTAGCGTTGCTTGCTATGCTTGCGGGATTCTTGCCCGTCATTCGCGCCCGTCATTTCGGAATCAAATCATTTCTTACGCTTGTTCCCTACGCGGCAGGCGGGTTCATTGGAGCTGCAGGCTACGCGATCTATTCGCTGTGTATTTTTGGTCGAATTGCCAGTCCTTACGAATATGAACACGACCCTTATTTCCGCGAGATGATGTCACAGGGAGTCATGGGCGCGAGTTGGCCAAATCCCGTTGTGCTCCTACTCATTACCTTTCATCCCTATCGCGGATTATTCACACTCTTTCCAATCACCCTGATCGCGACGTTCGGCGCATTGTCCGCATTCTATTTTCGACGGGATCGCGCGTCTAATTTCATCGCTCTTGTCTTTCTCGCGGGATTGCTCACCTACAACGCGGGTTACTACATGTGGTGGGGAGGCTGGAGCTATGCGCCCCGTCACCTCATACCCGCGCTGGCTTTGCTTCCCATTGGCCTGACGCCATTTTGTAAACGCCGCGGCATTGCGCTCTCGGTATTCTTTATTGGTATCATCGGCGCGACGCTCAACCTGATCGTCGTTTCGCTCGATCCCCAATTTCCGCCCGGCATGCCGCTCGATCAATTATCGCAACCCGCGCTTTCGCACCCTTGGCCAATTCAATTCCTCGATATGTTGTACTATGTCGCAAACGGCCAGACCGATCACAACTGGGGAACGGACCTGGGTCTGGAGGGCTTGATGAGCCTTTTCCCGCTCGCAATTCTATGGGCATTGGGATTTGGAATGCTTTACGGAACCACGGCTAAACATCAAGTTTCCCGCCCGTAATTTTTTCAAAAATTTCGAGGTATCGGTTTGCAGTCTGTTCGATGACTTCATCGGGCAACCGCGGCGGCGGCGGTTGCTTGTTCCAATTGAGCGTTTCCAAATAATCGCGCACATACTGCTTATCGAACGATTTCGGCTCGCCCTCCGTATTGACCGTTCCCTTGACCCAAAATCGGGATGAATCGGGCGTGAGCATTTCGTCAATCAGGATCAGCTTGCCGTCAATGAACCCGAACTCGAACTTCGTATCGGCGAGGACGATACCGCGCTCATCCAAAAAATCGCGCGCAAATTCAAAGATGCGCAGCGTCGCATCACGAGCCGTTTCGGCGGCCTGCGCACCAACGATCCCGACCATTCGGTCAAACGTGATGTTCTCATCGTGTCCAGATTCGGCTTTTGTCGCGGGTGTAAATATCGGTTTATCTAAACGGCTTCGCCGCTTCAAGCCTTCGGGCAATTTGATTCCCGTGACCGCGCCCATTGCCTGATACTCTTTCCACGCCGAGCCTTCGAGATATCCGCGTGCAACACACTCAATCGGCATCACCTTCGCTTTGCTGCAAAGAGATGTCCGTCCGCGCAATCCCTCAAACCGTCGAAGAAAATCGGGGAACTAAGCAAAATCCGCTCCGAGCGAATGATTCTCGATCAGA
>CAZPIK010000403.1:0-3583 GCA_964586185.1 uncultured Candidatus Sumerlaeota bacterium | reverse complement strand
CGACCGCTCGGCGCGCAACAAATCCAGACGGTGAATTCCCGAGGTTTGAATCATAGACCGTGGGAAATCATAACGCGGCCTTTAGCGTCACGGCCAGTCGAATCATGATCGAAATCAAACTGCGCGGCTGCGGGGAAGGCTGCCCATTCCCGCTTTGGCCGCGCCCGGATCGCGCGCTATTTCGGGTCCTGTTGGGGCCTTGGCCGTCAGCATGTTCACGATGGAATTGTTGGTTCGATTGTTCCACCAATAGAGCATCGGCGCAGCCACGAAATCCGTTGAGTAAGAACCGACGAGCGAGCCGATGAACATGATCTTGGCAAAAGGCTGCAACCCTTCGCCCCCCATAATCAACATGACCGTGACGACCATGAAAACCGTTCCCGACGTAATGATAGTGCGCGAGAGGGTTTCGTTCATCGAGCGATTGCAGATTTCGCCAAACGACATATTGGGGTTTCGCTTTGTTGTTTCGCGAATGCGGTCGAAAATAACGATGGTGTCGTTGACCGAGAAACCGAGAAGCACCATAAGCGAAGCGACGACATCGAGCGTGATTTCGACGCCCCAGAGCGAACTCCATGTTGCCGTGATGATCAGATCGTGGAGAACCGCGATGACCGCCGCAAGACCGAAGACGAAACCGAGCTGGAACCAAAGATAGGCGAGAATCGCGGTGCAGGAGAGGAACGTCACGCTGAGCGCCATTCCCGCGAATTCACCCGTCGTTTCGGGACCGAAGTTGCTGATCGTCCGAATTTCATGCTGATCGCCCGGATATGCTTTTTCGAGCGAATCGCGAAGAATTTGCTCGGTCGCCTGCGCGTCGGGGTTGCCGTTCACATGCTTGGCCTTGACCCGAATGATAAAGACGTTTGAACCGGAAACGTTCTGCAATCGTTCGCCCTCGAGGCCAGCGGCTTGAGTCATAGCTCGAAGTTCCGATTCCTGAGTGGGTTGCTTGAAGCTTACCTCGGCCAAAACGCCGCCTTCAAAATCCACGCCCATATTGAGGCCGCCGTGCATGACGACGGTTCCGAGACCGATGAGTAACATGATGATCGAGCCGCTGACCGAGATGTAACGCAGCTTGATGAAATCGTAACTCGCGTTGGCGAAAATTCTGAGTTTGCCGAGACCCAGGCTGTTCTTCCATTGGAACCAAATGGCGCAAAGGGTATAGGTCACGGTCAAGCCCGTGTAAAGATTCGCAACGATGCCGAAGGTCATGGTAAGCGCAAAACCGAAAACCGAACCCTCGGTGAATTGGAGCAACACGAGCGCCGTTAAGAGCGTCGTCATGTGGGAGTCGAAGATGACGGCAAAGGCTCGGTCGTAACCATACGCGATGGCTTGCTTGAGCGATTTTCCGTTGGCCAATTCTTCGCGCATGCGTTCATAAATGAGGACGTTGGAATCCACCGCCATACCGACGGTTAGGAGAATGCCGCCGATGCCCGAAAGGGTGAGCGTTGCTCCCGCGAGCGCCATGATGGCGAGAGTGATTAGGATGTTCAGGATGAGCGCGATAATGGCGATGACGCCGGCCGTGCCGTAATAAGCGATCATGAAAATGATGACAACGATCGTTCCCACGGCCAACGCGCGAACGCCCCCGAAAATGGATTCCGTGCCGAGCGACGCTCCGACGGTTCGCTTGCTTTCGACTTTAAGCGGCGCGGGGAGCGATCCACCCTTGAGGCGTTGCGAGAGGTCTTGCGCGTCAGCCAGTTTGAAACCGCCTTCGATGACCGCGTTTCCGCCGGTGATCGGTACCGCCATTTGCGGTGAAGAGATGACTTCGCCGTCGAGAATAATTGCCAGATGGTTGGCCTGTCCCTCTTGCTTATAGCGTTCGGAACTTTCCGTCGTCATCTTGGCGAACGCTTCTGTGCCCTTGTCTTTGAATTGGAGAGTGATCTTGATGGGATGATTCAAATCCATTGGGTCTTGCTGGACGCCCGTGTTCCGGAGTTCCTCGCCCGTCATTTGTGCCACCCGCTCGACCAACATTTTTCCGGTCGTATAAACGACTTTATCGGTCTTGCTATCCACACGTCCAAATTTGTAGGGGAGAATCTCGTAGCCAAGGGGAACCACGGCGTCGGGTTTTACTTCCCCCTTTTCATCAAGTAACTGATTGATCGGATCGGACGGCGTGCCGTACATCGGATGAGCCAGACGGAATTCCATCTTGGTAATGGCCGTAAGGCTTGCGACGAGCGAATCGGGATTTTTTTCACCCGCGACCTGTACGCGAATCCGGTTGCCACCCTGAATCGAGATCGAGGGTTGAGTGAGGCCGAACTTATCGAGGCGGTCGCGGACAACCTTAAGCGCTCCTTCGATATTGTGTCGCTGGTTCAAGTCAATCGCTTGACGATTGAGATCGAGAAGCAGTTCATCGCCGGTTTCGAGTTTGGCTTGCGAATAATCTCCATCAATTTGAGAAGCATAGTTGGCGAGGACGTTAGCGATATTGCGCGCGTCGGCCTTATCGAGCGCCTTCAAGGTGATTTGCATTCCATCGGCGCTGACTCCGACGGCTGCAGAGATTTTTTTATCGGCAAATTCGTTCTTGAGCGTCGCGGAGAGACTCGAGACGGCTCCCTTCACCGCTTCCTGCTCGTCAATCATCAGCGAAACGTCCACACCGCCCCGCAGGTCAAGCCCGAGAGGGATCGCGCTCTTGCGCATCGTTTCGAGATTTTCTTCCCATGCTTTCTTTTCGGTTTCATCGGCGGGCGGAGTTCCGCGCAGCGCCAGATAATATTGAAAAGATGGGAATACAAGGTAGAGGCAAAGAAGCGTGATCGCCGTGATGACTCCCTTGCGAAATGACGTGATGGGTTTCATGAAGCGTTCCCTTCCGTTCCTTTGCCGTTTGATCCTGATTTGCTTTTTGTAACGGAGGCGATTGCCGTCCGATTGAGTTTCACAGTCGTCTTGGGGGCGATGGTCACGGTTACGGTTCCATTTGAGACATCAATCGCCTCAATCGAGCCGTGAATACCGCCGATGGTCACAATTTGATCGCCCTTGGCGAGCGTATTCATCATGGTATCACGCTTTTTTTGTTCTTCCTTCTGCGGACGGAAGAGGAGGAGATAGCCGAAAATGATGATCGAACCGACCATCAGCACCATCGGCTTGATGGAATCGGGAGCGCCTGCCGCCGGTTCAGCTTGCGCGAGAGGCAACAATTGATAGGTAAGTAGAGTTGCGTTATTCAAAAACATCTTACGGTCGTCCTGCGATGTCAAAGTCCGCCGCGTTGCAGGTGCTCAACGTGAGCAAACCGTCGGCCGGCGCGGTGTAGTTGAACCAGATGTCGCTGTGAACCTGGGGATCGCTCGGAAATGCGCATTCGGTTGGCACTGGTCCGTCCGTCGTCGCTCCGACGGTGGAGAACGGTGTCACGCCTTCGCTGATATCAATGCGCTGCGGGCAGTCGTCGTTCGGAATGACCGGGCATTCGACTCCCACCCCGTGACAGATCGTCGTCAGGTTGGCCACATGCAGTCCGCCGAACGGCGCGTCGTAAAGCGGCACGCACGCCGTCTGGAAGTAGAAGTCCTTCGGC
>CAZPIK010000402.1:0-3621 GCA_964586185.1 uncultured Candidatus Sumerlaeota bacterium | reverse complement strand
GACGTTTGCACAGCAACGGCGGCGTTAAGATAGGAAGGTTGCGATGGTTCGGATGTTCCAAATGTTTTGAGCGGCTTGGTCCAATAGAGTCTTGAATTCGCGATAATCCGGATGCCACTTGCATCGAGCAGATCGCGCGCGCGGCAAAGCATTTTTAAACGGTCGCCCAGATTGCTTCCGAGCGCGAGGACAATCGAAAGTGGGTGAGTGGGAGCTAGCGGGTTAAACATGTACGCAATGGGGATGAACGATGCAGACGTTACCCCATGTTCAGTTTGCGGTATAATGGCCTCGGTATGAAATTAAAAAGCTGCCAGATGACAACTTCGCGCGACAAGAGAAGGATTCCCTTCCGATAGTCAGGAGCCGTTTGTGATGATGACTGGACTGGGATGCTTGCTTGGATTGCTCGTGGCTTATGCCAATGGAGCCAACGACAATTTTAAGGGAGTCGCCACGCTCTATGGTGGCGGGACGGCTTCCTATCGTCGTTCGCTGATTTGGGCGACGGTCGCGACTGCAGCGGGTTCGGTCGCGGCAATTTTCCTCGCCCAGGGATTGCTCAAGAGTTTCAGCGGAAAAGGGCTTGTGCCCGATGAAGTCGCCAACATGCAAGGTTTTGCGATGGCCGTTGCCTTCGCCGCATCGGTAACGGTGCTCCTCGCCACGCGGTTCGGATTTCCGATTTCAACAACCCACGCGCTGGTCGGTGGTCTTGTCGGCGCGGGATGGATCGCTTCCGCGCAAGGAATCCATTTCGGAAAGCTCGGAAGCAGTTTTGTCCTGCCGCTTCTTTTTAGCCCGGCGATTTCAGTCGGTTTAGCGGGCATTCTCTATCCTCTCGTATCTGCTTCACGCAAGTGGCTTGGCATTGAGAAAGAATCGTGCGTATGCGCGGGATTGCAACCCACATCATTGGCGTGCGGTTGCGATGCATTGGGAGCCGTCGCCATGACCGATTGCGCTGCCCTACCGATCCTCGGCGTTGGAACAATGCAAGCCTGCCAAGAACGCTATCAAGGTCGGTTTATGGGCGTGACAGCACAGACCATTGTGGACATTGTCCATTATCTTAGCGCGGGGATTGTGAGCTTCGCGCGCGGACTTAATGATACACCCAAAATTGCGGCGATACTTCTCGCGGCTGGCGGTCTTGGCGGTGCGTGGAGCATCCTCGCCGTTGGAATTGCAGTAGCACTGGGCGGCTCGCTCAACGCCCGTCGTGTCGCTGAAACGATCTCTCACAAAGTCACAGACATGAATCCGGGGCAGGGACTTGTCGCTAACCTTATCACCGGCGGATTGGTCATACTGGCTTCGAGCAATGGGCTTCCGGTCTCAACAACTCATGTTTCGTGTGGTGCGATCTTCGGACTTGGCGCAGTGACGCACAAAGCCCACTGGCGTATGATCGGCACAATCCTACTCGCTTGGGTGACGACTCTTCCCGTCGCCGCTGTCCTTGGGGCAATTGGATTTGAAGCGATTCGCCTCTTGGGTCGCTAATTGCAAGAAACCGAAACATGGAACCGATACGAGATTTACGCGGCATCATTACGGTTCTTAATACGCCGTTTACGCGGGACGACGCCATTGATGTTCCGGGATTGGCGGAGAATGTTCGTCAGGCGATTGAGTCAGGTGTCGTGGGATTTCTCGTTCCCGCGATGGCGTCTGAAGTTTCGAAGCTTTCGGTATCTGAACGCGAGACGATGATTCGGACGGTTGTTGAAATCGCGCGGGGCAAGGTCGCGGTGATTGGCGGAGCTTCGGCGGCTGATTCGCAATCTCGCGTTCAACTCGCGCGCCGATGCATCGAACTCGGTTGCGATGGCGTTCTCGCATCCATTCCGTTCACGGACGAAAACCAATACACGGCGGATGTCCGCGCACTAGCGGAAACCCATCCCCCCTTTCTCATGCTGCAGGATTGGGATGCGGCGGGTTCGGGCGTACCAGTTCCGCTCCTCGCGCGTCTTTTCGACGAGATCGAAGTGTTCAAGTGCCTTAAGATTGAGGTTGTTCCTGCGGGCGTCAAATACAGCGAGGTTCGGGAAGCGACGGCCGGGCGGCTCCATCTTTCGGGCGGCTGGGCGGTGATGCAGATGATCGAGGCGTTGGATCGGGGAGTTCACGCGTTCATGCCGACCGGAATGCACGCGATTTACTGCCGTATTTTCAAACTCTATGCAGAGGGTAGGCGCGGGGAAGCGAAAGGTTTGTTCCAACGGCTCTTGCCTGTATTGGCATTTTCAAATCAGCATCTTGATATCTCAATCCACTTCTTCAAAAAGCTTCTGCATCGCCAAGGGATTTATGAGACCGATCACGTCCGCGAGCCGATCCTTCCGTTTGACGCGCATCATCAACGCGTCGCCGACGAATGCATTGAACAGGCGCTGCGGCTTTTGGATGAAGCGACTCTTTGCGCGGAATGACGAGTCATGTTTTATTGAAGCGCGACAGGGCTCGCGTCCGCAACCCAAGCCATCCATAAAAATTGGTCGAGTTCGTGATAGGATTTTTCGCGCATTGAGGCGGGTCAAAAAGATGAAGAATGAAGTCACTTGGATAAAGAACCCGATGTGGACGGAGCTCCGGCATGGCATGCTCACGCGACGCGACGAAATGACGCATGGAAAAATTCCGATGTCGCAATCGCTCGCTCGCGCGGAAGAGCTCATTGTCTCCATGTTGGGAAGCCAGCGCGGCGGATCGAAAATTACGATCATTGCCGCCGATCAGGTTCATGGCGACCGAATTGAAATCGTTTGCGGGGCGGATGATTTGGATCGCGCGAAAAAGCTTCCCCTTCCGGCTGAGTCTGCGCTTATCGGCTTCGAATTCCCTGAAACCGATGGACTCATCGCGACCCAGCCCGGCACAGTTCTCATCATCCAAACCGCCGATTGTCTGCCGATCCTTTACTGGGACCCTGCGACGGGAATCGTTGGCGCGTGCCATTGCGGGTGGAAGGGAGTTTACGCGGGCTTGGCTCGCAAGACGGCTGAAGCAATGATTGAATGCGGCGCGCGAATTGAATCTCTGGAGGCTTGGATTGCGCCGGGAATTTGCGCAATGAATTACGAAGTCGGGACGGAACTGGTGGGCAAGTTTCAGGCGGTGTTTCCAGATGCAAGGGTGACACCCAATGGAACGCATCTTGATCTTTCCGCCGTGGCGACGCATCAACTCCTAAGGGCAGGAATCGCGCCGAATCACATCACCGATTCGGGTCGCTGCACATTTGCCGAGCCGCAGATATTTCACTCGTATCGTCGGGAAGGACCTAAGGCAGGGCGACTCTTGACTCTCATTTGTAATTGGGCGGTTTGAATTGAATACAAATCCCAACCACTCAAAGCAAACCGATTTCCACGATTCGAAGTCATCGTATATGGTGGTTGGTGCGTAGAGGTGCCCAGAAATGGGTTGCCGGGCCTTGCAAAACGAGGTTTAAGATGAGGTTATCGGAGGGTACTCCAATGATTCGGTTCGTGGGTTCATTACTGACGGTTACGATGCTTCTGGTTGGAGCTGCAATTTATGCAGATGATACCGAAGCAAGCGTTACATTTAGTAAAAACGTCGCCCCCATATTTCAGAAGAATTGCCAGAATT
>CAZPIK010000401.1:0-3627 GCA_964586185.1 uncultured Candidatus Sumerlaeota bacterium | reverse complement strand
CCGACGGAAACGAAGAAGAGCACGGCAAACGCGTCGCGCAGGGGAAGCGCTTCTGACGCGGCGCGGAGACTGAAATCCGAACGCCCCACGGCCATCCCCGCAAGAAACGCTCCGAGCGCCATCGAGACGCCAAAGAGCTTTGCCGAACCGACGGCGAGACCTAATGCGATTACCAGGACGGTCAGCGTAAAAAGTTCTCGCGAACGGGTCGCGGCGACATGATCAAGCAAAGGGGGGATGATGCGCCCGCCCGCTATAAAAATGATCGCGACCAAGACGCCCATCTTAAGCGCCGTCATCGCGAGCGCGGTCGGTAACTGTGACGCGCCGCCCGATTTTTCCCCGAAAAGCGCGGGGAGCAGAACCAAGGCTACGACCGTAAAAATATCCTCAACGACGAGCCAGCCAACGGCTATGTGTCCCGCGCGCGTTTGCAGACATCTCGCATCGGCGAGCACGCGGATCAGCACGACGGTGCTGGCGACGGAAATAGCCATGCCAAAAACGATGCCGCCGCTCCAACTCCAACCGAACGCGCGTCCGACAATCGCGCCGAGCGCCGTTGCGATCAAGCTTTGTCCGATTGCGCCCGGTATCGCGACGCCGCGAACGGCGAGCAGCTCCTTCAAATGAAAATGAAGACCGACGCCGAACATCAGCAAAATAACGCCAATCTCGGCAAGCTGTTCGGCCAAATGAAGGTCGGCGGTGAAACCCGGCGTATGGGGACCGACGGCGATTCCGGCAAGGAGGTAACCCACGATGGGGGATAGCCCAATGCGATGCGTGAGATACCCGAAAAAGAGCGCAGCGGCCAATCCGCCCGTCAGGGTCATGATGAGTTCGACGTTATGCAACGAAGCGCACCTCTCGAAACCCATAGTAGGGATGGAGGTGATTGAGCGCATCCAGAATCGGTCAGGAAATCAATATTATAAGGCCGACGCGTATTGTTCCCATTGCGACATGAGCGCTTCGCGTTTGCCTTGGAAACGCTCCTTTTCGGCGAGCAACGGATTGCATTTGGTGAAGTCTTTGTAGATTTCCGGTCGCGCGAGATCGGTTTCGATGTTCGCCAGTTGCGCCTCGACCTTCTCGATTTCCTGCTCGATCTGCGTCACGAGCTTCTTCATCTTTTGCTGCTCGCGCGAAAGCGTTCGATTTGGATCGGGACCCGGATCGGGCTGAGCCGATTTTTTCGAGGACTTTTTCTCTGTAGCGTCGGACTTTTTCTGCGATTCGGTTTTGCCCTCCACGCTTGGCTTGGGCGACGCCGCACGCGAAGCGCCGATGAGCGGCGAATCCTCGCCCAACGCGCGCAACGCCTGACAATACTCCTCATAATTTCCGTGGAATGATCTCGCGCCGCCGTCTTTGATTTCGATGACGCGAGTCACGACGGAATCGAGAAACGCGCGGTCGTGTGAAACGAGGACGACCGTCCCCTCATAATCCTTAATCGCTCGTTCGAGCGTCGCGCGGGAGGCGATGTCAAGATGGTTGGTCGGCTCGTCGAGCAGGAGGACATTTGCGCCGGAGAACAGCATCTTTGCAAGCCGCAGCCGTGTTCGCTCGCCGCCCGAAAGCGATCCGACAAGTTTGTCCACGTCGTCGCCGATGAAGAAGAACCCGCCGAGCAGTGCGCGCGCCTGTTCCGATTGCCCTGCCGCCGCAACGCTCGAAATCTCCTGCCAAACGGTGTTCGATTTGTGAATCCCTTCCTCATCATACTGCGCGAAGTATTCGACGCGGCATTTTGCTCCGGTCTGAATCGAACCGCGTGAGGGTTGTTCGATCCCTGCCAGCATTTTAAGGAGCGTGGATTTTCCGGCGCCGTTAAGGCCGACGAGCGCGACTTTCTCGCCGCGCCAGAACGGTTGTTCGACGTCATTCAAAACGCGATGGTTACCATACGATTTCGAAACGCCCTCCAGCATGAAGACTTCCTTGCTTCCGCGATCGGGCTGCGGAAATCGGAAGTGAATCGAAGCGGCGGGCTTGGGCGGGGGAGGAATCCGTTCGATTTTTTCGAGCGTCTTCACGCGACTTTGCACCATCGCCGCTTTCGATGCGTTATAACGGAAACGATCAATAAATTTTTGAAGGTGCGCGATCTCTTCCAATTGGTTGTCGTATTCGCGCTGCCATTGCGCCCAGCGTTCCTCGCGTTGACGCAAATAGTCGGTGTAGTTGCCGCGATAGATCGTAAGCTTTCCCTCATGAACTTCGTAAACGCGCGAAGCCAGCGCGTCCATGAATCGGCGCTCGTGACTGACGAGCAGAACGGAGCTATCGCTCGAGCGAATCCATTCTTCAAGCCAGATCATCGTTTCGAGGTCGAGGTGGTTCGTCGGTTCATCGAGCAGCAACACATCGGGGTTGCGCAGCAGGAGTCCGCCGAGCATGATCCGCATCTGCCAGCCGCCCGAAAAATCGCCGCACATTTTATCACGATCGGACGCTTTGAAACCCAACCCCGCAAGAATCTTCTCGATTCGCGCGTCCACGTCGTAGGCGGAAAGACGATCAAGTTCATGCTGCAAATGACCATAACGGTCGGCGATCTTCTCGAACTCTGGAGAAGCGTGATCCACTTCGGACATCTTGTGCGCAAGTTCTTCGCACTCGGCAAAGTGGGCGTCCACGTCTTTAAAAACATAACGCATCTCTTCAAAGAGCGTCCTCCCAGTGTCCATCTCGGCGTGTTGCGGGAGGTAGCCGATGGTCGCGTCTTTCGGGAGCGAAATCTCGCCGCCATCGGCCTCGATAAGTCCCGCGCACATCTTCATGAGCGTGGATTTCCCAGAGCCATTAACACCCACGAGAGTAACTTTCTCGCCCGCTTCGATACGAAACGAAACATCCGAGAGCAAATCGCGCCCGCCTAAGTATTTCTGAAGTTTGTGGCCTGAAAGCATGTCGTTCGTTTCGATCCTTCGCGTCTTCGACGAGTCCGCGCAATCCGCGGTATCATAGGATAGACCCGCACTCGATTTCATTCTGAATTTTTGGTCTATGAGTTGAATTCGCGTTTCAAACTGCGCCGATTTCAGCTAGGATCATTCCCCTTTGGCAATCGGCAGTGAAACAGGCGATGCCAATTTTCACGAGCGAAGCGGACAAAAGGACCGGAATACCATGGCGGGCGAATATATTTTTACGATGCTGAAGCTCTGCAAGAATTACGGGCAGCGCGCGATATTGAAGGACATCAACCTTTGCTTCTATCCCGGAGCGAAGATCGGCATCGTCGGCGAAAACGGTTCGGGCAAATCAACCGTCCTTAAGATTATGGCCGGATTGGATCAGGATTTCTTGGGACAGGCTGCGCCCGCTAAAGGAGTCCGGGTTGGAATGGTCGCGCAGGAACCGCTTCTCGATACGACGCGCAATGTCCGCCAAAACATCGAGGAGGCCTTCGCTCCCGTAAAAGCCCTTCTCGCCGAATACGACAGGGTCACGGCCAAGATGGGCGAAAGCATCCCCGATGATGAAATGGATCGCTGCATGAATCGAATGGCCGAGCTGCAGGATAAGATCGAAGCGGCCAACGGATGGGAGTTGGATCGCGCAGTGGACGTCGCTGCGGATGCGCTCGTGCTTCCTCCCGACGAAATGGACGTGACA
>CAZPIK010000400.1:0-3628 GCA_964586185.1 uncultured Candidatus Sumerlaeota bacterium | reverse complement strand
TTCGAGCGTTCCGACTTCGATCATGTAGAGGAAGGGATAGTTCAGCAGCGCTTCGTTCGTGAGACTAATGACAACATGCTTGGGGTTGACTTCAATGGCAGTGAGTTCGCCGAGTCGTTGGGTGAAATTCTGATCCGAATCAGGAAAATCGGTATGCCAAGGGCCGCCGCTCCGTGAGCGGTCGCTTGTGAATTTTGCACGGCAAAAAGTGAAGACATTACCGGGAAAAATATCGCGATCGGGTTCGGGTATCCGATTAAAGCGCCCACGGCGGCTGTCCTCAAACTCGGCGCGCTGGCCATGCGCGACTGTCCAGCCGACGGCGATAAGCAGCGCCAAGCCAATCCCGATCCGTTTTCTTAATGTGGGAGGCAATCTCCGACTGCCGAATCGGCGATCGGAGATCGCCTCCCACATTGTGAATCCACTGGCTCTAGCGCGTGATCGCCTCAACCGTTTGTTTCTCCCCGTCGCGTTCGATGATCCGAAGCAAAAGTTCCTGCGCCCGCCAGAAATGGGGTGTTCCTTCGAGCAACGCAAGCGCGGCAGCCTTGGCCTCGTCCCATCGCTTGAGTTCGATCAGCAGTTCGATCTCGTCGGCGCGGTGATCGCGCGAGTGAGGCGGATCGAGAATCGCCAAACGTCGAACGTTCGCGATGGCGAGTTCTCGCTCGCCCAGAGCGCGAAGCGCCGCATCGAGGCGTTTGCGGGAAACAATATCGAAGGGGTCTATTTCCATCGCTCTTTCGCCTATCCGCTTAAGCTCCGACCAGTTTTTTTCCTCGGCGTAAATTTCGCCAAGTTCCAAGCAGGCCGCCCAAGCCCGTGGATCAAGCCGCAATTGTTCTTCGAGCGACTGCTTAAGTTTTTCGCGGTTCTTCGTTTCCTTGTGGAGCTTGGCGAGTCCACCGAGCGGCGAACCGTTGCCGACGTGATCGGGAAACATCTCGCGCGCCTTGGTGAGTTCCTGTTCGACGGTCGTCCAGTCCCGTGATTCAAACGCCTTGGATGCCGCCGTCATTGCCTCAGAATAGGGTGAATGCTTTGATTTCTCTTCCTCTTCTTTCTGGCCTTGCACAAGCGAATTCAAAGCATCGGCCAATCCGCTTTCCTTTTTCTCTTCCTTCGCAATCAAATACTGGTAGGGTTGAAACCTCTTTTCCAAATATGAGATGAATGAGACGTTGATTTCGTCGAGCGATTTGTCGGCGGCGGCGGCGAGCGAAGCCTCACAATCCGCCCCGTTCCCCTGATCGTCGAGCGATTTCAAGAGCGCTTCGAATCCGAAGTTCTGGACGTAAAACTTCACGAATTCTCCAGCCAAAAAGTATCCATACATCAAATGCCCGGGCGTCTTGGGTGAAGTAAAATAGGATTCCAGATTAGTGAGGCCGGGGATCGGTTCTCCATTCACCATCGGCGCGAAATCGGGTTCCATTCGCGTCGCCCATGCGGACGATTTCTGTTCTTCCTCGTAAACTGAAATCCCCTCGGAAAGCCAGCGCGGCATCCGGTTTTTTGTTTTTTGGAGCGTGACGACGTGCGCGAATTCATGCCAGAGCACGGCTTTCCAATTCATCATCCCCTTTTCCCGCGCTGTCGGCGAATCCATCGTGACGAGTCGGCCAAAACAAATTCCCATGTAGCCAATCATGCCGGGCAATCCCACCGAACGAACCATGAAATCATCGTGATCATCGAAAATCTGAATGAGGATCGGCGTCTCCAGAGTGACCTTGTATTTTTTTTGGTAGAGTTCGATTTCTTCGTCCAAAAGCGCGAGCGCATCCTCCGCCAAAATCGGCGATTGATCCTTCGGCAATCTCAAGACAAACGGTCCGTGCGTAATGGAATCATACTTCGCCAGTGTATCGAGCAGCGTTAGCATGTTGTAAAGCTGAACGTCGTATTTGTCCTTTTCGTACACGCGCTCCAGAATCTTCCGCCCTTCTTCTTCCTCGCCCATTCGCAGGAGATCAAAACCAAGCTGCAACTCGGCTTCGAGATCGGCGGGATTGACTTCCAGCGCCTTACGATAAAACGCCGCAGCCTCTTTGAAACGATACCGCCGCGCGGCAACGTCGCCCGGAATCCGCCAGACGATGGACGACTCGGCGATCTTATCCGCGAGCGCAATTTCCTGAGTTTCACGCATCGCCACTTCGTTGCCGTCCAAGAAGTGCGCTGCGGCGCGATACGCAAGAAAACGCGAATCGGTCGGGTTGATCGTCAGCATCTCTTCGATGATCTTCTTCGCTGGGTCGGTTTCCGCCGCTTCGAGCCATCGCTCGACCTCAATGGCTTTAGCGTCTGGATAACGCGGATTGATGGCTTCGATGGCGAGAAGCGTTGCTTCAAGCCGTTCGTCGTCGGAGCGCGAATAACACTCGGCCAGACCCGTCAGCGCGCGCAGACTATCGGGCTCAAACGATTTCACTTTTTCGAAATATTCGGCGGCGAGCTGGTAATCTTTTTTGGAAATCGCGAGTTCGCCCGCCGCAAGAAACCCCGGCGCAAAATCGGGATGATCGGTCATGAGCGGACCGTATTCCTCCGCGAGAACAATCTTCGGATCCTCGCCTTTCATTTCACGAATACGTCCCCGCGCAAGACGATTTGCGTTGGAGAGGCCGTATTCGGCAAACCGTTCGACGTATTCCTGCCCTTGCTTTAACGCGCGATCAAAATCGTCATTTCGTCCGCGCAAGCGATAGAACTCCGCCAGTCGAACCCAATAGACGGGCTGGGGGACCTGCGCGGTCAGAAGTTCGAGGTCACGGATCGCTTCATCATATTTCCCAACGAGAAACTTGAGTTCCGCCCAATCGGCGATCCAACGCGGCGGAATCTGCGTCGTCGCCTCGATCTGCTCGCCCAGCATTTTGATCGCCTGAGCGTAGCCGCCGTGCTGCCAGTAATCGGTGTAATCAAGATAAACCGGAGTCGGTGAAACGGTCGGAGTCGTCGCTACGTCGGTCGCGGGTTCTTGTCCCTGAACGCTGTATAGGAGAAGAAATAAAATGAAGAATGAAACGCAAAGGCGCAAAGGCGCAAAGGCGCAAGGTGGTTTCTCGCATGAGTAATGGGTCGTTGATGATAGAGAGATAAAGAGAAACGTTGGCTGAAGTATCATTTTGGGAAGCAACGCCAGAAGAACCCTGCGCCTTCGATCACCACACATCGAAAGCGGGTGATCCTCCTTGCGTCTTTGCGCCTTTGCGTCTTTGCGTTAACTTCTTTATCAATGCTCGTTAGATAACGATCACTCTTCGCAGCAGCTGCGGCCTTTTTGGCAGAGAAGCGGATTGGCTTCGCCCTTGTCGCACCCAAACGCTTCCTGCGTATGGTTGCACCAATAGGTCATAACGTTGCTAAGGTGGAGAAGCCCCGGGCGCTCAACGCCGCTATAGTAAAGCGACTTGCAGCGCAGATGAACGCAGCACTTAACCATCGGGCGGCCGTCGGGATATTCGCCCCCGATCTTGACGTGCGGCATTTCTTCGATCTTTTGATAGAGATTCACGCCTTCGCCTCCATTCCGGCGGCCTTGAGGAGCGCGCGCCGCGTCACGACTTTTACGAGGTCGAGTTTGTATTGGTTGTATTTGAGCGGGTTCGCACCAGCAACG
>CAZPIK010000399.1:0-3644 GCA_964586185.1 uncultured Candidatus Sumerlaeota bacterium | reverse complement strand
GATTCGAACCTATGTAGCCTTTCGACAACGGGTTTACAGCCCGTCCCCTTTAGCCGCTCGGGCACCCCACCATTGGGTCGGCGCTCGTTGGATTGCGCCTTGGACTTCTGGGGCTGGTGGAGGGAATCGAACCCGCAACCCCTCGCTTACAAGGCGAGAGCTCTACCATTGAGCTACACCAGCGTAACTGCACGACCGATTTTCGGCGCGCGCATTCCGGTGATTATGTCCATTCGTCAACGAGAATTTCAAGCGAGAATTGATTTCAATGAAGCGTCAAATTTTTTTTGAAATTTTGTCTCGATTTTTTTTTCCGAACGCGCTTTTCTTAACGGCGATTTAGAGACGAATCGAATACGCCGTAAGGCACAATGCATATTGGGCGCTTCATGTCGCTTTGGAACATAGGGAAGAGGGAAGATCGTCATGTCTGCAATTTCTTCTGGGGTTTGGGATCAAGTCCTGGAGAGCTTGCGGGAAACAATAGATGAGGAGTCTTACTCGACGTGGGTCGAGCCGATCCGTTTCGTTAACTACGCGGACGGCGAACTCACGCTTCGGGTTCCCAGCATCTTTTTCCGCAATTGGCTTATCTCCAATTATCAAGATCAGGTCGAGGACGCCGTTACCGGCTTCGCCAAGCGCGATGTATCTATTCGTTACATTCTCGAAACCGAAGATGAGTTCGCCACCTTTGGTTCAAACGGTCATACCCCAAGAAGTGACGCCGACGAGGTGGACCTCCGCTCCGACGGAACGCCGCATCCCTCCATTTTGGAGCGCATCCCTCTCAATCCCAATTACACGTTTTCAAATTTCGTCGTCGGCGAGTCGAACCGATTTGCCTATACCGCCGCGCAGGCGGTCGCCGATCCGCAGTCGCGGGCTTATAACCCGCTCTTTCTTTATGGAGGCGTGGGACTTGGCAAGACGCATTTACTTCATGCGATTGGCCAGCAGCTCATGAGCTACGGCTCGCATCTGAAGGTTCTCTACGTTTCTTCCGAATCATTTATGAACGCCTTCATCGAAGGAATTCAGCAGAAGGACTTAAGCCATTTCCGCAATCGCTTCCGTACGGTGGATATGCTCCTGATTGACGACGTGCAATTCTTTATGGGCGCGGAGCGAACCCAGACCGAGTTTTTCCACACCTTCAACGCCCTCTACAACGCGGGCAAGAAGATCGCCATTTCGTCCGATCATCCGCCCAAGGAATTGCGCGAACTGGAAGAACGTCTCCGATCGCGCTTCGAGGCGGGTTTGATCGTGGATATCCAACCGCCGGATCTCGAAACCCGGGTTGCGATTTTACGGCGCAAGGCGAGGGAGTTCGATATCGAGCTTTCCGGCGAGATCGAAATCTACATCGCCGAGCGGATTAAATCGAACATCCGCAAACTCGAAGGGGCGCTCACCAAGATTTCCGCTCACCATTCGGTAACGGGCGAGCCGATCTCCATCGCCTCCGTTCGGGCGATCTTGGGGCCTTTGCTGAGCGCCGAAGAGCCTCGCAAGATCAGCGTGGAAAAGATTCAACTTGCCGTATGTAAGTTCTTTGATATCAATCTTCACGATTTGACGGGACAGAACCGTTCGCGCAAGTTTACGGGACCTCGTCAGATCGCCTGCTTCCTCGCCCGCGAGATGACCGATCTCTCATTCCCAGAAATTGCACGAAAGTTCGGCGGACGTGATCACACCTCCATCATGCACGCCCACCGCAAGACCGAGGAAGAAATCTCCCGCGATCTCAGCAAGCAGAACCTCGTCAAGTATCTGACCAAGCTGATCAAGGACGAGACCTCACCCTCGGCATCCAAATAGCGGTTTGGCACGAGAATTGATCTTCATTCCCTCCGGAAGTAGGAGGCTCACCATGCAACGCACTTCGCATCGCTCAAGATTCTCGGCGACTCGCTCGGGTTTCACGTTCCTCGAAATCATGCTGGTCGTCGTTATCATCGGAATTCTCGCCGGCTTGGTCGCGCCGCGTTTGGTCGGCAGAACCCAGGAAGCAAAGGTTGCCGCGACCAAATCGCAAATGGCGGGCGTGAAAACCGCGCTCTTGGCGTACGAAATGCGGGTGGGAAATTTCCCTTCTTCGAGCGAGGGCTTGCAAGCGCTCGTGACTAAACCCGGCAGCGTGGACGCCAACGTCTGGCAGCAGCAGATGGATACGCTCCCGAAAGATGGTTGGGGCAAGCCGTTTCATTACGCCTATCCATCCGAGCATGGAATGGACTTCGACATTTCATCCGGCGGTCCTGATCAGCAAATGGGAACCCAAGACGACATCGCGAACTGGGAAACCGCCGACGACAAAAAGCTATAAGTTAAAATGCGCGCGATACGCCGATTTTTCCAGTGGCTTCGCTCGCTCGTTTCGGAAGGAACGTCGGAGGAATTCCTCTGCGATTCCTGCAAATACGATTACGGCAACGCCTGCAACCGCCCCGAACGACCCAACGCGCGCCGCTGTCCCGATTACCGGCGCAATCGCTGAAACTCAGCTAACTTTCTGCATTCTTCCAACGCAAGGTGCACGGCCGGATCGCGATACCCGCGCCGAATAGCCTCGGCATATTCGCGGGCGGCCTCCTCATAATTCTCCTGCGATCTCTCCAGATTCCCAGCAATCACGTAATCAATATGCCGAGGACTTCTCGGGGTAGTATTTCGGAGCGAAAACTGCAGCGCCGCCACGGCCACAACGCTGGCAAGACAAATCCAGCTTCGCGAATTCCACTTCACTCGCCACGCTGCATCCGGAACGGCGACGCCATCATGGCGGGTAAACGCGTCCGTGATCAACCACGCGGCGGCGAGAATGAGCGGCGGGATCACGGGCAACCGCAATCGTCCCAGTCCATGCACCAAGGACAATGAACCCAACAGCGCAAGAACATGTAGAACGATAACGATGAAGAAAATGGATTCCGCCGAAGACCGCTCGGCTTTTCTTCGAGCCAAGGCGATTGCCATTAGGCAAGCGCCGGCAATCCCCGGAGCGAACAACAACAAAAACCCTGGCAAGAATCGGAGAGTCCACGAGCGGCTTTGAAAAAATTCATAGGAAGTATTGTCCGGCAATTCGATGGGCGAAATGGCGGCGCAAAATTTGAGAGCGATGTTTTTTACAAGCTGTCCTGTTCGTCCCGCATAGGATCTTGCGAGCGTAACGAGCATTCCCACGAGCTTGCCATTCGATTCGTCCATCAGCTGTACAAAATTGGGAACGGTGTCACCCCAGATGGCTCCACCGTGAACAGCATCGTGATCGTTGCTCATCGCCAGCACGATCACCGAACGGCTGGAAATGGACGTGATCGGCGCGCCCACGACGGCGTTTCGAACCAACCACGGTGAAAGCGCGATCAAACATCCAGCGGCGAACCAAGCGATCCCATGAACAGATTCAAATATTTTCGGGCGTGTCGTGGAAGTTTTTAAGAGAAATGGAGAGACAAGTAAAACAAGAAACGCCGCCGCAATAACGATAATTCCCACTTCATGAAAAAGTGTGAGCGCGCCGTAGATTGCTCCTGCCGCGCCCAATCGCAGACCTAACCTAAACGACCCTCCGCAATTTTCCATTCGATGTACGATAGCATCGCAGAGCGCCGACATCCCCGCGATAAACA
>CAZPIK010000398.1:0-3656 GCA_964586185.1 uncultured Candidatus Sumerlaeota bacterium | reverse complement strand
AAAGCCCAAGGCAACGCCTTGGGTGAATGGTTACGCGTCAGTCGCAAGCCCTGAAAGGGCGTCGGAAAGATTCGATCTCATTGCTCATTGCAGTATCCGACGCCCTTTCAGGGCTTGCGTCCAAGGACGATTGGCGACCCAAGGCGTTGCCTTGGGCTTTGCACCTGCGTCCTTACAGGACGCGTTCATTGAATGCCCATCGCACTCGGCCATTGATTTCCGTGGACTCGAACTATTTTGAGATGCACCCGAAAGTAAAGCGCGCAAGTCATGATTGTTATTGTTCAAGCAGCATGGGACTAAAGCCATTCAACCTGAAAACTTTAATTTCCTCGATTGGTTTTCCGCTCCATTCGGAAACTTGCTTCAAAAAGCTTTGCTTCTCCCCTTTGTCCAAGTCTTTGGGACTAAAATTAGTTGTCCATGTGTAATTGTCGGAAAAAGTGATCTGGTATTCCCGACGCTTCACAAGATTTCCATTGGGCGCGATAAGCTTTGGGGCGGTCTGAATTTTCTGAATGCTACTTAATGGATGCCGCGTTTCCCTCATAGAACTGATCTCGTTGACTACAAACTGCTCGGGTGTGACCAAAACGTACCAATCCATGAACAGAAAAATAAAGAGAGCAGCTCCCCCAATAAGTATCTTCATGAGGAGCCGAACGATTCGATTCAGGCCAGGATGTTGAAAGAGCTTCAACCTCAACTTCTCGTATTGCTCCAGCTCATGCCAACGCGATCCCATGATACGCCTGCCGACCAACATCGAGGGGGTATGCGAAAGCAACGTACCCGCTATAAATGCGGGCATGAACCAGATTAAAGCATCCGGACGGAACGTGAATTCTGCACGAGGTAGCGTAAACGAATGCAGAGCTTCGAATGCGATCAATACACACCAAATCGCCAAGATCCCACCAGTCGCGGCAATTAGATGAATTGCGCCAAATAGTAGGCTCCATTTGCGATAGAGCGGTTCCAGTTGATCAAGTGTCTTTTCGCACGGTTCACTTTCGGTGACCGGAAATTGACGCCACAAGACAAAGAATCCGACTAAGTATGCCATTGAGAACGCAAAGGCTATGATCGTACTGAAAGTCATGAAGTTTCGCTCATTGCGATTTCTTCTCGCTGCTTCCTTCGCTCTGTCCTCCGCCGTAGCCTTGGTTTTCGAAAGCTTTAAGCGATTTTTCGATATCCACTTTAAGGCTCGATTTCAGTCCCTTAGTTTGCTCGCGCGATTGCTCGTCGTATTTGTCAAATGTTTCGGTCAGCCGCTTAACCGCTTCGGGATCGTCCGCAAACTGGCCGAATTCACCCTTGTCTCCGGGCGGCATGCGAAGATCCGTTAGCCGCGATGTTCCCGCAGCGTGATCGAGCACGAGCTTCTGCGGTCCCTGCCGGACGCTCGACATCTCAGGACCGTAAAGTTGGTAATCGGCATAGATCGGCATGGTTTCGGTCGTGGCTCCGTCCTTCATCCGCGCGGGAATCGAACGTCCATCGAGTTTCAAATCATTCCGCTTGATTCCCGCAACATCCATAATCGTCGGGAAAATATCCACGAGCGAAACCTGCGTATCAAACTCCCCCTTGATGCCCAATGAATCGGGATAGTGGATCACGAGCGGGATATGGAGCAGCAATTCGTCCATGCTATTGCCGTGATTGAGCAGCGGCACATCAAGCAGCCAAGGCTCCGTATGCGAGGGTTTGTAATCGTTGATCGGGGGATATCCCGGATCGCGAAGATGTTCGCCGTGATCGGCAAAAAAGACGACGAGCGTGTTCGCGAGGCCGATTTCGGCGTCCCACTTTTGCAGCAGATCGTGAATGTAGCCGTCGGTATCGCGCACGGCTTGCTCGTAACTCTTAATCAACTCTTCGCGTTCTATGAGCATCGGATTGGCGTTGGGAATTCGTTCTTTCAAATACCACAGCGTAAATTGATGGACATCGAAGTAATGGACCGTCATGAAAATGGGAACATCTTTGGGAACGCCTTCCATGAGGGCGTAGGAGGCAAAATTGATCGCGTTCCCCTTTTGGGATCGGGCGTCCGTGACCCAATCGAAGCCTTTCCGCGTAAGCCCCGGCTCGACGTAAAAAATGTTGGAGGTCACAAGGAGCGAAAGGTAATTCGCGTCTTGTAGAACCTCGCCGAGCGTCGTCAGCGAATCAGGCATCGCGCGGAAAACACGATAAACCTCGCCCCATGAGATGGCATATTCACCCGGTTCGAGCTTCGGCTTCTCAGTCATCGCATCGGCGGTCAGCGTGCGGGTTCGTTCGCCCGTCAGATGTCGCCGTGGGAAGAGTCCCGTGAAAAGTGAAGTAATCGAAGGGAGCGTCCAGCTTGCATTGGAGAAGGCTTGATGATAGACCGCAGCTTCGTCCGAGAATTTGGCCAGGTCGGGCATTAACGCTCGCCCTTTTTCGCCAAGCGCGTAATCGTAACGGTGCGCGTCGGAGCAAATAAGCAAAACATGCGGAGGACGCGGCGCTGGAGCTTTGCTCTCCACGCGCAGCCCAACCAGCCCGGCCACGGCTCCGGCGGGCCCGTTGCTGAGAGTCCACTTCAGTTTAAGAGGTCCCTTACTTTTGGGGCGCACTTCAAGATGAGCCCACGAACGCGCGATTGCAAATGCGTCGGAAGGAACATCGGGGCGCTCCTGAATTCTGAAGAGTGGATAATTGCCACCCGAAATATTCTCGTTCCCGCGCGACACGTTTAACTCCAAGCGGGCCTGGCCGTTGGGGTCGCCGTGAATGACCGGTAAAAATGAAATTGACGCCCGCTCGCTATCTTCCGGTAGCTCCATTTCGTACTCGCGATCGAACGTGAAACCGGTTAACCGCGTGAACGGAGACTTCCCGCCATCTTTGAATACAGAGGGAACGGCCTTAACGACTTTTTCGCTCGTCTGTGCTTTACGCGGCACCGTCGTGGGTGATTCATCTTTTGAGCATGCGCCCAGCAGGCTTAGCAAACCAAGCCCGATCCAGATTCGCAGTTGGGTTCGCGGGGAAAAAGATGGCTGTGGGCTTGATACGATCATTTCTAGACTCTACCCCGAAGTTTGAAGCAAATCTCTCATCATTTTTTATTTTGCATTTCGACAGCTCTTGTGTTTCATTGAATGCGACTAACCCCGGAACAATTCTCGTTTGGATTGTCACTTGAGGCGTAGTTTTAATTCTATTGATGCCCCGCGAGGGCATGGTTCGGAGAAGAAAAGGGTATGCAGAAGATCAACATCTACGTGGGCAATTTGCCTTACAAGACCACGGAGGACGACCTGCGGGATACGTTCGGCGCTCACGGCGAAGTTCTTTCGTCAAGCGTCATCCGGGATCGGCAGACGGGAAATTCCAAGGGGTTCGGATTCGTCGAAATGGCCGACCGCGCGGCGGGTGAAGCCGCTATCAACGCGGTTAACGGCATGGAGTTCCAAGGCCGCAAACTGAAGGTCAACGAGGCTCAACCTCGTCCCCAAGGTGATCGCGGTGGCGATCGCGGCGGTGACCGTGGCGGACGTGGCGGCGGTGATCGTGATCGCGGCCCTCGTCGCTGGTAACTCGACGTTTCCTAACGTTCAAAGTACTTTTATGTAAATCATACGGAGCTGTTCGAAATGCTGCTTTCTAAAAAAAGC
>CAZPIK010000397.1:0-3660 GCA_964586185.1 uncultured Candidatus Sumerlaeota bacterium | reverse complement strand
GGATTTTGAAGATCGAATCGAAATCGTTCAGTCCTTTGCCCGTCTCACCGTGCATAAGTTTGGAGGAATATCCCGCCGCGCCGTCGGCCTGTTTCAAATCTTCGAGCGTCGCACCCGGCGCAAGATACCGATCCGAGGCGTGCATCGTCACAACTCGCGGCGCGACTTTTTTCAAAAACGCGACAGGATCGTATCCGCCGACCGTCGCGTTTGAGGGATCATACTGCACTCCAAAAAACGGCGACTCGATGCGCGAAACGATTTCCAAAAAAATATCCTCCGGCTGCGCGAACTCCGGATATTTCCAATTGCCGTCCTTGTAATGATTCTCCATGCAGAGCGTGACGCCCTGCCGCTCGGCGTATTCAAGCGACCGCTCGATTCCCTCAACGGTTCGCTCGATTCCTTCCTCGCGTTTCATGCCGGGGAAATTTTGCCCACTGAGTGTTCGGCAAAATCGGATGCCAAGCGTCACGCAGAGATCAATCGCCTTTTTTTGTCGCTCGACTTGCCGATCCCGTTCGTCCGAATCGGGATGCGTAAAATCGGGCGAGAAGCAGAGCATCGAAGATTCCTGACCTGTCTCGCGCAGCGTCCGCATGACCGGTTCCACGTCCTTCATCTCCCAACTTTTGAAAAAGCCGTCATAATGCTCGATCCCTTCGCCGCCCAGCGCCTTCGCATCGCGCAGCCACGCAAGATAATCCATTCTCCCCTGGCAGAGTTCGTCGAAATAGCATTTGGGGAACACGCTTATTTTGGGTTGGGGCATAATCGCAAAAACTCCTTAAGAAATTAACGCAAAGTCGCAAAGACGCAGAGGCGCAACGGCCGCATATGCCCTTGAACGGCGCAAAAACTTTATACACGATATTAACTTTGATCGGAATGGAATCCGGCTCTATGAATAACACTATTCATAAACGTTCCACCGGCTTGTTGCGTTCGGCGGGTTGATCACCTGAATCGTCACGTTAAAGGTCGCTCCAAAAAGCCCCTCGCCGGAATCCTCGTTCATCCGAAGTTGCAAATTGCAACTGCCCGGCGTGCCGGGAGCGACAATGTATCCGGGCATCGAAATGTTTTTGTTCGGTCCCGTCGTTTCGAACAGCAGGAATGGATTGACGATGAGCGAACACGGATCGGAAATCGGAGTGAGACTGTAATTTCCGCCGACCATCCACGTCGTATTGCCGAGATTTCGCACCGTGATATCCACATTCAACCCTTGTCCGACGTACATGACAGCAGGGATTGAATTCCCGACGAAGCTGGAGTTGTTCGCGGCCGTAACGGCATTTACGGTCGCTTGTCCCATTGCACCGAAAGGCGCTCCGTGACTCATTTGAAAATCGAGTTGGCATGTTTGCGGAGCCGAGGAAGGTCCGATCAGCGTCGCCGTAAACACGGCCGATTGTCCCGGAAGTATGGATGCGCCCGGTGGAAGCGAGATTTCGGGATCAAGCGAAAGGGCGCAATCGTCCGTCACAAACGAAAGCGTAAATCCATCTGCTGCGCTCCATGTTGTGTTCCCCGTGTTTTGCATCGTGAACGTAACCGGAACCGGATGATCGGTCGGGATTTGCGCGGGAACGGTGTGCGAGGCGACCGAAGCGTCATCAAAGGGTGTGGGGGTTAATGTGGCCGTGGCCGTTGGACTTGCGGAGGGCGTGGGGCTGGCGGTGGCTGTGGAACTCACGGAAGGCGTAGGACTCGACGTCGGACTCCTCGTCGCGCTTGCGCTGGCCGTCGGACTTGGCGAAATCGTCGGTGAGGGAGACGAGGTCGGACTCGCGCCGGGCGTCGGAGTGGGACCCGCCGGATCGAACTCGAACGCGCCGATATCGGTTATCACGCTTAAATTGAGATCACCGTCAATCGGGCGTAAACCTCCGCGCTGATCCAATGCAGGCGCTCCCGTATTGGTTCCCGCATCCAGCGCGGGGCTTCCGGGGCCAATCGCGCGCGTTGAGTTACTTCCGCCGTTGTTTTGGAGTGGACCCAAAACAGGATCCGTATTGTTTACGTCACCCGCACCCCCGAGAACTACTGAGAGATCACTGCTCAAATTGTTGCCTTGCGACGTGATCGTCCCTCCCAAGTTTCCGCTTTGCGTGTGATAAGCGATGAGGGTGTTCTTGAGATTCAAAGTTCCACCGGCGCGGCGAACTCCAACCCCACCCGCTTGAATCAGGGGATTCGACGCGGCCGTGACGTTGAGCAGGGTCCACGTGCCCGAAGCGATATAAAACGCCGAGCCGTCTTTGGCGGTATTACCATTGATCGTGCAATTCACAAACTGCCCGGGCTGAAAGGAAGGGCCTGTGGTATAAACACCACCCCCTTGAGCCGCCGACGCCGAAGCGAGACCAAGGTTCAGGCCGCCGGTCGCGATGTTATCCGCGATGAGGCAGCGGGAAAAGACGGGACCCGAATTGGCTAGATAAATTCCGCCGCCACGCCCCGCGCCCGCAAAAAGCGATGCGTTGTTTGAGGTCAGGTTCCCTCCGACCGCGCGATTCCCCGTGATGGTGCAGTTCGTGATTTGTGCCAACGGACAGTTAAGAAGTTGAATACCGCCACCCGTTCCCGCGTAACCGTGCTCGGTTTCGCTGGTTCGATTCGCCCCGATGGCCTGGTTGTTGATGATCTGGCAATTCAGAATAATGGCGCTGGAATCTTGCAGGAAAATTCCGCCCCCCTCGCCCGTTCGAGTCCCCAAAATGAAATTGAGTCCCCAAGCTTGGCAATTCGTAATGATGCAGTCCTCGATACTGGGCGAGGCCGCATTGCAATAAATTCCACCGCCCTGATGAGCGACATCTTTGACCAAGCCATTGATGATCGTGAATCCAATAATTCGAGTGGTGTTCGGCTCGCCGTTTTGCAGCGAGAATCCATTTCCCAAACTTTGGCAATCAATCGTGGTCGCCAACGCTCCGTTTTCAGAGCGGACGATAATCTGGCGTCCACCCAAATCAATGTTGCGATTCCCCGACCCCGAGAACACGCCATCACGCACGATGACCGTATCGCCCGAGGGCTGAGAGGCCGTGACCCCCCGTTGGATCGTTGCAAACGGATTTCCAATGGTCCCGTCGCCTGTGACGTCATCACCGCCGATGGCGACGTAACGCGTCGTAGCGTATCCATGTATTGAAATCACCACGATGAGAACCGCAAATGTTCGGGCAAAGAAAGTTCGCATGTCTGGCAATCTCCCAAAGACGGACAGGCTAAGATCGAGACTTAGCATTAACAGTATATTCGTCTTCGAGAGTGGAAAACATAACATTCCTCTTGACGCCGGCGAAGTATAAAAGCATAATTGGCGTCAGATTCAGATTTTTGGCTGAGCGGAATCGCGTTAGCTCAGCCACGGTCGAAAACTCAGTGACAGTTCAAATCTCATTTTCTTTTGCCAAGCAATTGGGCGATCTCGCCAAATCAAAAGGCGATTTGAGCAAGGGAGAGCGAACGCGTTTGCGGCTCAAATGCGGTGCGGTGCAAACGCTCGAAGCGAAAGATTTTCATTCCATGCAAATGCTCGACGTCTCCCGCGCGGCGGGACTTTCGAACGGGGCCGTTTACCAATACTTTGAGAACAAAAAGGCGATCACTGTCGAGGTGCTGCAGGGTTTTCTCGATCACATGGGACGG
>CAZPIK010000396.1:0-3671 GCA_964586185.1 uncultured Candidatus Sumerlaeota bacterium | reverse complement strand
GAACAAGACAGATTTAGCGGAAAGCCGGTTGAGATTCTGCTGGTTGAAGATAATCCCGACGATGAAGCATTGACGCTGCGCGCTCTCAAGAAGAATGGGATTAAGAATGAAGTGATTGTTGCGCGCGATGGAGTTGAGGCGCTCGATTTTTTGTTTGGTATCGGAATGTATGAGGGCCGCGACACCACATTAATGCCAGAGGTGATATTGCTCGATTTGAAGCTTCCGAAAGTGGATGGATTGGAAGTGCTTCGCCAATTGCGTGCGCACCCGAAGACGGGGCTCCTCCCTGTCGTTATCCTCACTTCGTCCAAAGAACAGCAGGACATGGCTGAAAGTTACAGTCTTGGCGCGAACAGCTATGTCCGCAAGCCCGTTGATTTTGTGCAGTTCACCGAAGCGGTTAGGCAGCTCGGACTTTATTGGCTCGTCATCAACGAAGCGCCACCTAGCGGGATATACCGTTAGCGTAAATTGTAAATACGAATTGCCCCTTCGAGTGGTCCCGCGTTGATCGGCGTCCAGTTGGCAGGCGCTGGTTCGCGACCCAAAAGGATGTCTCGCCACCGAGCCTCGATTTCATCATTGGCCGCCGAATTTTGCGTGAGGATGAGGTGGGTTGCGGCGCAACGCTCAGTCACGCGCGGCATTTCTTCAACGCGCGCCGGAATCCAAACCGAACAGCGGTCGCCATACCATGCCGTCGCCCAAGGCGCGTCGGAAAGGACTACCGCTTCGGGTGGGATCGCGGATTGGATTGATTTTCCCAGCGCCGCTGTAAAACTCGCTGAAGGATTCTTTGAGCCGAGAAGAGTGATTGCTTGATTTGTTCCCGGCAGCAGGACAAGGGCGAACAGTCCCAGCCCGCCCGCCCATCTCCAGCCGCTGACGAGATCCGATGGAACAAAATCGGCGAAAGCCAATGCGGCCAAAGCCAATAGAAGTGGGGTCAGTGGAACAAAGAACCGAGCGCCTTCGAACTCACCGACAGCGAAAAGTCCGACCCAGAGGAGAGCGGAAGAGATCGTAAAAACCGTTAGGGCGCGATGCGAACGCGGCATGGAATCCCACCGAGTCCAGCTTCGGAGCAACGTTGCGCCCCATGCAAGAGGCGTCGCAGCGGAAAGGGCAGCCCCAAGATTCATTTGGAATCCACGGAAAAACTTGGAAAGAAAATCGGGTAGCTTGCCGTCCAAAATCCAAAGCAAGTTCGGTGGCGCATCAGGGGGCAAGTACATTTTGCGCTCGATGCCATGTGCCGTGAGTCCGCCGATCTCATTATAGAGAATCGCACCGTTAACGCCGACGAATGAGAACTGTCCGAGCGCGCGGTAGTTTCGATGCGCGAGGATGAGCAAGGGGAGCGCCGCACCGAGGGCGAGCATCAGCGCATTTCTGCGAAAACTCGCGCGATCCATGACCCACGCGGCGCAAAGGCACGGTATCAACAGCACAAATCCATTGAGTCGGATCCATTGACTGAGTCCGACCAGCACACCGATTTGCAACCATTGAAGCGGATACGGTTCACGAATTATTTGCGAGGCAATCAGTAACAACGCGAGAGTGAATAGCGGCTCGGAAAGTCCTGAGACGGCGAGTATCAGCGATTGAGGATCAACGAGCGCAGCGCAGCCGGCGACTAGCGCGATGATTCCCGACCCCGGTGAAGAATCGGAAAGTCGTCGAACTAATCCAAATAACGTAAGAGCGGAACTGAAAAAGAAAAACAGTGAAGCGAGAATGGCGACGCGATCATTCGCTCCGAAGATGCGGAACGCCAACGAGGTGATCATCGGATGCAGGGGCGCGCGACGGAGTGATGCGGAAGGAGCTTCATCCGAAAACGAGAGCTGATAAATCCAGATGGCGCGGTCGCGAAGTCCCTCCCCCCGCGAAAGTCCGCGCGCCATGTCGGCGTATTCCATCGCGTCGGGAAATATCAGTGAAGAGGGTCCCCAAATCGCAAGCGACGCGCTCCAGAGCGCCGCAAGCGTTCCGAAGATGAACCATGCCCGATGCGATTTTCCTAGGGATTGAAGTAACGAACTAAGGGTGTGCGACATGATGGAAGAGAGCGAAATGAATTAGGCATCCGGTTTTGCTGCTCGCGAAATCGTTTCCCAATTTGCGCGCAGCTCACGCTTTAAGATTTTCCCTGTCGGCCCGACCGGAATTTCGGGGACGATCAGCACCGTTTCGGGGAGCTTATACTTCGACAATCTCTCGGCAAGATAAGCCATGATGGCTGACGCTTTGAGATTCTGTCCCGGTTTCAGTGACACCACGGCGCGGGGGATTTCACCCTTGCCCAAATCAGGCGTTCCAATGACCGCCGCCATGTTCACTTCGGGCAATTGGTAGATCACTTCCTCAATCTCGCGAGGATAAATGTTGTAGCCACCCTTAATGATCATGTCCTTCTTACGATCAACAATGAAAAGATATCCCTTTTCATTGATGTAACCAAGATCACCCGTATGAAGCCAGCCGTCCTTCAGCGCTTCGGCTGTGGCTTCGGGATTCTTATAATATCCCGCCATGATATTGGCCCCTTTGCAAATGACCTCGCCGACATCGCCAATCATGGTGTCCATTCCATCATCATTTACGACGCGAACCTCGACTCCGGGATTGGCAATTCCGACTGAACCCGCCACAAGGGGAAGCCCTTCGGGATAACCGCTTACGCTGACCGTCGTTTCCGAAAGCCCGTAACCCTCGGTGATATCCACGCCGAATCGCTCCCGAAAACTTTTCCGAATTTCGAGGGGCAGAGGAGCGCCGCCACTACCCGCGCGTTCGAGCGTCGGGAACTTTGCGCCTTGGGACGCGGGGTGATTAAGGATGTGAAAATACATCGTTGGGGTTCCGGCAAAACCGGTAATCCCTTTGGTCTTCAGCGTTTCGATGACGGGTTCCGCTTCGAACCGCGGATGAAGATAGACCGTTCCGCCACGCATGATCGTGCCATTCATGACCGAGATAAGACCATAGGCGTGAAAGAGGGGCAGCACGCAGAGGGCTTTGCTCGATTCGGTGGGCGGTCGCATGAGATTCATCGAGGCGAGATTCGCAACCACGTTGAAATGCGTGATCATCGCCCCTTTCGGTTTGCCGGTCGTCCCGGATGTGTAAATCAAATGCGCAAGATCGGTGATCCCAACGGGAATGGGTTCAAAACTTGGGTCGCCCGATTGAAGCATCTCGCTGAAATTGAGCGCCCCGGGGACTGCATTGCCTAGCAGGATGATTTGCTCAACTGTTGGAGCGTTCTTTATTCCTTCCGCAACGCTCTCGTGAAAGCGATCCAGAGCAACGAGGAATTTCATTCCGGAATGCGAGCAGAGATACTCGATTTCATTGGGCTTAAGCATGACGTTCATGAGGACGACCGTCGCGCCTGCCATAAGCGAACCGTAATACACAAAAAGAAACTCGGGCAGATTCGGCAACATGATTCCGACGCGGTCGCCCTTTTTCAGTCCCTGCGCAACGAGTGAAGACGCAAAACGTTTCGCTTGGTCAACTGTTTGGCCATACGTGACGAGCCGATCCTGAAACTCGATGGCAACGCTGTCAGGAATTTCTGCTGCGCGCTTCAGAAGAACGCCATGAATCGTTCGCGCGGGCAGTACGAGCGGCGGGGGGAGTTCGGGATCGCCGGGCTG
>CAZPIK010000395.1:0-3686 GCA_964586185.1 uncultured Candidatus Sumerlaeota bacterium | reverse complement strand
TTTATTACGTCACCGCCTACGGCGGTTAAGAGGAACGTGAATCCGTGATTGATCCGTGTGCGCCGATTGCATGTGAGTCCCGCAGGATGATCCGTGTGCGCCGATTGCATGTGAGTCCCGCAGGATGATCCGCGTGCGCCGATTGGATTTTAGTCCCGAAGGGACGGCGTAATAAAGCGGAGCGTGAAGTCCCGCGCCAGCGGGACGAACGCTGGTCACCCACGTTCCCCATGGTCAAAGGCCCCGGAACGGGGCGGCGGAGATTCCATCGGCGCGCTCGGTAAACGGAGGTGCACCCGTTTGGTCTCACGACGATAATTATTGAGGATTTGATTGTACGACAGCATCATGCTCGCAAAGGAGTCTCTCATGACTAAGTCCGCTTCTCGATTCCTCACTTTGTACCTGACCCTTTTGACTGCCTTCACATGCTTGCCTGTGACGCTCCAGGCGCAGACCGACTACGAAAAGCTACTTGCGGAAAAATCACCCGCTCTCGTGGCCGTTAAGTATCTGCTCAAGTTCTCGATGCCCGGAATGGACGCCCAAGAATCGGAAGCCGAAGCAAACGGAGTCATGATTGACCCCAAGGGAATTATTCTCTGCTCGAACACCCGCATGGGCGGAATCATGGCCATGATGCAGAGGATGATGGGCGGAGGAGACGACCGGATGGACGATATGTCGGCCGTCCCGACCGATATCAAGGTTCTGATCGGCGACGACACGGAAGGACTTCCGGCGAAGCTCGTCGCGCGAGATTCCGAACTCGATCTCGCTTGGGTTCAAATTAAAGACCCGAAGGACAAAAAATTCGACGCGCTCGATATTTCCGTCGCGGATATTCCGAAGATCGGCCAAGAACTGATTCTCGTTGAACGGTTGCCCAAACATCATGATCGGATACCGGTGTTCAACGAAACGAAGTTGGCGGGCATTGCGAAAAAACCCCGGGAACTCTTTATCCCCGCGCACGGCATCTCTTCATATGGCGATCCTATCTTCACGACATCTGGAAAGTTGGTAGGTTTTACCGCGCTCCAATTACCCGACCGCGATTCAGCGGGTGGACCCATGGCGATGATGACTGAAATGTTTGACATGCAGCGGAGCATGGGAGCCTTGATTCTCCCCGCAGCCGAAGTCGCCAAGGCGACCAAACTCGCGCTCGACGAAGGATCGTCCGCAGCCGAGGCGGCCAAACCCGAAAAAGATGCAGCACCGAAAGACAAGGAGAAATAGGATGAAAGAAAGTCTCGCTCCCGGAATTGAAAAAGAAGCTCAATACAAAGTGACGAAAGAAATGTCGCCACCGCATCTGCCCATGCCAGTGCTTTCGACTCCCTCCATGATCGGCCTCATCGAAGGGGTCTGCCTGCAAAACGCACAGGCGCATCTCGACTCGATGGAAACAACGGTCGGGACGCACGTGAACGTGAGTCACTCCGGCGCGGCGTATCTGAACGAAGAAATAACAATCAAGACGCGCCTCAAGGAAATCAACAAACGGCGGCTGCTATTCGAGATCGAAGTCCTGACGACTCGCGGCCCCATCAGCACAGGAACGCACGAACGCGCCGTCATTGACCTAACCAAATTCGGGGCGAAGAAGTCTTAAGATTCGAAAGGAAGTTTCCCATGAAAACCAGAGGTTACTCGACCGCTTCAACTATGTTTTCCGCTCCACTCGCGGGAATCTGCGCGGCAACGATGCTGATGCTCGCCTGCAGCGGAGCCGACGAACAGGGCAAATATCAATCTGGAAAGAAAGACCCCGCGCTCGGGGTCAAGACCAAGGATATTGCCGAGGTTCGCGCACTGCTCGATAAGCAAATCGAAAAGGATAAAGCGGCCGGACTGCGCAAAGAAACGCCCGATCCGCACGCGGGAATGGCAATGCCTCCCGGCGAATCGGCGGCTGCCGCTCCCCCCAAGGCCGATCCCAACGCTGTCACTCCCGTCGGCGCTTCGGGCAAACGAATCAGCGTTGGATCGCTCTGGTGCATTGTTCCCGAAGGCTGGATGGATAAACCCCCTTCCTCGCCGATGCGCCTTGCCGAAATTTCGATCCCGGCCACGCCGGGCGACCCAGAACCGGGACAAGTCTCGATCTTCTTCTTCGGTCCCGATCAAGGGGGAACGGCTGAAATGAACCTTAATCGCTGGTATGGCCAAATGGAGCAACCCGACGGCAAGGATTCCAAGTCTGTCGCTCATTTGGAATCGCTCAAAGCGGGGACGATGGACGTAACTCTGGTTGACCTCACGGGGACGATGCTTCCTTCTAACATGCCCGGCGGCGCGGGGAGCTCGAAGCGTCAAGAAAACTGGCGTATGCTCGCGGCCATTATTCAGAGCGCGGAAGGCCCCTATTTCGTGAAGGGAACCGGCCCCGCGAAAACAATGGAAGACAACAAGGCGAAGATGATCCAATTCGTGACCTCGTTCGCCGCACAATAGAGATTTAAAGTTTCGGATTTTCGAGTTTGAGCCGAAGCGTTTCCCAATGGTAGCGACTGCGGAGTTGCGTCCAGCAAATCCGAGCAATCAGAATTACGATTCCAATCCGCATCAGAAAGAACAGTGCGGCCAAGGGAAGGGCCGGAATTCGAGCAAGTCCAACGAGTGGCATGAGGAATGATTGGATCACAGATAGCGCGGATCCCGGCAAGACTGCTGCCATGTAGCCAAGGAATGCATGGATCCAAAACATTGAATCGCTCCGAAAAGGGCGAATTTTCATCGCCGTGAATGTCGTAACAACGAATACGGAAAGAAATGCTACGACAAATCCCTCCGCATAGGTTAATGCAACTGAAATCACTCCGAATAAAGTTCCAGTCGGCAAAGTAGGCCATTGCGATCGATGGGCAACCTCCAACAGCTCAAATGGTTTGATCCAATTCTCGCCCAATGGCGAATAGGCCAATACGGTATAAATGGCGGTCGCCGAAATTGTCATCGCCAGTTGGATTAATCGTAATGTTATGGACAACGACAAAGGCGCAACAAGCAACGCTGGCCAAAGCTGGTGAACGTCGAGCGGGGTGACCATGATGTCGCGAATACGATGGGATTTCATCCAAGGGAAGACGCGGAGCGAAAACGCGCGGTGCCACAATCGAAGATGGATGAGCATGCCCAGCAACATGCCCAAGTAAGCAAGCGGGATGAGCATAAGGTAAGGGGGTAGGTCGAACGACGACTTTCGATTTTGAGATATCGCCACCATGTAATACGAAAGAAACAGCATACCATACATAGGTAGGCTACAAAGGCCATAAACCAACATTAGAAAGACCGACAGCGGCCTCTTGAGCCACGCTATTGTCCACGCCCATTCGCGTCGAAAAAGCTCCTGGTCGGGCGCGCCGTACCATTCCTTGAAATCTGCTCGGTTTAATCGTGAAGACATTCGTCGGTAACATTTCCACTCAATATCGACTATTCATGCCGTTCTTCTTATCGAAGTCACCCCAGAAAACACAAGAAACAAAGTAGCATGTTTTAGAGTGGGAATTGCGGGAAGGAAGTTCGAAAAGTTCTTTCCATTTCGCACTATTGACTTTCCCCTCTGAATCGCAAGAATGCGTCAATTTATTTGGCGGGGAAAATGGACCCGCACATCCTGTTCGGCGGCGGCATCATGAACCTTTTAACCCCTTTTTCGCTTCGTGGCGCGAGAT
>CAZPIK010000394.1:0-3764 GCA_964586185.1 uncultured Candidatus Sumerlaeota bacterium | reverse complement strand
TAATCCACCTTATCCGCGTCAATGATGACCTTACGCGGCGCATGTTCTTCCATCGCTTCAATGGATTCCTTCCAAATCGTCGGCGTCGAATTCGGATCGAGCCGACCGATGATCGAAAGCGTGAGGGTGCCATTCTTCTGAACATCCGCCCAGACCGAAGTTAATAAGGGATTTTCGGCGACACGAACCATGTCTAATCTTTCATCAATTCAGCTTTAGCGCCAAAGGCGCGCGCGATTTCCAGCCTAGGGCAACGCCCTAGGTTAACGGTCACCCCAACCATTCGAAGGGCTGTAAGCCCGTTCCAATTGGAGCGGGCTTACAGCCCTCGATTCGTTTTGCGTCACTCCCCTGGGGCGTTGCCCCAGGCTACTATAATTCCGCGCCGTTGGCGCTAAAGGATGCCCCGCTTCTCCCGACTCTCCATTGTTAGTGTGATTAAGCATCAAGGGAACCATTTCTACGCAAACTTTTTCACTTCAATCCCCGAAAGTTTTTCGATAACGCGAACGAGCGAGCAATTGTCGTCGTCGCCTTTGCCTTCATCCACGAGTTGCTGAAGCATCGCGCAGACTTTCTCGGTCACGGGCAACGCAACGCCCAACTCGCGTCCCGCGTCGAGCGCGAGTTTCAAATCCTTAAGGTGCAGCTTGACCATGAATCCCGGCTTGAAATCGCGGTTCACGATCTTGGGAACTTTGAAATCGAGCGACCAACACGCCGCCGCGCCTCCCTTGATCGCCTCGTACATTTTCTCCGGATCAACGCCAGCTTTCGCGACGAGCACCAAGCCTTCGGCGACCGATTCGATGGTCGTCGCGCAGATGATGTTGTTCGCGAGTTTCGTGGTCTGACCCGCGCCCCAACCGCCCAGCCGAACCGCCGATTTGCCCAGCGCGCCAAAAACGGGTCGAACCCGCTCAAAAACTTCTTCGGGTCCGCCCGCCATGATCGAAAGGGTTCCTTTGATCGCGCCGACGTCCCCGCCGCTCACGGGCGCTTCGAGAAAATCAATCCCCGCTTCTTTTAGTTTTCCGCCGATCTCAATGCTGACCTTCGGAGAAATAGTGCTCATGTCCACGACGGTGAGTTGCCCGTTTTGCTTCGCCGCTTCGATGATTCCATCTTTGCCGAGACAAACTTCCTTCACCTCCGGCGAGTTCGGAAGCATGGTGATGACGAGTTCGGAAGCAAGCGCAACTTCACGCGGTGTGGCGGCTTCCTTGACTCCTTCTTTTAATAATTCATCCACCGGCCCCCGACTCCGCGATTTAACCGTCAGCGAATATCCCGCCTTCATTAAATTGCGTGCCATCGGTTTCCCCATGACGCCAAGCCCGATAAAGCCGATGTTCTTGATGGGTGAATCCATTTTCCATTTTCTCTTTATGCTCTGAATTCGTTCTCGTAATCGTGCTCGCCTCCTTCTTCTATTTCGGCGCCATTCGTATCGCGCCGTCCAGCCGGATCACTTCGCCGTTCAGCATCGGGTTCGCGATAATTTGCATCGCCAGCATCGCATATTCCTCCGGCTTTCCGAGCCTTGGCGGAAACGGAACCTGCGCGCCCAGCGACTTCTTTGCGTCCTCGGGCAAGGCGGCCAGAAGCGGCGTATCGAAAAGTCCCGGTGCAATCGTCATGACGCGGATGCCATGCCGCGATAGATCGCGCGCGATGGGAAGCGTCATCCCGACGACTCCCCCTTTCGACGCCGAGTATGCGCTCTGACCAATCTGTCCATCGAACGCCGCGACCGATGCCGTGTTGATGATGACCCCGCGTTCGCCGTCGGCATTCGGTTCGTTTTTGTCCATCTGAAACGCCGATTGGCGGATCACGTCGAACGTCCCGATGAGATTGATGTTGATCGCGATTTTGAAGATGTCGAGGCTCGCCGGACCTTGCTTGCTGATCGTCCGCTGCGCCGATCCAACCCCCGCGCAATTGACCGCGATGTGCAAAGCGCCGAACTCCGCGAGCGCCAGTTTGATCGCCGCTTCAATGGACGCGGTATCGGTCACGTCGGCTTTGGCGAACCGCGCTTGCGATCCCAATTCCGCGGCGTAAGCCATCCCCAATTTCTCGTTGCGATCCAAAATGACCGCGTTGCCGCCGCCCGAAACGATGGCCCGCGCCGTCGCGCCTCCGAGACCCGAAGCCCCGCCCGTGATAATCGCTGTCTTCCCTTTAATATCCATGATGTCTTCCGATTTTCCTCTTACTCTTGACGTTCAAAACGCCGGGTATTTAACCGCAAAAACCGCGAAGAGCGCAAAGAAAGAAATCCGCTATTTTGTTGATTGAGTTTCGTTACGTCGCATAATACGGGAGATGACGTTACTCAATAAATCCCGTCGTCTGGAGAATCCACCACATGAAACAACGCCTCGCCCTCTACTTATCTTTGCTGTTTCTCACCGCCTCGGTCTCTTTCGCCGCGCCGAGGCATGTCTATCTCACTTGGCAGCACGAAGAAACCGCCGACAACATCACGGTGAACTACCAGACAATGACGGGCGCGGAGCCGACGCCGCCCGTTTCTGAAGTCCTTTATGACACCGAATCGCGCGGCGGCGATCCGACCAAGTATCAGTTCAAGGCCGCCGGATCGAGCCACAAAATCCAAGACCTTGAGGACAAACGGGACGTCCATTGGGTAGATCTCACGGGACTCACCCCCGGCGCGACTTACTACTTTATCGCGGGCGACGCAGCGCACGGTTACACCGCCGAACGAAAATTCCGCACGATTTCTCCCTATGCCGAAAGCATCCGCTTTGTGACCGGCGGCGATATCGGAGTCAGCAAGGATGCGATCACCCTTTTTCAGCACGCCGCAAAACAATATCCCGCGTTTGGACTTGTCGGCGGCGACATCGCTTACGCCAATGACGACCTCAAGCAGATCGGTCGTTGGGATGCCTTGCTCGACAACTGGGAAACCAACATGGTGACTCCCGACGGTTTTACGGTTCCGATGGTCATGGCTATCGGCAACCATGAAGTGCGCGGCGGATTCTCGCAAAGTCCCGCTGCTTCGCGTTGCTATCTTGGATTTTTTGCGCAGGGCTTTGGCGAGAGCAAAACCTACTACTCCCGCCGATTTGGAAAGAACGTCGCCATCCTTGCGCTCGACTCCGGTCATCTGGCGTCCGTCGGCGGCGATCAATCCACATGGGCGGATTCTAAGCTAACCCAATACCGCACCGTGCCGCATCGCTTCACCGTTTATCATGTTCCGCTCTATCCGAGTCATCGCGAATATGAGGGACCGCAATCCGTCATGGGTCGGAAGTTCTGGGGACCGATTTTCGACAAGCACGATATCACCGCCGCGTTCGAAAACCACGACCACACGTTCAAGCGATCCAAGCGATTGCGCGCGGGCGTTCCCGATCCGTCGGGGATTCTTTATTTGGGCGATGGATGCTGGGGTCAAGGTGCACGAAGCGTGGAACCCAAAACCCGCGACTATCTGGATAAGCAGGGAAGCATCCAACATTTCTGGCGCGTGGACGTGATGGGTGACCGGGTCGAGTATCGCGCGGTCAACAAGGCAGGCGTCGTGTTCGACGTTTATCCATCTGATAGTTATGGCTCCGAAGCGGCGGATCAAGCTTTTGAATTATTGACTCATCCCGAGGCGATGTTTTAGAAAATCTATCCAAACGGAGGGCGGGCTTTCCAGCTTGTCATTACCCACATCTCAACAAGATGGTTTCCGTTTGGGCGGAGCACCGATTTCAGCCCGTGAAACGGGCGGC
>CAZPIK010000393.1:934-3776 GCA_964586185.1 uncultured Candidatus Sumerlaeota bacterium | reverse complement strand
TTTGCGGCCATGCGGCGATAGCTCTCGGCGAGGACGGGATCGGAAACGGCGGAAAGGAGAGGGCGGATAAATTCCGCGGCCTGCGCTTTTCCTTCGGGAGTAAAGATCGGAAATGCGCTCGTGGCTTGGCTGAGAAAATACTCGATCGCTGAAGGAGCATCGGAGAGAAGTTTTTGCGTCGCTTCGATTCCATTGGCGCGGATGAAGCTATCGGGGTCGTCGCCTTCGGGGAGGTTTGCGACGCGGACGGCGATTCCCTCGGCGAGAAGAAGTTCGGCGGAACGGAGCGCGGCTTTTCGACCCGCTTCGTCACCGTCGTAATGAAGAATGACTTCTTGGGTGATGCGTTTTACGGCTTTGGCTTGATCGGCTCCGAACGCCGTGCCGAGACCGGCGAGGCAGTTCTTGACGCCGCAGGAATGGAGCGCGATCCAATCCATGTAACCTTCGAGCAGGATCGCTTTGCCCGCGTCACGAATCGCCTCGCGCGCCGCAAACCAACCGTAGAGCAACCGACCCTTGTGGAAGATCGGCGAATCGGATGAGTTCAGATATTTGGGACCTTCGCCCGCCATGAGCCGACCGCCGAACGCAACGGATTTTCCCTGCGCGTCGGCGATGGGGAACATCACGCGGTCGCGGAAGCGGTCGTAAAAGCCGCCGGACTCGCGCTTGACGGCGAGGCCAGCTTCGGCGACGCGTTCGGCAGGAAAACCATGGCGCTTGGCTTCGGCGAGAAACGCTTCGAACTCGGCGGGAGCGAAGCCGAGTCGGTAGGTCTTGACCTGATCGGCGGTGAGACCGCGCTTTTGGAGATACTCGCGCGCGGGCGCTCCGGCGGCGTTCCAGAGATTATCCACGAAAAACTGTTCGGCGAGTTTGCTGACGGCGAGCAGAGCCTCGCGCGTTTTTTCCGATTCGTCCCGCGAGAAACCTTCGGGAGTCCGCCGGAATTCGGGGACGTGAATCCCGAATTTGCGGGCGATCATCTCTATCGCGAGCCGAAAATCCACTTTCTCGATTTCCATCACAAACTTGATGACGTCGCCTTTGGCCTGACAGCCGAAGCAATGGTAGAAACCGTATTCGGCGTTGACGTGAAAGGAGGGGGTTTTTTCCTCGTGAAACGGGCAGAGACCCTTCAGCGTCCGTCCCATCCGGCGCATGGAGGGAACGTAATCGGCGACGACTTGATCAATCGGCGCGGCGGCTTTGAGTTCCTGCGCGAATTCTTTCAGGTTCGATGCGGGCATGGACGGTCATCCCAACGTTTGCGATTTACTATCGTTTACATGTCGGGGGGGTTCAAGCACCAAAAACAAGCGGGCGGCAACTGGACGGCAGGGGAGAAAGGGTCTTATGGGGAGGGAAAGTTCAGCCCAAGGTTCGATTCCAATTTTATATTAAAACGCAAAGGACGCAGAGGACGCAAAGGAACAGCATCGTAAACTTTGAGGAGAATCCCCAAAGGGGACTGATCCTTATTCCGCTTGGTTGGAGAAATCCAAGAATTAAATGATTTATCCCCGAAACTTGAATCTTCAGCGTCCCAGAATTTCGGAATTTAATTCTTCAACGAAGCAGCCGCAGCTAACGGAAAGAATTCTGTGTAAGGAATTTCGCGCTCGCACTCACGGCAAATGTAATAGGCGATATTCCGAACCTGGGATTCAATAAATTCTCCGCTACCGTCAACAACATTGATGGCCGACTCAAACACTTCGAGAAACTCCTCTTTGTTTCCGCATGTGCATTTGTAAACCATGACTAAACTCCAATCTGTTCGCGCAAATCTCGCAATCTGCCTTCGGCCATGTATAACACGCCAACATCTTCCGGCAGCACATTACGGAAGCGGCTTGTGATTTCTGGTTGAGTTTCCACGACTTGATTGAATCGCTTTAGCTCATTCGAAATGATGACGAGTGACGTGTTGTATTCACGCAAAGTTGCAAGCCTGCCTATTCCAGACCAAACTCCGGTTGAAAGCTCTACTTCAAAAGCACGTTCTGGATAGAACTGTTGCTTGGCAGCCTCTCGAAACCAAATGACATCAATGTTCCTCAACGAATCGTAGTTCGCGTATTGCAATTCTGGACATCTATCTAGCTTGGCGATTTCGCCGAGCTCCCGCTGATTAAATTTCTTCGACGTGTTTGGGCAATAAGTCGCGTAGCCTCGAATGTTTCCAATCTCCAGCAAACGGCCTTGCAAAACCGTGTGAAAGCTTTGTTCGACGGAAGCTTGCTCAGCCGACTTTTCGGTTACAGCCAAAAGAGTATCCCAGCGGTTGAGAAAATCGCGAAGCGAAATGCGTTTGTTGCGTCCCTTCAATGCAAGCTCAAGTTCCTTCTTAATGACAATTTTGAATTCGCCATTGCGGTCGTGACTGATTTCCGACAGCCGCTTTGCGAACAACTGCATCGGAATAATCAGCGTGTTGTCTACCGAGCCGCAGACAAAGGCGATGAAAGAATTTTCAAGGTTGGCAACTTCTTCGGCATTAATGTAATTGAGGCCAAAGAAATACTTGCCTGTGTCTACGGCCACTCTCACCAAGACGTTGGCATTCTTGATACGAAAGGCGTGGCAACGCAAAACGCGAATCGGCTCAATATCTCCAGCAACTTTCTTTGCTTCCACAAGAAAACTGTCTAGCAAGCGTTTGGCTTCCCCGCTTTGGTTCATAAGTTTCTTCGCCCGGATGAAATCATAGTTTAGCTACTTCAGCGATGTCCAATTCCAATCTCTTGGCGGTCACGCACTAGTAAGGAACCCAGAGAGATTCTTGTTTCGGGGAAGTTGCGAGGTTTCGGAGACAGGCTATTTAATTGCAATAGCC
>CAZPIK010000393.1:0-924 GCA_964586185.1 uncultured Candidatus Sumerlaeota bacterium | reverse complement strand
TTCACCATTTTTTCTGCGTTCCGAACCTTACATGATCATCGACTACAGGCGGCAAGATGCCGCTTCTACAACAAACCGCCCCCGGAATGATCCGGAGGCGGCTTGTGAAGCGTATCGCGGCGTTTGATTTATTCTTGGCCGACGATTTGCGAAAGGTTGAAGAGGGGAAGATAAAGGGCGATAACGACCGCGCCGATCAAGACCCCGAGCATGACGATGAGCAAGGGTTCGAGGAGCGAAGTCAAACCTTCGACCATATCCTCGACCTCGCGCTCATAAGCCTCGGCGACTTTGGTGAGCATGTGGTCAATCGCGCCCGTTTCCTCGCCGACGGCGACCATGTGGTAAACGAGCGGCGGAAAGACTTTGCACTGCGAAAGCGGCTCGTGAATCGTGTCGCCGTCTTTGACGCTTTGATAAACCTTATCCATAGCGCGGGCGACAACCTCGTTTCCGGCGGAATCGCGAGTAATATCGAGCGCTTGGAGAATCGGCACGCCAGCCGTGATGAGGGTCGAGAGAGTTCCCGCGAAACGGGCAATCGCGGCCTTTTGGAAAAGCGTGCCGAAGATCGGCAGCTTAAGTTTGATGGTATCGAGGACGAATCTCCCACGACTTGTTTTGTTGATCTGCTTGTAAACCACAACAAGCAGGATAATGGCGAGGACGATGAGATAGGATCTGTGAATAAGGATGTTGGAGGCTGCAACGAGAACAAGCGTAGGTTTGGGAAGCGGAGCTTTGAGTTCCTCGAAAATGGCAATGAATTTGGGAACGATTTTAACAAGGATGAATCCGACGATGATTGAGGCCAATCCGAGCACGACGATGGGATACATCATCGCCGATTTGACCTTGCTGATGATCATCTGGCGTTTTTCGAGGAAGGTGGCGATTTTATTCAGGACGACCTCGAGAACGCCG
>CAZPIK010000392.1:0-3777 GCA_964586185.1 uncultured Candidatus Sumerlaeota bacterium | reverse complement strand
GTATGTGGACAAAAGACGCAAAGTGAATTGTTTTATGGTCAAACGTCCCGGAATTCCAACGTCCCGGAATTCCGGAATTTCCGGAATTTCCAACGTCCCGGAATTTCCACCCTTAAACGCGGGTATCAAACGTCCCGGAATTTATTTTCTTCTTGCGCTGTAACCTACGTGCCAGGTTAGCATTTCTCACAGAGCAGGATTTGCGATGAAATCCTTGATCAGGATTCTCACTTGGGATTTGTTCACGCTGCGGAGTGCCGCGCTCCGGATCTTCTCTTTTGTTACCTTGATCGTTTGGATTTTCCCCGAAGTACAGGTCCGTGCAACTCCAACACCGAGTCCGACTCCTCCACCTACCACTATCTGGCATGTCCGACCCGCTCCGGCAGGCAATGACGCCGCCAATGGATTGTCTTGGGCGACGGCGTTTCGGACGATCCAACACGCGTGCAATGTAGCAGCGGAAGGCGACCAGATTTGGGTCGAAGAAGGCACCTACGTCGAGTCCGATATTTTGGCCGGGGCGAATCTCCGGCGGATCAATCTCTATGGAGGATTTTCGGCCGTCGAGCTGCAGCTTGCCGATCGTGATTATATTGCGCATCCTACCATCATCAATGGACGCGTTGATTTGTTTGGCACTCTCGACGGTTTTCATATCACCGGTTCGGGCACATCACAACCCGGAGGTGGACTATATGTTCAAATGAACTCCGTCGCGTTGAATTGCCGCATCTACGGTAATGTCGTGCAAACCGTTAATGCATTGGGCGGGGGTGTTTATAATAGGGGGTACCTTGTCAATTGCCTTATTTACGGAAATGGAGCCGTGGGCGTTTTGCATCCGGTAGCTCTCGGGGGCGGTGTGTACAATCACAATGGCACGATCCTCCACTGCACGATTTTCAAGAATGGGTTAAATGCTCTCGGACCCACCCTCAACGTCCAAGGGGGAGGTGTATTTAACCAGAGTGGCACGGTCCTCAATACCATCCTTTACGAAAACTTTCGTCTGACAAATGCTACCATCTCGGATTATGCTTCTTCGTCCTCAAGCGGTCCCCCGACGGTCAATAACTCTCGGTACGCCGAGGCCATGGGCGGGACCAACACCTCCGCCGATCCGTTGTTCGTGGATTCCAGCGACGGCGACCCCGTCAATTGGGATGTTCATCTTCAGCCTATCTCACTCTGCATTGACGGAGGTACGGATGGCCACGCTTATCAAGCGCCGACGGATTACGATTCCCAAGCTCGCATACTCGACGGCACCGGCGATTTGATCGCCATTTCCGATATGGGAGCTTATGAGTTTGTGTTCGATTCTGTGATTCATCCGACTCGCTCGCCGTCACCCACCCCCTCCTCCAGTCCTACTCCAACTGCGAGTCCTTCACCCTCTCCCACGTGCACCCCGGTCTCGACGGCGGAGTTTTTGATGGAGATCCAACATCCTGCCCCGATTGTGGGTGATCGTTTCGGCCTTTCCGTTGCTCCCTTGGGGGACGACCTTATAGTCGGCGCGTTCTTTTCCGATGTGGGTGCCGCGGATGCAGGGGTGGTTTATTTGATGGATGGAACGACTGGACAAGCCTTACTCACGATTCCCAACCCTTTCCCTGCCGCGGAGGACCGCTTTGGAAGCGAGGTTGCGGCGGTTGGTCCGAACATTCTGGTCGGGGCCTATCAGGACGACATCGGCGCAAACAACGCCGGAAGTGCCTATCTTTTCGACGGCGTCACGGGCGATCTTCTTCTCACTCTTAACAATCCGTTCCCCGTCATCAGCGACCAGTTCGGATTCTTCGTCGGATCGCACGGATGGCTTATCCTCGTCGGCGAACCGAGCGACGACACTAACGCCTTAAATGCCGGCGCGCTCCACGTTTACGATGGCGACCCGGAAAGCGCGACCTTTGGTCAGAACATTATCACGTTGACCATCCCCGGCACGCCCACGGGCATGGGTTTTGGTCAGTCGGCCACCATCGTCGGCAACAACATTCTGGTTGGCGCGCCTTCGGACGACACTGGCGGAGCGGAAGTCGGCTCGGCCCATCTTTTCAATCTCGACGTTGGAGATCCCAGTTTCGGATTCTACTTACGAGGGATTGCGAATCCGACGGTGGCGTCGAACGACTTCTTTGGCCGCTCCGTCAAGAATGTCGGCATGAATCACGCGCTGGTCTCGTCCTACGCCGATGACGTGGCGGGAACCGACAGCGGTGCCGTCTATCTTTTCGACCTCGATCCGAACAGCGCCGGATTTGGGGCTCTTGTCCACACCTTCCTAAATCCGAATCCCGGTTTCGGCGACGCTTTTGGATTCAGCATGACTTCACTCGACACTTCAATTGCCATTGGCGCATGGAAGGATGACGCCTGCGATCCCGATACCGGCTCAGTCTTTGTGTTTGATGGCGATCCCCTTGGTGGTAATCTTGGGACGCTTCTTAAGACTTGGATCATCCCGGATTATCAGGGAGGCGATGAGTTGGGACGCGGAATGTGCGCCGCGAACGGCCGCGTCTTCGCCGGTGCGTCGCTCCACGATACTAGCGCCGCCGATGCCGGTTCCGTTTTCGTCTTTCAACTATTCGACACTCCAACTCCCACTCTTACTCCTACTCAATCCCCCACCGAATCGCCTACCGAAACGCCCACGGAAACACCGATCCCGACTCCCTCAGAATCCCCGACGCCCAGCCCCTCGCCCACGCCCAACGCAAGCCGTAACTGGACGATTTACGAATGATGCAGTTGCGTTCGCAGGGAATCTACTATGAATCCGTGTTACCGTGAATTCAGGGACGTTTGAATTCAGGGACGTGGAATTCGAAAATTCCGAAAATTCCGGAAAATTCCGGAAATTCCGGGAAATTCCGGAACGTTTACCATGAAAACAATTCGTTTCAGAATAAATCCAACTGGTTCTCATCGGTTTCGACTTCTTTGGGCTTTCGACCCCGTTTCTGGGGCGTAAGGCTCCTTCCGAGCCGTTGTTCCAAGTCTTTCACGAAGGTCTCGTCGCCGCAAGGGCGACCCGTAAGCGTTGCCGTGCGGAGGCGGCTCGCGGCGTCCTCATCCCCGATTCCCCGCGCGAGCCAATCGCTCCATGGGATCGGTTCGCCCGTCATCGGATCGGGATGCATTCCCCCGAACGGGCGATCCGCCGCGAGCAGAGGCGCGCCCGATTCCAAACCGCAATGCGCCCGTGCGCTCGACCACGGCCAATCCTCCGCCCGCGTCGTCAGCCCCGCTCGCACCGGATTCAACTCGACATACCGAATGGCCGTCCAGAGATGCGCCTCATCAAGCGGGGTTGAAAAAAAGCGATTCGCCCAAAGATGACCCGTCCAGCCGCGAGCGGCATTGATCCTTCGGGCGTGGCGTTGATGAACGCGACCAATGGCTTTTTCGAGCGAATCCTCCCGCGCGGGGACGGCGACGATATGGACATGATTGGACATCAAGCAATAACCCCAAATCGCGAGGGAGAAATCATGCGCCCAAACCGCGAGATCGGCGAGATAGAGTTGACGATCGGTCTCGCCGAAAAAAACCTCGCCGCGCTTGTTGCCGCGATGAGTGAGGTGATACGGGATTCCGGGTATGACCAAGCGGGCATTTCGAGGCACAAGCAGCTCCTCTCATGGAGCATCTGAATTTCCCTATAAATCATGGGCAGGATGCCCATGCTACATTTCGAAATTCCGGGACGTAAATTCCGGGACGTTTACCATGAAAACAATTCATTTCAGAATAAATCCAATTGGT
>CAZPIK010000391.1:0-3781 GCA_964586185.1 uncultured Candidatus Sumerlaeota bacterium | reverse complement strand
CGAAACGAAATGTCGCCCCAGTAAATCCGAAAAAACGATGCCCAGGGAAAGAACGAGAATTGTAACAAGTGGAAATCCCATCGTGAGAAACGGCAGCGATTGATACGCGCCCGGCTTGGCATAGAGGCGGACGGTCGAAGCGGCGAAGTGCGCCCAGTTAAAAACAAGAAAGACCCACGGAAGACTGATAATATCCGCCGATTTCATTCCCGACGCAAGCCACGCGCCGACAGCGGCGACTAGGCTTAATCCGCCGCCGATCAACATATAATCGAGCGCAGGATGCAGGAACGTTTTTCCTATGCGGAAGAATTGAGGTGACTCTTCAGGAGTTGCAAGGAGTGGAGTATCGGCGGCTAGAGTGGACATGACTTTAGAATTCACTTGGATTCGGCACGGGAGAGCAATTGCCGTGCTCGTTCGTTTTCGGGTTCGATATTCATTACAGTTCGAATTTGCTCGATCGCTTCAGACGAACGAGCCGAGTCGAGTAACGCGGTGGCGAGGTTAAGTCGGGCCGAAACATGGTTGGGGTTGATTTCGATCACGCGCTTAAAATGCTTCTGAGCTTCGTCAAGTCGTCCTGTCTGCGCCAAGACAGTCCCCAGATTATTAATCGCCTCGACATGATTCGGATCGCTCCCAATTGCGGCGATATACTCTCCTTCAGCGGACTTCAAATCACCCGAGTCGGCTAGTAGATTGCCGAGATTATTGTGCGCGTCGGCGTAATTGGGATTGAGTTGCAGCGCGCGCAGGTAATTTTCACGAGCAGCATTTGGATCCCCGATCGTTTCTTTTAAATGACCCAGACCAAAGTGTAGCCGAGGCGATGCGGGAAACCGCTTGAGGCCCTCCACGAGATTCGACTCGGCCTCCTGAAGCCGACCCAGGCGAATCAAAGCCATTCCCAACCGCGCATAGGTTTCGGGATCGGGCGCTATATGGATCGCCGACGCAAATTCCCTGGCCGCTGCTTCGTCGTGCTTCTCGGATTCATATCTATACGCCGCATCAAGATGAGTGAATCGCAGCCCGAAAGTCGAAGCGTCCCGCCAAATCCCCTGGAAGAAACCGAGCGCAAGCGTAACCAGAAACAACCCTCCCCCGAGGGCAAACACCATCGGGTTGGCAATACTCAGCCACATCTCTTTACGAACGGTCGTCAAACAAGCACTCCGCGTTGCACGTCATGTTGGGTCTTCTTGAAGTTCGATGGCTTGCCCGCCGCATAGTCACCCGTGAAACACGCCGAGCAGTAGCCAACTTGCTTCGGCACACTTTGCATCAGCCCCTCGAGAGAAAGGAACCCAATCGAATCCGCGCCCATCTTCTTGCCGATTTCCTCAACGGACATCTGATTGGCAATCAATTCACCCTCGCTCGGGGTATCAATTCCATAAAAGCAGGGATTGCGCCAGGGAGGAGCAGAAAGCCTAAAATGAACTTCCTTTGCGCCGGCCTTTCGCAGCATCGTAACGATCTTGCCCGCCGTCGTGCCGCGAACCATTGAATCGTCCACGACGACGACTCGCTTATCGTGCAACACCGAACGCACCGCATTGAGCTTAACTTTGACTCCGAAGTGACGAATGCGATCCTCGGGTTCGATAAAGGTTCGACCGATATAATGATTTCGGATTAATCCCAGCTTGTAAGGCAAACGACACTCCTCGGCATAACCGATCGCGGCGGCATTCGAGGAATCCGGAACGGCGATCACAACGTCGGCGGGGACGGGATGTTCTTGCGCAAGCTTGTGGCCGAGCCGGTTGCGAATAGATTCGACGCTCTTATTGCCAACCATGCTGTCGGGACGCGAAAAATAAATGTACTCAAAGACGCAAAACTTTTCCTCCATTGTCGGGAAGGGATGCTCGCTTCTTGCGCCGCCTTCTTCGAGGACGATCATTTCACCAGGCTTAAATTCCTTCACGTATTGCGCATCCATTATGTCGAGCGCGCACGATTCGGAAGCGATGATCATGGCGTCGTCGAGTTTACCGAAGCACAGCGGACGAATGCCGCGAGGATCCTTAAGGCCGATGATTTTATCGCCCTTCATGAGCACCAGCGAATAGGCGCCTTTGACGCGTCCCAGCGAAGCCGTCAGTGCCTCCTCAAAATCGTTGCTCGAAGATTGCGCAATCATGTGGAGAATAATTTCCGAATCGGTCGAGCTTTGGAAAATTGCGCCGCGCGATTCCAACTCCGAGCGCAGTTCGGCGGCGTTTGTGATGTTGCCATTGTGCGCGACGGCCATCTGTCCCCCGCGATAATTCGCCGTTAGCGGTTGGCAGTTGGCAATAACATTTGAACCGGTCGTGGAATACCTGACGTGCCCGATGGCCATGTGTCCCGTCAGCGAATCGAGGATCGGCTGGGTGAATACGTCATTTACTAGTCCCTTGCCGCGATGGGTACGAGTGGTCTTACCGTCCGAGGCGATAATCCCCGCGCTCTCCTGCCCGCGATGCTGAAGCGAATAAAGCGCGAGATAGACCAACTTCGCCGCTTCGGGGTGGCCGAAGACACCGACAACGCCACACGCTTCTCGGGGTTTTTCGTATTCCATTTGGTTTGTCCTTAATAGGTGTTTACCGGAGTCGGTACATAGATTCGAATTCGGTCGGTCATTTCGGCGAGCCGCTTGTCGTTCGTCCAGAACTCCTCACAACCTCCTAGAATGGCACAGGAAAGATGTAAAGCGTCGGGAATCTTCAGTTTTCGACGCAGGCGCAATTCAGCGGCCAAGTCATAAGCGTCGGCATAGAGTGGAAGTAGAGTGAACTGAGAGTTAAATTCAGCATATTCGGGTTTCAAACCAGGCTCAGTTGCAAGGCGGGGATTAGAGTTGCATTCAAGCCTCACAAGATCGGAAACGCACAAGGTGGGTTTGGGAAGTTCAGTCATCCGTTGACGGATGAGGTCACTCCAATATCCGGTCTCTTCCATCATGTAAATCACGATGCACGAATCCCAATATACTCTCACGACTTATCGTTCCCACGTCGCCCGTTCCTCGGCTAAATAGCGGTCAATATCCTCTTTGGTGCGAGTCTTGTATTTGCTGTTCGAATGCTTATCGAGAAATTGAAGGATGCCGACGGCATTACCTTCTGCCAAGTCTCCGGCTTCGTGAACGGAAACCAGAACCTCAGCTTCCCCAACGGGCAAATGTGGGGGAACTTCCAGTACGACAAGATGATCTTCAGGAATAGTGCACTTGAGTTTAACGGATTGCATGTCTCAGGCTCCCGCCGCTGAAGTTTTCACCTCAACGGGGTTCAGTATAATAGAGATTGCACGCTTGAACCAAGGCAATTTCACAACCACTTCCGTATTGGAGTTCGGTTCCCACTGTTAGGCCGACTCTTCGCACGGGAATCTGTTTATTTTTTGCGCTGTTAACCATTTCGGGGGCGCTTGCTCCTGAGACGGCAACTAGCACCCTTGATGGGTCTTCCCCAAATAGCCAAAGGGCTTCATCCAATCCCTCCGGCGCGGGATCGAGTTTGAAGCCGACCTTACCCGTAATCGCACCCTCCGCTGCCGCGATCCAAAGTCCCCCTTCGCTCAAATCCTGCGCCGATTCGATTTTGCCGTCGCGAATCAATTCCAAAACAAAATCCTGTACGGCTTTTTCCAAATTGAGATCAATTTTTGGGCACGGCCCCACGGGTGTCTTTGCTCCGATTTGCGCAAACTGGCTCCCGCCGAGCGTCGTCGGATCGGGCCCGATAACCCATAACTCCAATCCTTCGCGCTCAAAGCTAGACTT
>CAZPIK010000390.1:0-3813 GCA_964586185.1 uncultured Candidatus Sumerlaeota bacterium | reverse complement strand
GAACCTGCTTCCATGCTTCGATCAGTTCGAAGTAGCCTTTCTCGCGAACAAGTCGTCCCATCATTGCGACGAGTGGACCTTCATCGGGTTTGATTCCAAATTCTGCTCGGACGATCGCGCGTTCTTCCTTTTTTAAAAGATCGGGGCGAAATTTCTGAATGTCCACTCCGTTACCGATGGCCATTGCTCTTCCGGGCGACGAAATTCCTTCGTGAATCGCCGTCTGTAAATCTTCCGCGCTTTGGGTGAAAAGAAAATCGGCGTAGCGTTGCGCCCATCGTTCAAGCGCGACGTAAACGCGGCGCGTCATTGGCTTCATTCGGTCGTGAAAATAAAATCCGTGCGCAGTGTAAAGAACAACGGGGACTCCTGCATGCCATGCGGCGGGACGACCCGCCAATGCGGCCACCGGCGTGTGAACATGAACCGCCGCGTATTGCCGCAGGGCGCAAAGCCGCTTGATCGCGCGATAGGCGGAATAAAGTTGGATGGGATTTTTGCTCCGCGCGATGCGGATCGGGTGAACCTTGAACCCTTCAGCCTCGATGAGCGGGACGTAATCGCCGGGCTGACACGCCGCTTCGACCTCGTATCCCCAATCTCTTTGCGCCCGCATGAGCGGCAACAGAAAATGATAAACGGTGAAATCAACAGCGCAGAGTTGCAGCACACGAGGCAAAGGGGAAAGGGGTGAAGATGAATCCATGCGGCGACAAGCAGCATTTAATCCCAAAGCACGCCAAGGACGCTAAGGGAAGAAACGCCGTTACCGCGCAATGACTTCGCATTTCATGTAGGGCACGAGCGCATCGGGCACACGGATATTTCCGTCGGCCATTTGATACGATTCTAAAATGGCGATTACGCATCGCGGAAGCGCAAGCCCCGAACCGTTCAGCGTATGCACGAACTGCGGTTTGGCTCCCTTTTGCGGACGATAGCGAATGTTCGCGCGGCGAGCCTGAAAATCCTCGAAGTTCGAGCACGAAGAAACTTCGAGCCAAAGTCCCATGCCCGGCGCCCAGACTTCGAGGTCGTAACACTTGGCCGCCGCGAACGAAAGATCGCCCGAGCAAAGTTCAAGAATGCGGTAATGGAGTCCCAAGCGCTGCAAGAGCGTTTCGGCGTGACCGCGCAAAGTCTCCAGAGTCGCGTAGGAATCCTCCGGTTTCGTGAATTGCACCATTTCCACTTTATCGAACTGATGCACACGCGTGATGCCGCGAACTTCTTTACCATAACTTCCGGCCTCGCGCCGAAAGCAAGGGGTATAGGCGCAATATCGAATCGGGATACGTTCCGGTTCCAGAATTTCATCCCGGTGGAGATTCGTGACCGGAACTTCGGCGGTCGGAATCAGCCAGAGGTCTTCTTTGTTTTCCGCCGTCTCCTCTTCTTCCGACCGCTTGATCTTATACATGTCGTCGGCCATTTTCGGGAGTTGTCCCGTGCCGGTCATCGTTGAAGTATTCACAAGATGCGGCGGAAGGATTTCGGTGTAGCCGTGCTCGGCGACGTGGACGTCAATCATCCACGCAATGAGCGCGCGCTCGAGTCGAGCCAACGCGCCACGGAGCACATAAAATCCCGAACCCGAAATTTTCGCGCCCGCCGCCAGATCAAGGATCCCAAGCGCCTCGCCGAGTTCCCAGTGAGTTTTCGGCGTGAAACCAAACTGCCGTTTTTCGCCCCATTCGCCCGCAACGCGATTATCCTTTTCGCTCGTCCCGCGCGGAGTGGATTTGTGCGGCGGATTCGGAATGCGGAGAAGAAGGTCGCGCAGTTCAGAATCTACTACGGCGATTTTTGCTTCGTCATGTTTGATCTGCTCGCCAAGCTGACGAACTTCTTCTTTAAGGTCTTCAACGTTCTCACCGGCTTTGATTTTCGGTCCGAGCGCTTTCGATTGCGCGTTTCGCCTCTGATTCATCGTGTCAATGGACGCACTCAACTCGCGACGCACGGAGTCGAGTTGAAGGATCGGCGCGGGATCGAATTCCAACTTCTTGGCTTTGAGCGATTCACGCAGAGCGTCGGGGTTCTCGCGCAATAAACGAATATCAATCATCGGCAACGGCTTCCTTTCGATCATCTCCCGCCATGTCAGTAGGGGCGGGCATAGAAGCTCCTAAGCATACGTTGCCCGTCGCAGAGCGTCCAGAGTGTTCCATCCAAAAAGAACATTCGGATCGAAGGTGCTTCGATGGGTGCTTCTTAAAGTGGGAGGCGGTCTCCGACCGCCGATGTTTGAAAGAATCGTCGCTCGGGGAGCGACTCCCACATTGAATTCAATTGCCGCTGTCGCACCCTTGACATCCCATTGCATGCCGTGATTATTTCGATGAGTCCACGCGAACTGGAAAAACATGATCGAATTTATGGCGCAAAATCGAACAGTGCTCATCGTCGGAGCTTCTTCGGGAATCGGGCTTCACTGCGCTCGGCATTTGAATCAGCGCGGATGGAATGTCATTGGGACATCGCGATCGGGTCAAATGAGGCCTGGCGATTCCACATCGCGCGAATCGAGCGGCGATTTTCCTTTCGTTGTAATGAACGTGGATTCGGATGCGTCGGTGGCTGAAGGCATGAAATTCGCCTTCGCCAATTCTGGCCGTTTGGACGCCGTTATCAATGCGGCAGGATGGGGTTTGGGCGGAGCGATTGAAGAAACCTCCATTGAAGAAGCCAAGGCGCTTTTCGAAACGAATTTTTTCGGCGCGCTCAGAGTTTGCCACGCCGCGTTGCCGATTTTGCGAGACCAAGGTCACGGCCGAATCATTCAAATCGGTTCGCTTGCCGGACAGATCAGTCTGCCCTACGAAGGAATTTACAGCGCGACAAAGGCCGCGCTCGGCGCCGCAACGGAATCGCTCCGTATGGAAGCCAAGCCCCATGGCATTTGGGTGAGCCTCATCGAGCCGGGCGATTTCAAGACGGGGTTCACCGACGCCCGACGAATGGCCAGTGGCGCGGCTCATCATTCGGCGCACCACGAGCGGCGGAATCGGACGCTCTCGGCGACGGCACAGCGCGAGAGTTCCGCTCCGACACCTCAAGCCGTCGCTCGGCTCGCGGAAAAAATCCTCCATGCGCGTTCGCCCCGATTGCGCTACCGTGTTGGGCCGGGTTCGTTCTCGCCAATCCTTCGCGGTCTTTTGCCGCAGGGAATCGCCGAGCGAATCCTTGAGCGATACTTTTTTCCCGGAGAATAAGCGAAGTGGCGGGACCTGAGATCAAGCACGACCTCGAAATCAAATTCGGCAATGAGTATGGCGAGGAAGAGGAGCGTGCGGTTCTCGAAGTTCTCCGCAAGAACGCCCCAACGAGCGGCGAGGCGTGCATTGAATTCGAGAAGGCTTTCGCAGCCTACTGCGGCGTCAAACACGCCCGCGTCGTGAGCAATGGAACCGCCGCGCTTTTTCTCTCGATGATCGCCTTGGGACTAAAGCCGGGCGATACAGTTCTTACGACACCCATGACTTGGATCGCGACCGCAGCGGCTCCCGCAACGCTCGGCCTGACCGTGGATTTTGTGGACGTTGACCCCTTCACCGGTTGCATGGATGTCCATCAGCTGAAGAAAAAACTTTCGCTCGACGTCAAAGCGGTCATCCCCGTCCATCTTTATGGTCAAGCTTGCGACATGGACATTCTCATGGCGCTCGCGCGGGAATACAAATTCGCCGTGGTCGAAGATTCTTGCCACGCCCTAGGCGCAGAATTCAAATCGCGCAAGCTCGGCTCATTCGGCTCGACGGGCAGCTCGCATACGCCAGTTGGAGGTGGGTGAGAACAAGGGTCCTCTAGGTC
>CAZPIK010000389.1:0-3816 GCA_964586185.1 uncultured Candidatus Sumerlaeota bacterium | reverse complement strand
GGGGCTGGAAACTGGGGGAAAGCGCGGTCGCGTTTCTTGAGTCTCTCGCCTACCAAATCAAACTCGCGTTCGACTCGCATCGGAAAGATTTCCCGAAAGAAAAATTCAGCCGACTCTTGAGTTCGTCCACGTTCGAGGCTCTCGCGCAAGACCTGAATGCGCTCGATCTCATCGAGCCGTTTACGGATGTGCTTGATCCGGGCAGTCTGCACAAATTAAACGAGTTCATGCTGGCTCAAGAATCGCGTCGTTCCCAGGAGATTCGGGCGGCCAAAACGGAAGTTGATGCTGCGGAAACCGCTCTTCAATCCGCCAAATCGGCCTACGAGTCCAAACGCGTCGAATTCAATAAACATCTCGATACTTTGGATGTCTTCACGGCCACCCGCACCGATTTGGAAGAGCGGTTGCGTGAACGGATCACGCGCCTTAGCGAAGCCGATAAAGCGGCGCGCGAAGCGGCTCAGAATCTGGAAGCGGCGACGCAAAAACTTCAAACGATCAACGCCGACGGCACAATGGATGTCGCCGCGATCCAATCTCACCGCGAAGCCCTTGCCGCCAAACGCGAGCAGGATGCTGAACTGTTCGCGGTTAAAAAGGAAGTCGAGGCGCTACGCGGAGCAACCGACAAGAAGCACGCTTCCACAATTGAAACTCAGGAAAAGATGGAACGGCTCGGCAAGGAGCTCGAAACTGTTACAAAGGAACATCAGGCCGCCCTTGCCCAATGGCAATCGGCCACAAACACGCTGGCCGAACTCGAAAAGAACGCCAAGTCGAGCACGCAAAATCGGCGTCGGCAGCTTCGCGGCTAACGCTCTAAAAAAGAGCGCAGGAGCGGAATAATTTTCTCTCCCGCGTCTTCGAGCGTGTAATGGCCCGCATCCGGAAACTCGTGGCATTCCGCATGAGGCCACGCCTCGCGCCACACTTTTAAAAAATGGCGATCAAAAACAAAATCCCTCATCCCCCAACAAAGAAGCGCGGGTGCTTCACGAAACCGCGCTAGACTCCCCTCCGCCTGCTTCATCAGGTCGTAAGCGGGATCGCCGGGCGATAGCGGAATATCCTGCACAAATCGAAGCGTCGCGATTCGATTGGCCCAAGAATCGTAAGGAGCCGTATAAGCGCGGCGCACTTTTTGTGGCATCCCTTTTTTGGAAGCGACAAAAGTTGCGATGAATGAAAAGGCGTTGAACCGCCGGATGAGAAATGCTCCGAGGCGGCTATCGCGTCCGAGTCGCAAGGCCCAAGGAAAGCGTTTAGTCTTGGGCAGGAGAAATCCCGCCGTGTTCATGAGGACGAAACGTTTGATCCGTTCGGGACGCCGCGCGGCGCAAGTCATTCCAATTCCGCCGCCCCAATCGTGAAGGACGAGTGTTAGATTTTCATGGATTCCCAAATGATCCAGCAGCGCCTCGATATCTTCGACGCGGCTTTGAAGCGTGTATCGGTAACGGTCGTCGCCCGGTTTGTCGGATAGCCCACAACCAATGTGATCGGGCACGATGACGCGATGTGTCGCACGAAGTTCGCGCACGAGATCGCGAAAATAAAACGACCACGTAGGATTCCCATGCAACATCAGAACCGTTTCGCCCGCGCCTTCGTCCAAATAGTGCATGGCGATGCCGTCACGCACCATCAAGCGCCGCCCCTCGAAAGGATAAAGATCTTTGTATTGCGCGGGATCAAAGGCCATCGGTTTGCCATTCCCATCCGAGCATGAGGCAATTAAGCCCGCTGCCGATGCCAAGGAATCCCACGCGGTCGCGCGACTTCAGAAAGCCGCGTTCTGCCGCGAGCGCGGCGGTGAGCGGTAACGCAACCGTCCCCATGTTGCCGAGGTATTCAAAAGCGGGATACTCCCGTTCGGGAGGAATACCGAGCGCGGAAAGAATCGCGGAGCGGTTGCCCGAGCCGACCTGATGCAAAATCGCGCGATCCAAATCCCCGAGATTCCAATTCATCTCGGCGAGAAACGCTCGAAACGTTTCTTGTCCCAATGCAACGCCATGCTTAAGGACGGATACAGCGTCGGTCTCGAAGTACTGCTCGGCTGATCCGCTTGGGCGCAAGTCGTCTCCCCAACGGCAAAGCGCGTGATGCTCCGGCGCGCTCCGCATCGCCCCGCCGAGCAACTTCGGTCGCGAATTTGCAAATGAGCCATCTGTCAAAATGAGCGCAACCGCACCCGAACCGCCCGTCAATGTCGCGAGTGAGGCCTTGAACATTTCCATCGTCGGATCGGCGAGCATCTGCTCGATCATCACATCCACTATTTCGCGCGCGCTTTCGCACGAGACAATCATTCCCGCGCGGATTTGTCCCAGCTCAATTCGGTTCGCAAGCGCGACGATGCCGTTCATGACGCCAAGGCACGCGTTGGAAACGTCGAGAATTTCCGCGTCTCCTTTAATTTCCAGCGCAGAGGCAACGGCGCATGCGGTCGCGGGTTCGTAATTGTCGCGACAGACGCCGCCATAGATCAGCGCGCCTAAATCCGAAGCACGAACCGACGACTTCGACAACGCTCGCTTCGCCGCTTTGGTCGCGCCTGCTGAAGGCTTGAATCCAGCGGGCCACCAACGCCGCTCACGAATGCCCGTGAGCGATTCGAGTTGCCCACGCTGGAGCCGCAGAGCATGGTAAAGTGGCTCCAACCGCGCTTCGAGCGAATCGGAGGTCATGACGAGCGGCGGAAGCTCATAAGCAATAGTATCCAGATAAACGCGCGAGTATCTCATCGTGCGTCTCCGTTTGCCGGAAGAAGTTCCATTCCAAAATTCCGCATCTGGTAAATCGTCATGCCATCCACATGAAGGTATCCATCGGCAATGATTCTCTTAGCCGCGTCGTCAATCTTTGTGATGGCAGCTTCGACGATGACCTCTTGATGCTTCTGCAGAACTTGGCCGCGATAACTCCATGCGTGTTCAACTCCCAAAGCAATTGGCGCGAACCGAAGCGCTTCGTCGTTCGACACGCCCCAACGATCTTTTGCCCAAACTTTTAATAATTGAAGAAACGCTTCGAGTCCAAGCGAACCGGGATTGACGGGATCACGAAAAAAGTGCGCCTTGAAAAACCATTCATCCGGATTGACCTGTTTGCGCCCTCGAAGAAGAACCGACGCACGCGAATCAGCATTCAAGTCGAAGCATTCAATCTCATCCATCATGCGGTAAGCCCTCGCAGGAAGCGCCAGCGAACCGTCGAGGTCGAGCAACAGATCGTCCGGCGCGAAAGGATGAGCGTCCGCCATTGTGAACGCTCTTCGGGTTTTTGAATCGCGCGCATTAAGCGCGTGGGGTTTGGCTCCGCGAATCCCCGCCTGCTCCGATAACGCCTTGGCCGTGAAGTAACCGAACGACGTCTCGCCTGAAAAAATCAGTCCCGCCGCGTCAAAGACTTCCATCTTGTAGCGCTGCACGATCATGCCCCCCGACATGGAATCGGCGACGAGTTCGCAACGTGTCGTGAGCGTTCCAACGTCGCATCCGATTTCGCGCAGCAGCGTGGCCTTGCCGTCGAGATTGCGATAGCGCAAATCGTCATTGCTCCGTAGTGAAGAACCGACATAAGCGGAACAGAACCCGCAATTTTGAAGCGCGAATTCCAACAGGACAGAATAAGGCATTGCCGATTGACGATTGGCGCGGAAGAACCAAGCGTCGGACTTTACGTCGAACTCAGCTTCAATCCGTGTACCAACGGGTGATTTTCCCTTGCTCGGAATAATGTCAGTCACGCGATCGAGAAACAGAAACGGTGGCGATGGGAGACGCGCAAGGAACCTCTCGGAATCGAACA
>CAZPIK010000388.1:0-3825 GCA_964586185.1 uncultured Candidatus Sumerlaeota bacterium | reverse complement strand
CGCCTTCGCCTCCTGGCCCCACGGCCACGGCGACGGCCAGCCCGACGGCTTCGGCCAGTCCTTCGGCTTCGCCGAGCGCTTCACCGGCGCCTTCGTCAAGCCCGACGGAAACGGCGACCGAAACACCGACGGCGACGGCAGCGGCGACATCTTCGCCGACTCCGACACCGAACGCGGTGCGCGATTGGTCGGTCTTCGAATAAGAAGATCGGTCTAAGCTAAACCGATAACCCTCTAGTGAGAGGCGCGGATTTCGATCCGCGCCTCTCTTTTTATTGGAACTGGTTGATGGGACAAATAAGACTTATGGGAACGCATGTATAGGAGGCGAGACCAATGCAACGTGGTCCGGAGAACCGAGCGGCGGTATTAAAGAAACTACGGCGACAAGTATCCGAAGGAAAGCCGCTGATTGGCGCGGGAGCTGGGACGGGACTATCCGCCAAGTGCGCAGAAGCAGGAGGCGCGGATCTTATCGTAATCTACAATTCAGGGCGATTTCGCATGGCAGGGCATGGCTCGCTTTCGGGGATGATGCCGTATGGCGACGCCAACGCAATCGTGGTCGAGATGTCCCGCGAAGTATTGCCTGTCGTGAAAAGAACTCCGGTGCTTGCGGGTGTTTGCGGAACAGATCCATTTCGACTCATGCCGGTTTTCTTACGCCAGTTAAAAGAGATGGGATTCAGCGGCGTTCAGAACTTTCCGACAGTCGGTCTTATTGACGGAGTGTTTCGGCAAAACCTGGAGGAAACGGAAATGGGATACGATAAAGAGGTCGAGATGATACGTTTAGCGCACGAACTCGATCTGCTCACGACGCCTTACGTGTTTAACACGGACGAAGCCCGCGCAATGACTCGCGCTGGAGCGGACGTTCTTGTCGCGCATATGGGACTGACCACGAAGGGGACTATTGGCGCAAAGACGGCCAAGTCACTCGACCAGTGCGTCGCTGAAATCCAAGCGATACATGACTCCGCCAAAAAGATTCGAAAAGACATTATCGTCATTTGTCACGGCGGACCGATCAGCGAACCGGAAGACGCAGCTTATGTTCTAGCGAGAACGCGGGGTGTTGCGGGTTTTTTTGGAGCCAGCAGTGCGGAGCGATTGCCGACGGAGCGAGCGATCACCGAACAGGTGAGAAAGTTCAAAGCGACGCCGATGAAGAATTGCTAACAGGGATGAAGAGCATGAATGGGATGGGAATTATGGGATTGATGGGAAGTAAGAGAATGAAAAAGAATGCAGCGCTTGTGCCGCAAGGACGCTGCGAGAAGCCTGCATAACGGATGAGTCTCTCCATTTCCAATTCCCATACAACTTCTAATTTCCGATCGCCAGCCATATTCATCGCAAGCGTAATCATGCTCGCCATAGCGCCGTTGATTCTTTATGGCGGCGCATTTCTTCACGGTGAAATTCCGCTTTCGATGGACACGGTCATGTACTTTTTTCCGATGCGATGGCATGCGGCGGGACTCATGCATTTGGGTGAATGGCCGTGGTGGAACCGCTGCATTCTTGGGGGCACGCCGCTTTATTCGAATCCGCAGTCCGCGCTGGGTTATCCGCTCAATTGGCCGATGATGATGTGGCCGAGCGCGTTTTGGTTTACCTTCCCGATGGTTCTGCAACTGGGGTTGTGGTCTGCAGCTACCGCATGGCTGCTTGAAAAATTCGGCGTGGGTCGTATAGCGGCGATACTCTGCGGTGCGATCTGCATTGCGGGGAATTATGGTTGGAGTCGACTGCAATTCGGCAACTACCTGAACGTTTTACCCTGGTGGCCCGTGTGGCTCGGCTGCGCGGTGGAATTTGCGCGGTGTGGAAAGCGTGGGTATCTGGCGGGTGGCGCCATGGCGACGGCGATGATGTTCCTCTCGGGAGCGCATCAACCTGCGACCTATGGAATCGTGGGGCTGGCGATCTTTAGCTTGAGTATGATGAAGATTGATGCGGACTCCAGAAGGCGTTGGGTGGCGTTTGCCGCGATTGCATTTGGGATTGGCGTAATGATTGGCGCACCGGGTTGGTTGCCGCAAATGGCATTCTTGCGTGAGACAACACGTGGCACGCGGATGGATTCGAGCAGTATTGCGCACGGCGCGTTTGGATCATGGTTCGAGATACTTTCCGCGTTAATTGGAAACTACGGAACAACCCGTGGGGACGCCGAAGCCTCCGGTGCGATTGGACTCGTTGCACTGGCGTTGGCGTTCATAATGCCTAGAGAATTGGCGCGACGCAGGCTCTGGATCGCAACCTGGTTAATGGCACTCGCGACGATTTTGCCAACGAATCATGCAGCGTTTGTGTCTTTGGGGAATCTCATCCCCGCGGTAACCTATTTCCACGATCCGCGCCGAATGCTCGGTTTTGGCCACTGGGCACTCATGCTTGCGGCGGGACTCGGCGCGGGATCGCTCATCGAACGCATTCCTAAAAGTGCGCGCGTTGTATATCCGCTCTTGGTTCTTGGCACAGCGCTTCTGGGGTTTGGGACTTGGCGAACGACCTCGCTTTCGCGAATCAAGGTCGCTGATTTACTCTTGCCGGAAGGCAATCCGCCGCTCATCGAGTCGCTTGGACTTAAGCCGACGGAACGATTTTTCGTTCTCGATTGGCAAAGGGCAACAAGCTTTGACTACCGCCGTCCTGATCTGGCCGATTGGGCGCTACCCAATCTTGCGATGCTTTATGGCTACGAGGATTTAGATGGTTACGAACCCGCGCAATCGGTGCGGTATCGGCGGTGGATCGAGGAGGCAAGCGACTGGCCCTACAAACAGCAACCGTGGACTCCACATTTTGGGCTAACGTATCCGCCGCATCCGAAAGACGATCGAAAAAATCTGGCCATGGAAGAGGCGCAGATCGCGGGGGGTCTCATTCCCGCGTGGGGCTTGCCCATTTACATGAATGAAGCTGAGCCGAATCGCTGGATTGGACTCCTACGCGGGTGGGCTGAGGATTCGGAAATACGCGTTGTGTATGTCCCGTCGGCATCTTCGAATTCCGTTCGACGGCTCCAAATTCTTGGTCATCAAAATGAGCCGAGGCACAAGTTCGACCTTAGCGAAGCGACGCGCGAGACAAAACGCGAGCGACTGATGGTTGGACTTGAAAGTAAGTTGCGTTTGGTGACGGATCGAATCGAATTGAAAGGCATGAAGGGTGAAGCCCCGCATTTCGAACTTTATCTTGCGGAGGGGGACATATTGGCTGGGGTATTTCGGTGGTCGGCGGAATGGGAGGCGAAATATAAAGCCGTGGAGGGACGGGAATTTGCGATGGCCGTGAAGGTGGATCACAAGGTTCCTTGGGCTGAGATGCTGGGCGCGGAATCGAACGAGATCGCGATCAAGCCAGTGGAAATTCGCTCCAATTACCTAAAACTGGAAGCAACGCGGTTACCATTAAAAGTTGAGGCTGTTATCGAACTCCACGACGCCTATTGGCCCGGATGGCGGGCTTATGTGGATGGCAAAGAAACTCAAATACTTACGCCCGGCGGGCGCTATGACGGATTTTGGCGGTGGGTTGTCCTGCCCGCAAGTAAGCGGGATTTGAAGAATGGCAATCCACCGCCACACAAAATTGAGTTGAGTTATTTTCCGCCACTACTTGGCCTCGCGCTTGTGATGTGCTTAGCCGGGATTGCGGTTTTGGCTGCGATGCCCTTCATCAAGCGGCGCGAAACTTAGTGGCAGTAGCCGCCGTGGTAGCCAAACCCGAAGCTAAAATATCCGGGCGGGCACGGGTCATAATGATAATGGTGAGCGCATGGAGGCGGCGGGGCATAGTAGCGGCGTTCGCGAT
>CAZPIK010000387.1:0-3866 GCA_964586185.1 uncultured Candidatus Sumerlaeota bacterium | reverse complement strand
TGGGTTTCTCTTTTCCTGGACGGAAGTCATCCAGCGTCGTGACGAGACGGACTTTTCCGCCTCGACCGCCGGGAGTATAAGCGCCGAAACCTTCCGCGCCGGGAAATGCGGGGAAACGATGCGACGGATCGCTTGCTGCGCACTTTACGCCAGTCGCAAGCGCGATCCATGCCAACAAAATTAGAATGGGTGAGGGTATCATGGCGTCATCGATACCACAAATCGGACAGAATCGAAACGAACCTTGCCGGCTCATTTGGCCCATATCTGTTTGCGTAGTTTAGCGTGACAGGCCATCTAAAAGCGTTTACAATCCTAAGTTAATTCGGAAGGTAGGCGGAACTGACCTCTAGGGCGACACATGATTTGGTCAACCACGAAATCGAAGTATAAGAAGATTAAGAAGTGGCAGGAGTTGGGGAACACTCAAGCTCGTGAAAAGCTTGTGATGTTCATTAATAAGGAGGCCGAAACTTCGCTGAAAAGCGAAGCGGTTAAGGCGTTGGGTTCGATTCCGAATAAGAAAGTCGTCGCGCCGCTCATCATCGCCCTTAAGAACGAGAGTCCGCAAGCTCGCGCGACGGCGGCCGAAGCGCTCGGTCGTCATGCCCATCCTGATGCCGTCGAGCCGCTTGTGCAGTGTCTCAATGATCCCGACGACGTAGTGCGAATGAAGTGCGCCGAAGCGCTGGGTCGGATAGGCGATGCGCGGGCGGTTGATGGTTTGATCAAGACGCTCGAGGACAAGGAATGGAGCGCGCATTGGGCGGCGGCGTTCGCGCTCGGTCGTATTGCCGATCCGCGAGCTATCAATCCCCTATTAGTTTGGGTTGAGAAGATTCTTTCCGCCGCTGCTCGCAAGCTTTCTGTTTCTGAAAAGCTCGACGCCGTTCGAGATGTTTTGATGCACATGTTTGGCAAGGCCGATGATTCGGTGCTTCACGCGCTGGCCGAAAACCTCATCATGTCCGTGCGTATCAATTCGTGGGAAGTTACGAATCGCCAAACGGGTGAGGCGGGGTGGATTAAGCGCACCTACGAAAACCCGATCTGGTCGCTTATCAAATACGAATTGGGCGAACGTAAGGCCAAGCAAAAGGCCGCCGAGGAAGAAGCCCGCGCTGCTCAATCTACGCCTGAGACGACGGCGATGGAAACAGCGCCGCCCGTGGCTCCGCCACCCGCCGCAGAGTCCGAAGAAATGATGCCGTTACGGCAGATCGCCTTACCTCGGATCGAAGGATCCGTCGGTGAGTTTCTCAAGTTTCTCAAGGAGAAATCGCTTACCACGATCGTCGTCATCGGTGGTGCCGTGCGTGATCTTGCGCTGGGACGAAAGCCGACCAACTTCGACATCACGATCAAGATTATCGTGCCGGATCAAATCCGTCCGCGTGTGGATGAGCCGATGGATTGGAACATGGCGTTCATCGAAAAAATGGATAAGTCGCTTGATCGTCTCGCGGAGGCTTTCGACGTCAGCATCGCCGATTTGCTCGATGGCAAGGCGGTGTTTACGACGGGCGGAGAGAGTTTTCCTGTTCGTTGGGTTGGACCCTATTTTTTTGAAGAAGAGGAAAGCGGGATCTCCGGTTTGCGATTCGAGCAATTGATTCGCCGGTGTGGCTCGCGTTTGGCATTGGTCGCGGATCACGAAAGCGGGCAGGCGCTGGGATTGCTGGCCGACGCGACGATCAACCGGATGTGGATTGACACTCACGGACACTGGGGACGCAACTGCAAGAAGGCAATGCTGCACCTACAGGATCGGCAGATTCACTTGGATGGTAGCCCCGAGACGATGGGACTCACCGAGATTTTCCGTCTCCTTGCCGCGCGACATAAAACGGAGTTTTCGCTTGCGGGGCATGCCTATGATGCGATTATTGCCGCCGTTGCAAAACTTAAGGCGCATCCCGAGATGGCGCGGCTCACTTATTCCGGCGAGTCGTTTGATCGGCTGATAGCTTCAGCCGATTTCGAAATGGTTGTAGAGGAACTTGAACTCCTTGATCTCGTGCCTGTTTTGACCGATTGCCTTGAACCGCCGATGCTCGAAAAGGTCAACAAGCTTCTCGCCAAGCGCAATAGCGAGTGGAGCGGCGCGCTCAAAGAAACTGAGAAACGATGTGAGGCGATGATTAAGGAAGCCGAGCGATTGAAAGAGATTTACGAAAAGAAGCTTGCGAAGTTCTGCAAGCACATTGACCATTTGGACGAATCGAAGACAACAAAATACGATATCGAGGCACGTCTGGCCGACAGTTCGCAGAAACTGGCCGAGGTTGAACAGCAATGGAAGCAAGCTGCGGCGCGACTCGAGCAGGCCACGAAAAATCTGCGCGGGTTCAAGCCGGACGATTCGGGTCAAACCAATCCCATCCAAGAGCACCGCGAGGCTTTGGCGGCCAAACGCGAGCGCGACGCCGCGCTTGAGAAGATTCGCAAGGAAGTCGAACAACTCAAAACCGCCGTCGAGCGGAAATATCAAGCGGGCATCACGCTTCAGGAAGAAATCGAGCAGATGGGAAGCGACGTCGAGAAGGCGACCAACGAATATCGGGAAGCCGAGGCGGCCGCGACCCGCGCCCTCGAAGAATTGGAAGAGCAGCGCGCCGAAAGCGCGCTCAGTGAAGAACGTCGTAAGGCGATGCTTTGCGGAATGATCGGATGATCGTATAGTTTTCTTGCGGGAGGCTGACAATGCATGTCACCCGTTATGTTCGATTTTTGATTTGCTTCATACTGTTCGTTCTTGTTTCGTCGCATCTTCTTGCTGGGGAGAACTTCTTCGATTCCGGTGGCGTCAAGATTCATTACCTTGACGAAGGAGCGGGCGAGCCGGTTCTCCTTATTCATGGGTTCAATGCCAGCGCACGGACCAATTGGGGATTGCCCGGCGTCATTCGGAATCTGACGCCGCACTATCGCGTAATCGCGATGGATTGTCGCGGTCACGGTCAGAGCGACAAGCCCACGGAGGTTCAAGATTACGGCGTTAAGATGGTGGAGGATGTCATTGCATTGCTCGATCACTTGAAAATTGAGAAAGCGCACATCGTCGGGTATTCAATGGGCGGGATGATCACGATGAAACTGCTCGCGACTCATCCGGAGCGGGTGAAGTCCGCGGTGGTCGGCGGCATGGGTTGGTTCCATACGCGTTGGGGGCAGCCGCTTCGGTTAGAAGCGCCGGGAACGTTGCGAGGTGCGGAATCGTCTTCGCGCGAGGCGTGCTTTAAGGGGTTTCTTGCGCTTCAGGTAAGCGAGGAAGAGATCAAGGCGATCAAGACGCCGATGACAATTCTTATCGGCGAGAATGATCCGATTCGTAAACGATATGTCCAGCCGTTGATGAAGATTCGTCCCGATATTCCGGTCGTCGTCCTTGATAAATCGAATCACCTTTCCGCGATCCGAAACGCCGAGTTCAAGGATTCTATAAGAACTTTTCTGGACGGTCAGGCGGGCAGTAAGAAGTGATCCTGTTCCTGAGTGAATTTCCTGAATCCAATTCCGTCCATCCACCTCATCCCTGTTAATTTCTCTCTCGTTGTCCGAACTTTTGCCAACGCTGTCGCTTGACATCGGGCGGGCGGGAGTCGAAAATCGCTGGGTTCGCGATATGCGTTGAAAAGGAGAATGATCATGGCTTTCGACCGTCACGATTTCGAGAAATATCCTCCCGGGGTTCCCAAGGACGAGACCGACACCAACGTCCGCGCGTACTTTGCGCTGATGGATGAAAAGAAGCTTTCGGAATATGATCCGAACTGGACTGACGAGCAAGTCATTGAGTGGGACGGTAATTTCAAGAACGACGGTTCGCTGATGCTGATTTGCAGCGAGCGCGACGTTGAAATTGA
>CAZPIK010000386.1:0-3892 GCA_964586185.1 uncultured Candidatus Sumerlaeota bacterium | reverse complement strand
GTTCGGCAAGTATTTTTGCCCCGCGCGCTCTTGCGTGATCCCAATCTTCGAGCACCATCGCGCCCGCGCCTTCGCCCATGACGAAACCGGATCGCTGCGCGTCGAACGGCCGACTTGCTTTTTCGGGGGCCTCATTGGAATCAATGCAAAGCGCCCCCATGTTGCCAAATCCGGCAATGGCGACTTTGCAGATACTCGACTCCGAACCGCCCGCTATCATGGCTATGGCGTCGCCCCGCTTGATGATTTCTGCGGCTTCGCCAATCGCGTTCGATCCCGCTGCGCATGCCGTGACGATGGCAAAATTGGGACCTTTTACTTGAAGGTCAATCGAAGCATAACCGGGGGCCATGTTGATAATGATGCGAGGAACGAGGAACGGGCTGATTTTTCCCGGGCCGCGCTCGTGGAGCGTGATGCACGATTCCTCGACGTAACCGATGCCGCCGACCCCGCCGCCAAAGACGCAACCGATATCGTTCGGATCAATGCCCGCTTCTTTGATTCCGCTTTGCGCAACGGCTTCGCGAGCGGCCACCACGGCAAAACCGGTGAACCGCTCGGTCACGCGCGCGACCTTATGTTCAAAGTGTGCCTTCGGGTCGTAACCCTTGACCTCGCAAGAGATCTTGCATTGATGATTGACAGGATCGAATTGCGTGATCGTGCCCGCGCCGTTGCGCCCCTCGATCAACGCCGCCCAAAATTCGGACGCGGTGTTGCCGATGGGCGTTATGGCCCCGACCCCGGTGACGGCGACGCGGCGGCTTCCCATGCGTGGGTGTTCCTCGCGATCAGATTTACTTCTTGGCTTTTTCTTCGATGTATTTTACGGCATCGCCGACGGTATGAATTTTCTCGGCTTCCTCGTCGGGGATTTCGAGTCCGAATTCCTCTTCAAAGGCGAGGATCAGCTCGACCTGATCGAGCGAATCCGCTCCCAAATCCTCAATAAACGAGGCGCTTTCGGTAACCTGATCGGCATTCACGCCGAGCTGTTCGACGATGATATTTTTGACTTTTTCGACGGTGGCGCTCATGAAGTTTTCTTCTGCCCTCTCTCGTTGTGGTGTGGACGCCGAGCATAACCAAGGTTGAAACCTCGATCTGTTCCCGACGCTTTTCCGTCGCGCAATGGCCCCGGAGCTTCACGATCTCTCGATCCTCTCATCCATTTAGCGCGGGCGCGACCGCCCCTTCTATACTTGTGCCGCACGACTTAGGCAAGCGAAAAGTCTCGCCCGGCCTCCACGAATAGCCCTTGAGCATTTTTTACTACTGAAGGATTCTCTACGCGGCATGAACTGGGGTCAAGCGAATGGGTTCGGAAGCTACAGCCTTGGGCGCAAATTCTCCAGCTTCCGCATGGGTGGTTATCGCGGCTTTCAATGAGGCCGGTTCCATACGGTCCACGGTGATGTCGGTCGTGGATAAAGGCTACGGAGTTATCGTAGTTGATGATGGTTCAACCGATGGAACCTCCGAAATTGTAGAAGAATTGCCGGTTGATCGGGTCAGACATTGCATCAATTTGGGTCAGGGAGCCGCGCTTCAAACCGGTATCCTTCACGCGCTTGATCGTGGCGCCGAATACATTGTCACCTTCGACGCCGACGGTCAACATCGCGCAGAGGATATTGAACCGATCCTGAATCCCCTTCGTGAGGGGAAATTTGATATTACTCTCGGAAGCCGATTTTTGGCGGGAGGCGCAGGAATCGGTATGCCTCGCGCGAAACGTTTAACCTTAAAATTGGCTCTTGCGCTCACCCGGTGCACCGTCGGACTCAAATTAACCGATGTCCATAATGGCCTGCGCGGGATGACAGCCGAAACCGCGCAAAAAATCCGAATCACACAAAACGGCATGGCGCACGCCTCGCAGATTCTCAGCGAGATTAAGCGCCTTGGGCTGCGTTACGTTGAGGTTCCAGTCACGATCCATTACACCCCTTACTCCATCGCAAAGGGGCAGAGAATATCCAACGCGTTCCACATCTTGTGGGATTCCATCTCGGAGGTGTTCCGATTATGAAACTCGTTCAAGCTGTTTTGATCGTATCGCTGCTCCTTTCGATTTGGACGTATTTCCGAGTTTTGCGGTCCCGGCTTTGGGATCGCCTGATGGCGCTTGGCCTTTTTCTGGCCGGCATCTTTCTGTCGCTCTTTCCCGATACCAGCACCGTCGCGGCCAACGTTCTGGGGGTTGGACGCGGAACCGATCTCGTGTTCTATCTATTCATCATCGCGGTGATCTTTCTCATGATTCTGATGTACTCAAGGATCATGAATCTTGAAGCGCGGCAGACAGAAATCATCCGCTATGCAGCGCTTGCCGAAGCCAAGAAGAATTCGCGAGAAAAAAAGTCGCAGGATTGGCGCCCCAATTGAGGGATTTTTCATTGACTAATCTGCCGCATCCCGTTTTGATGACTACTGGAATTCTCTCCTGCGGGAAAGGATGGCGGTTGGTTATGGGTAAGCGTCGAAATCACAGGCTGATGCCTTGGGTCATTTGGGGACTATGCGTCCTCTGCGGGGTCGCGAGTCTGAGTCCTGCATTTGCGCAGGAAGAAGCTCCTACCGCAGTGCCGGATGAGAATCCGGTTCCGCCCGCGCCACCCGCCGAACCGCCTGCGGTCGAAGTCCCCGCCATGGAGTCGGCTCCGGCCACAACCAGCGAAGCGCCAGCAGCGGATGCCGAAATGACCGAACCGGCGCAGCTTTCTGAAGATACAATCAAGGTCATGAGCGATGAAGAAGCCGAAGAGGCGTTTGAAGATGACGAAAGTGTCATCACCTCACGCGAGTTTTCGGCTGCTCAGGCCATTGCCAATCTCGAACGCGAGCGCTTGAAACGTAAGGCTGCCATCGGTCGCACGCGCATCAATAATCTCGCGCTTTACGACTACAAAGGAATCACGGGCCGGAACGATGAAGAGGCGTTGCGCGAGGCAAGTGTCCGCGCCCTTATCAGCACTGCCTCGCGACTTTACTTCGGCGATTCGATCCTGATCGGGCGCGACCTGCTGGAGCCTTATCTCCGGCAATATGGCGACCGGTTTCTCACGAGCCGCACGGTATTGAAGCGCCGCGTTGCCGCGGATGGGAGCGTGAGTTTGGACGTGCGCGTCGGCGTGAACGTGGACAATTTTTACTCCGATTTGGAGGACAAGCGCTTTATCGGCAAGCCGAAGGTTCGCCCGATCATTGCGGTTGTGCTGGAGGAAAATATTGACGGCCAGAAAACCGAAGACGGTCGTGGTCGAAAAATTCTTGAAGACTTAATGCGCCGGAATGAACTCCGTGTTGAGACCGAGCGGATGGGAACTCACCCGCTCAATGTCAACGTTCTGGAATCCTCGGATACGCTTTCCAACGCGCGCGATGAAGCGCAGCGCGGCGAAGTCGAGGTGATTTTGACGGGAACTCTCACCGTCAACTCTCGCGGCGAGCGAGATATTCTTTACGACCAGTTCACGATTTATGAAGCGCACATTGATCTGAGTCTTGTCCGGGTGGATACGGGCGAAGTCATCGGTCGCGATAGCGAGGATTATTCTGCGCCGGCGCTTGCGGGTGAGGCCGCTCTCGAGCGGGCTTTTAATGGGCTTATGCCGCGAGCGATCAATTCCCTTTCAAAGGGACTGCTTGAGGATTGGCGCACTTCGATGCTCGATACCGCCGACTATCGTCTGATGATCACTAACGTCTCGCCCGAGCAGCTTGAAAGCGTATTCAATTTGCTTAAGACCCTTTCGCCGACCGTCGAGGCGCATGTGAAGTCCTTCTTTGGCGACGTGGCTGTTTTGAATGTGTATTTCCCCGACGCCAAGCCGGGACAGATGGAGACTTTCCTAATTCAGACAGAGATTTATCAGGTAAAAATTTT
>CAZPIK010000385.1:0-3910 GCA_964586185.1 uncultured Candidatus Sumerlaeota bacterium | reverse complement strand
AAATGTGACTTATCAGTCGTTTACGGAAATAACGGCGACCAGTTGGGCGAATAAGACCCCGACTTGCCGTTCGTCAGCGCACCCAACGGACGACCATCAATGAACATCGTGTTCACCTGCTTTGTGCCTCCCTTATCGGCGGTATAGGAGAGCACCCAACCATTGGGCGACCAAGAAGGGTCTTCGCTATTGTAGCTATTGTTGGTCAGTTGCCGCGCGTCATCGCCGTTCACGTTGATCGTGAAGATTTGAAAGATGCCGTCAATCCGTGACGAGAACGCAATCATATCGCCCTTGGGCGACCACGCCGCGCCGTCGTTGTAACTACCAAAGCGCGTGAGTTGATGAACGTTTTCGCCGTTGGCGTTCATGATAAAAATCTGAGGTCCGCCGCTACGATCGCTTGTAAATGCAATCTGATCTCCTTTGGGCGACCAGACGGGCGAGGAGTCAATGGACTTGTCATACGTGAGTCGCTTCAAGTCCTTGCCCGCGCGGTTCATTGTATAGATTTCGGAGTTGCCGTCCTTTGAAAGAGTCAGAGCGATCAATTGGGTGGCCTCGCTCCATGAGGGAGAAAGATTGAACCCGGCGCGACGCGAGACGAACCAATTGTAAGAACCATCGAGGTAGATGCCCGCGAGGTCGGGGTTGTAGTCTTTGTAAGTCGTGTAATAAATCTCGGTTCCGCGCGCGCCCCAAGCCGGAGTCGCTCCAAGGTTTTTGTCGGTCGTCAGTTGGCGGCGGTTCTCGCCGTCGGCGTCCATGACGAAAATCTCCTTGTGGCTCGCCGCGCCCTTGGCCGGAATTTCCCCGACAAAAACGAACTGCGTGTGCGCGCAACCGTCAATGCCCGTTGTTCGTTTGATGAAATCGTTCGTGATCCGATGCGCAAGTTGGCGCACGTTGTCCTTTGGAAAGGCGTCGTATTTCTTGCCGAAAATGTACGCTCCCGCGCTCGTGTCATAGGTGCGGAACTCGACGTCAATCGTGTTCCCCTTGATTGTGTATTTCCCCTTGATGACGTAGGAAACTTGAAGCCGGAACCAATCCGCATAGTGGACCTTATCTTCTTTTTGATCGAAAGCCTCGGTTTCAAGGACCATCGCCGGATTCGAGGGCGACTTAAAAAAACCGGAGAGGCGCAGGTCATTTTCGATAGTCTTTGAAATCACGTCGTCCTTCAGCGTCTCGCCGCCCGTTGAGAGAAACGGCGGCACGGCAACGGCGCTTGGGGAGAATTCGGAGGGGGTGACCGTCCCAAGGACCTTGTTGGAGTCCTGGGCGGGTAGTGGCGCCGCAAAGGCAATCCCGATCAGTAATATCGCCGCCGTAATACGGTGGGTAACGGATTTCATCATGGAGCGATCCTCATCTAGTTGGAAGTGGAGTCGAAACCTGCTCAATCGAATGGGAAAAACGCCGCAGAAGCGGGCGAGGGTTATGGTCACGCAACGCAAACGGAGTCGCAAGGGATTTTAGATGCCCATGACTCCCAACGCCCTACAATGACCCGATCCAGCAACAGAAAGTTTGAATTTGACGCCGACAAGGCTTTTGAGAGTAAATGGCTTGTTAGGTTCCTCTCGAAGATGGGAAAGATGGAATTCCGAAGATTTTTGAAAAGGATGGCTTTTCCTTTTTCTTTTACAGCAACGATCATCGCCCTGTTCATGTTCACGTTCGGTACGGAGGCGGCGAGGCGGTATTTAACGTAGAGGGAATGATTGAGCTTCGAGAATCACATGGCTTAAAGGTGGGGGAACTACGTAAGGCCGAGGCGATGATTATGGATCACCTCGCGCTCATTCAGGAGAAGTGGAATGAACATCTTGATTGACGAACCTGTTTCGGCCGTTCACAAAAACGGACTGATCTTGATTGGGTTCAGGAGCGGCCACGAGCTGACTTTTCCGATCAAGGGCAATTCGCGATTGGAAAAAGGAAGCGAAGCCGAATTAAACGCTATCGAGCTTTCGCCCTTTGGAATCCATTGGCCAAAGTTGGATGAAGACCTTTCATTCGAAGGCATCATGAGAGGTGACTACGGGCAAAGTCGGCGCTAATAATTCCGGGCGAAGATGACCCGATGCGCGGCGGGCGCGCCTGATTTTATGCAGCGGTCGCCCGGTTTGGCTTCTCCGCCCTCGAACGGAATACAACGGATCGTCGCTTTTGTTTCCTCTTTGATCTTGAGTTCGGTTTCGGTCGTCCCGTCCCACGGCGCGATGACGAATTCTTTCCCTGTTTCAATCGCCTTTTTGAATTCCTCGTAATCGGTAATCTCGCGCGTGCGGCTTGCTCGAAAGTCCAATGCGCTCTGGAGCATGTTCGCCTGAATCGCGACGAGCAATTCCTTCACCTTAGCGGATAACTCGGCAAGCGGCGTTGGGATTTTTTCGCGCGTATCGCGACGCACCAGCATCGCCTGACCCTTTTCTAAATCTTTGGGACCAACCTCGATCCGTAGCGGAACGCCGCGCAACTCCCAATCGTTGTATTTGAATCCGGACGAAACCCAATCGCGCGAATCGAACTTGACCCGGATATCCGCGCCCTGCAATTCCGCCTCAATTTTCGCGCAGGCTTCCATCGTCGCGGCTTTTGTCGCGTCGAAAATGATCGGCACGATAACGGCCTGAATCGGCGCAATGCGCGGAGGAAGTTTCAATCCCTTTTCATCGCCGTGCGTCATAACGACCGCGCCGATGAGCCGCGTCGAAACGCCCCACGAAGTTTGCCAGACAAACTTTTCCGAATTGTCCTCGTCCAAAAATTTGATGCCAAACGCCTTGGCGAAATTCTGCCCGAGGAAGTGCGAGGTCCCCGCCTGCAACGCCCAGCCGTCGCCCATCATTGCCTCGACGCAATAAGTGTCCACCGCCCCCGCGAATTTTTCCTTCTCGCTTTTCTTCCCCATGATGGTCGGCAGCGCAAGCTCATCGCGCATAAAGTTGTGATACTCACGGAGCATCTTGTGCGTTTCTTCTACGGCCTCTTCAGCGGTGCGGTGACAGGTGTGCCCTTCCTGCCAAAGGACCTCGGATGTGCGGAGAAACAGGCGCGTCCGCTTTTCCCATCGAACGACGTTCGCCCATTGATTGATGAGAATCGGAAGATCGCGATACGATTGGACCCACTTGGCGTAAGTCGCGCCGATGATCGCTTCGGAGGTCGGACGTATGCAGAGCCGCTCTTCGAGTTTTTCCTCGCCAACGTGCGTGACCCACGGAACTTCGGGCGCGAAACCCTCAACGTGATCCGCTTCTTTTTTCAGATAACTTTCGGGAACGAAAAGCGGGAAGTAAGCGTTTTGGTGACCCGTCGCCTTGATTCGCTTATCGAGTCCCGCCTGCACGTTTTCCCAAATGCCATAACCATAGGGCTTGATAACCATGCAGCCGCGAATGTCGGAATAATCGGCGAGATCGGCCTTGCGGACGACGTCAATATACCACTCCGAAAAATCGGCATCGCGCGAGGCAATGGCGTTGGCGAAATCCTTGGCTTTGTCTTTGCGACCCACCGTGCAGCTCCCTCCGGCGCGAACTTGTAATAAGTTGCGCGCCTGCAAACCTAGCATTCTAACTTCCGCCGTGGGCGTTACAAGAGATTCTTCGATTCCCTTTGCGGCCAATTGTCCTTGACCAAGGTGCGTCGAACTTCGTACGATATGGGGCTTGACGACGCTCGGACGATAAATCCGAGCGATAGTGTGGCGGGTGTAGCTCAGGTGGTTAGAGCACCAGATTGTGGATCTGGGGGTCGCGGGTTCGAGTCTCGTCATCCGCCCCATCTTGAAACTCAGAGGGAAAATCATGAGCCAGAAGGATCTTAAATTCGAGGGGACCGAACGGTATTACCTCGATCCCGAGCTTCAGGCGATCGTGAATATCGCCCTCATCATGGA
>CAZPIK010000384.1:1289-3914 GCA_964586185.1 uncultured Candidatus Sumerlaeota bacterium | reverse complement strand
TTATCGCTTTGGCGTCGGTGTCTTGCGGTCGAGCGCGCGATGGGTCGAATTCGCCGCGCGCGTTGGGAATCACGGAACATTGACATTGATTTGATCGTCTATGGAAATGTGCGGATGGCGCATCCCGAATTGACGTTGCCTCATCCGCGTTGGATGGATCGCGATTTCGTCCTCGCGCCGCTGCTTGATCTTGGTATGATGCCGCCGCCCGACGATGGCTTTTGTTCGCGGGCGCAGATGATCGCGCGACTCGCCCGCGCCGAAAAAAATATCCTGACCTCCCAACTTTGGAACCGGCCGCTATGTTAAGAACTGCATATTCGGACCTGCGATTTTTTGCGAGAACCATTCTAATACCCGTCGTGCTGGCCTTTCTTTGGGTATCGAGCGTCTATGGAGACGCGAAAAGCATTCCTCCGTCCATTGCGACAACCATGCTTCCCGTTCCAACCGAATCCGCACCTATCGAAATGATCCTCCTCACCGAAAAGTTTCCGCCGTGGGAATCGCCCAATGGCAAGAAATGCTCAAAGAAAATTTCCTCGAAGCCGTTTGAACGCGTCATGGCCGTGGGGCGAGTTGAAATGGGCGAATCGGGAACGCCGTGGCTTAAGGTCCAATACAAGCAAAAGGATAAAACGCGCGAAGGGTGGTTTCCCGAAGCGCTACTCGCCCGCTTACCGACGGTCAGCCTTGATCAACTTAAGAGCATCGGCGACGAACCCGTTGACCGCTTTCATGGGATGCCTGCCGAGTATAGTCCGCCCGATCTAATGGAGATTCCGGGTCACGGCTGGGAAAAGGATAAGGATTATAAACTTCGCGAAGTCGCCGCCAAGTCGTTGCTCCAGCTCATCGAAGCCGCAAAGAAGGAGGGTCATCGTTTGATGATCGTTTCAGCTTATCGGAGTTACGAGCGTCAATGTTACGTCTATTTGAATAAATTGGAACGATCAGGGTGGGATCAGGCGACCGTCGCCATGCCGGGGCATAGTGAACATCAATTGGGCACGGCGGTGGATTTCACCGATGGCGATCAGTCAACTCTATTAGAATCGGGCTTTGGAGCACGACCGGCGGGCATTTGGCTCCGCGAGCACGCGCCCGAATTTGGCTTCGCGATTAGCTATACTGAGGCAAATCAATCTCGCACAGGATACTCTACGGAACCCTGGCATTACCGTTACTACGGCACACCTCTCGCGAAAAAGAAGCATGAAGAAGCCCTTGGCTCAAACTAGAGTCTTGGGGTTGTGAATCACAATTTTTCTTTACTCAACCTTGACAATACTGAAATTAAAGTGAACATTACGAACCGTTGATGGGGAGATTGTCCCCTTCGCATTCTGGTATTGTTGAACTTTGGTCATGTCATTTGCAGCGGAATCGAGATGGAATCGTCTAAAGGCGAAACCTGTGGATAGTTCTTGCAAGCGTTGTAAAAAAAAATGCATATAAGGCTAATCTTTGGAGAGCTATTAGCCGTAAAGACCAGAGAAAAGAACGTTGGGTGGTTTAATTCGGGGCAAAGGGAGATCGGGTAGCATGTTCGGCGCAAAAACAGCAATCGGACTCGATATCGGCTCCAGTTCGGTCAAGGTGGCCCAACTGAGGCGTGCCGGAAGCGATTTTGAAGTCGAGAAAGTCGCCATCGCAAATATTTATCCGTCCGGTGATCGTCCGGGCGATCCCGGCGCTCAGGCCAAAGCCAAAGTTGATGCCATCAAGCGGGCGCTTGGCGAAGCGCGCATCACCGTCAAGCAAACGATTTCGGCGGTTAGCGGTGAGTCCATCATCGTTAGGTATCTTTCGCTTCCTAAAATGCCCGAAGACGAATTAAAAAAAGCCCTTCAATGGGAGGCCGAGGAATACATTCCGTTCCGGATTGATGAAGTCAATATTGACTCGATGGTGCTTGGGGTCAACGCTCACGATTCCGATAAGCTGGATGTTCTTCTCGTCGCGGCTAAAAAGGATTTGGTCGAGAACCACATGTCCATTATCCGCGATGCGGGGCTTAGTCCCCAGACCATTGATTTCGATTCTTTCGCTTTCTTAAATTGTTTCGAGGCCAATTACGGCACCGGCGGCGGCGAATGCACGGCTCTCATTAATATCGGCTCCGAGATAACTGGGATTTCGATCTACCACAACGGCGTTTCCCGTTTCTCGCGCGATATTCCTCTTGGCGGCAATAGCATGACGACGGCCATTCGCGCGCGTCTTCGGTGTCCTTTCAACGAGGCCGAAACCATGAAGATTTCTCATGGGACTACTCCTCCGATTGATCCCAATGTGGATACGAGCAAGACCATTTCCGGAACCAGTCTCGTGGATACGATCCGCGGCACGGTCGAAGAAATGGCGGGTTACGGAACTCCCAAGGGTGGAACGCAGCCCGATGGCTCACCAGACGAAATCGCCACTCGTGCCGTGGGCGGGGTGCTCACCGAGTTGATCACCGAGGTTCGCCGGTCCATTGAATTTTTCGAGAACCAGATTCGCGATTTGAACGTTTCGCGCATCATCTTGGGGGGTGGTTCGGCCACGCTTCCGAATCTTCGCGAGAATTTCGAGCAGGAGCTTTCGCTTCCGGTTGAAATCATCGATCCTCTTCGCCGCGTC
>CAZPIK010000384.1:0-1279 GCA_964586185.1 uncultured Candidatus Sumerlaeota bacterium | reverse complement strand
ATGACCGCCGCCGCAAACGTCCAATCCAACCGCCATACGCTTGCCGTAGTGGTGGGCTTGGGAATCAGGGGGCTTACTTCCTAGTCGTGCGGTGGGGATTGATGACCCCGCGCCAGCGAGTGGAGGAAATGGGATACCATGATTAGAATTAACTTATTACCTGAAGCCCAGAAAAAAGCGCGACCCGGCCGTGCAGCGGCGGCTCGTGTGGATTCGGGCGGTGGCGGTAACGGCGCCGCAATGGCCCTGCTGGTTGTGTTCATTCTCGTGCTGGGCGCCGGAGCCTACCATGTGCGAGGCCGTCAGGCTGCGATCAAGGCAACGGTTAAAGCCGAAAGAGATAAACTAGCCGCCCTTGAGAAGAAAATCGCGGATGAAGGTCCTAAGGCGGATGAAATTCAGACCAATCTCGACATTTTGAATACTCAGCAGGAAATCTTGGCGACGCTGGATAACCGGATTCTCTGGAGCGAGAAGGTTAGCCAATTGGCCAAGTTGATTCCCTCGAATGTTTTCCTGAACGAAATCACAGTCAACGAAGAATATCGTGAGGTTGAAACAGAGGCATCCAAGCGCGCGCGCGCGGAATACGAGGCTAATAAGGGAAAGAAGGGCGCGGTTAAGCCTGAAATTCAAAAGCGTCCGATCATTTCCTATAACCTTCGTCTGACCGGGATGGCGACGGGCGAAAATCCAGTTCAACAACTCGACAACGTCCAGAAGTTTCACGAAGCGTTGGTCGCTTATAGCGAGCCTGGCCGCGATGGAACGACTCGGCGTTTTATGGACAACATGAATCCCCAAATTGATTTCGAATATGTCCGCACCGCGTTGTTCGAAAAGCAATATCCCGTCCAGCAGTTTGTGTTCAGGATCAAGACCGTGCCGCAGGGAGAAGAGCCCAAGAAACCGGGATCGGAAGGCGTGGATGCGGGAAAAGATCAGGGCGCGAATCAGCCCGCACCCGGCGCGAAGAAATAAGGAAGACAATCTGAAATAGGATGATCAGGGTGGAGTGATAATCATGGCCATGAATGAAAAACAGAAATCAGTGATGTTGGTTGTCATGGTATTCGGTTTTCTCGGATTGTTGACCTTGGGCTATTACGAAGTGATCTGGATGAGGGCTGAAACAAAATCAGCGAATCTGGAAAAGGGGAGGATTGGCGGGCAAATCGCCGAGAAAACGAAGCAGTACGCGCAGATTAGGAGTGTGCTCGATAAAGAAGGGGAAATGGAGCGGATTCGTACGGCTATTGATAAGGTTTCGCATCGTCTC
>CAZPIK010000383.1:0-3921 GCA_964586185.1 uncultured Candidatus Sumerlaeota bacterium | reverse complement strand
TCGATTACCACGGCGTATCGCATGAACATTACTCCTCCAACTTGGCTTGGCGTAGCACGCTTTTGAGGGTCCCTTTCCGCCAGATCATCGCCCGGTTTGCCTGGCACAGTAACCCGACCAGGCTTTATGGGATGCTTGAATTGGCGATGACTCCCGCGAGTCTACTTCAAATACCATCCATCCTCTTCGATCAACCTGATGACATCGCGGACTTTCACGATATCCGTCCCTCAACGCAATCTTGAAATCGAGTGTTTCACGAATTTCGACCTATGGCAAGATCGAGAGTGTGCTGGTAAAAAGCCGATATGGATTAGCTCAAGTCACGAAGTAGCCTAAGCAAGCTTAATGAACGCATGCCCGGTATGCGGCGCGCGTTGGAAATTGAACGCTTCGCCGTGCGTTGTGCCGATCAGGTAACCGAACGCACGGGAGCGGCGATCCAGATGCTCCCAAAACTCCGGCGAGGAGAGGAGTGTGGATGGCCCGCCCTTGGAATCGGGATTGTAAAACTGCGTCGCGTAAGCCCGGAGCGACTTAATTTTTTGTTCGTGCGTCGCCGTCGTATCCACGATCCAATCGGGTTTCGATTCGCCGCGAAGTTCGTGTCCGACAAAGAAAACGAGTTCCTCGATTTTGTGGCGCTCCCCTTTGGCTTCGTACCCGCCGACGTTGGCAAGAAAACAGGCGTCGCGGACGAGTTCATGCGTTCGCGTATGATCGGGGTGGCGGCTTTCGGTCTCATGCGTGACGACAACGCGCGGTTTCAATCGGCGCAAAAGCTCGACGACTTTTATGCGGGCGGCGTCGGAATTCTCGATTCGACCGTCCCCCAAATCCAAATTCTCGCGATGATGGATACCGAGTATTTTCGCGGCGTCGGCGGCTTCTTTGGCGCGCGTTTGGGGCGTCCCGCGCGTTCCACATTCCCCGCGTGTCAAATCCACAATCCCCACGCGACGGCCGCGACCCACCGCGATCGCCATCGTCCCACCCGCAAATAATTCCGCATCGTCCGGATGCGCGCCGATGACGAGCAAGTCGAGCGGGCTAGAGCCATTAGAGTTACTTCCGGAAGCTTGATCAGGTTTTACGTTAGTGACCATTATTTGGGTTTCCAACCGACACCCGTATGCTTTTTTGATAATTCGTCGAATACTTTCAACATGTTTTCCTTGAACGGACGACTGCTTCGGTTTGCGATACAGCTTTGAAGCTCCCGTATCAACATCACCCTGCCCACCCAAGGCGGACCCTTCTTCTCCTCAGCAACATAAAGTACAAGCGCCCGTTGCCATTTCTCGCAGGCTTGATCCAAATCGCCCTGTGCTTCGGCAAGCATCCCAAGCTTGTAATAAGCCATAGCCGTGCCGTTCCCATCCGACAAATTCTCATGAAATCCCAAGTTACGTTGGTAATCGGCCTCTGCCTCGGCAAAATTCTTCCTGGCCAAGTTCACATCGCCCAATCTTGAAAATAGAATTAGCCAGCCGTACCCGTCTTTGAGCTTCTTCTCAATGCTCATGCATTCTTGTAAGTGAAATTCGGCTTTGTCGTATTGCCCGGTCTTCAAGTAAACCTCTGCCAAACCCGAATGTTGACTAGCCACTTCATCATCCCGCCCCATATGGCTATAAATCACCAGACTTTCCCAAAAACACTCTTCGGCTCTTTCATATTCGCCCCTGCTCAAGGATATGCCGCCGATGTAACCGAGATCGGCGGCGCGCACTTGTGACGGCTCGGTGGTACTTAGTTTTCCAGCTAGGTTATCGGCCACCATCACAACACCCAACACACCCCCCAAAATCATTAGTAGAGTTGCAAAAAGGCAGCCCCACATTCGTCTTGTATGACGCCTTTGCTTTTTTGGCACGTCGGATAATCGAGCTTCACCCACGTTTTGCGAGGGTACGCCATGGGGTGGGGAATCGGAGGTATTCACGCAACGCTCTCAACCATGAAGGGACAATCAGCAATCGGTCTAATAATAATTTTACATACACATAGAGAGGATTTGGCAAAGCTTACCCTAAAAACAATTCATTTGGAGACTGAACCCATCGGCGTTTATCCGCGTCCATCGGCGGTCGTAATTCTTCGATTCGTCCCTCATGTTCCAACGGCCGTGAGCACCCGCTTTGCGGCCACAGGCAATTTGATCGGGGCGAACATGCTCGCAGGGTAGAGATAACCGTCCGGCTCCGAAAGATCCTCATCTACCACACGAAGCATGTTATGCGATTTTCCGTCGCGATCCGGCAGTGTGCGATAGACCTTGCCCAAAATGAGACTGGCAGGGTTGCCTTTATTGTTAATACAAATCACAAAATTATTCATTGGAGCACTCTCTTGATTTTAAAATCTCTCCGACCAATTCCGTGCGCTTCAAACCAATGGATTTCGGCCTCGCGAACGGTTCCATCGGCAAACCGAACCCTTGCTCTACCCTTTCTTTTGCGCCATCGCCCCTTGCCATAAACGCGATCCAAATACCGCCTGATCAATACGCCCTTACCCGCAGCAATAGTTTCTATCTCTTCGATCTCGCCAAGCAACTGGAATTCCATATTTACGCTCGTTCGGGGTTATCACTAACCCCAATGGAACACAAAACGATATTCAGTTTGAAAAGTGCCCCTACTTGATGATCGGCAAAATCTTTTTGAACGTCTCCGTCCCGGCGATCTTCATCCATTCCATGAGGAGCATCTCGACCGTTGCGGGGACGACTCCTTCATGATACATCCGCGCGATTCCGGCGGCACAATCGGTCGGCTTGCGAGAAGAAACCGCGTCCTCGGCCAGCACGACGCGAATCCCTTCATCCAGCGCGCGCATCGCGGTTTGAAGCACGCAGACGTGCGCCTCGATCCCGCAGAGCACGAGCGTTCCGCGCTTCAAATCCGAAAATTGTTTCTTCACGTTTTCGTCGTCAAGGCAGCCGAACGCCATTTTTTCGAGCGGCGTCGCGGCGTCGCCGATGGCCGATTTGATCTCCGGCGTCGTATCGCCAAGACCCTTCTTATATTGCTCCGTCCAGAGAATCGGAACACCGATCACGCGCGCGCCTTGAATGAGCCTCACCGATTGCGCGGACATCCGTGACCCCTCATGGATCGCGGGCAAAAGCCGCTCCTGAATATCCACGACGAGGACGGCGCAATCGTCCTTCTCGATGCGATGCGATTTAACGGCAATAGACATGGGAAACTCCGAACTGGACTGGGGCTGGTATTCCGCCGCAATATAGGTTCAAGAATTGCATCGCGAGCGGATTTTACCTTTGAAGAATTAACCGCAAAGGACGCAAAGGACGCAAAGGAAATATGAAGAAAGCGACTTCTCCCAAGCCAGAAAAAGATTTCGATTCCACAGAATTGCTATGGAATTTGTACCAAGAGCACTGTGCTTGGGAAAGGCATCATGAAGAGCAGCGAGCTACAGCAAGTAATATACTGATTGCAGTAGCTGCTGGCGTGCTCGGTCTTATCACGTACGAAGATGGCATTACCTCCAAAGACATTGCCCTGACGCTATTTCTTGTCGGACAGGGACTTTATGGAACGGTCTTCGTATGGATGCATTATGACCGTTTCTCTATGCATCAAAAGCGAGCGGGAAAATATCGACACGCCCTCGATCAGTTACATCCCAAGATTGGAGTATTGCGATTGCGCGACGAAGCCGATGAAAAATACAGGCAGGATCGCCCGTTGACCTCAAAATGGCGACTTCATTGGTTTTGGATGGCATTGCACATCTTAATTGCAATGTGCGGTTTCGTGATTTTCATGTTGGCGCTTTGCTCGAGTACGAACGACTTGAAGCAACCATCATCAACTATCGTTAAACCGTCGTCCGAATGTGCAGTTCCTTGAGTTGCTTCGCGTTCACCTCGTTGGGCGCGTTCATCATGAG
>CAZPIK010000382.1:0-3951 GCA_964586185.1 uncultured Candidatus Sumerlaeota bacterium | reverse complement strand
GCCAATGGACACGAGCCATGTCTTTCTTGGTCGCACGGCGAACAATGTCGAAGTCTATCGAGTGGATGATCTGCCCGTCACGAACTGATCGGCGCTCGCTTGATCTCACCAAGCCCAAATAGCTCAGTTGGAAGAGCACGTGCATGGTAAGCACGAGGTCACCGGTTCGATCCCGGTTTTGGGCTCCATTTTCAAATATCAGCCGAAGCTTGCTGACTCAGCTTAAAAGATTCTAGCCGGATGTGCCGTGCGCCATCGGGATGAAGTACGCTGGAAAAAAGTTCAAAGCTCTCCACCGTGAACGGGTCGCTCTTGAATTTGCCGTGCGATTCGACGATGGATTGCAGTGGCCGAATCGCTTTCGAGGATCGAATTCGCCCCAGCGTGAGATGAGCATGATAAGGCTTGTTTTCCGGTTCAAAGCCGTATCGCTGAACGATCCGTTCGATTTCCGATTGAAGCGATTCGGGTTCACCCTTTTTGCCGTGCATCCCGACCCAAATGACTCTCGGTCTTCCCCAATGAGGAAAAACTCCGAGTTCGCGAGCCTTTAACGGAAACGGACTGTGCCGCTCGGCGATTCCCTTCAGCGCGACGCAGAGCGAAGGAATTCGGGATTCGGGAGTATCGCCAAGAAAACGGAGCGTAAGATGAAAGGTCGAAGGAGAAGTCCATGAGACTCTCGCACCCGTAAACTTCGACCCTTTTTGCAAGGCATCCGAAAGCGATGCAATCTGCAATCGAACCGATTCGGCTAGCGTAATAGCGATAAAGAGTCGTTGCGTTGTGGCGGGGGAATCAATATCCGACATTTAAGAACGAGTCACGTAAACGGCTTGCGCAGCTTCAGGTCCGAGCAGGATCGTTTTGCGTCCGAGTTTCAAATGGAGAGGCCCCCCAAACGGCTCGCGCTTCACAAGATGAATTTGCTTTTGGGGTTCCATTCCGAGGCCGATCAAATATCGAAGAAGTTCTGGCTTTGAACCCGGAACGCGAAGCACCACTGCGCTCTCCCCTTCCTTAAGTTCGGAAAGCGGAAAACCCAAGTTGGCATCGCGGATGACGCCATTCGGATCGGGTATCGGATCGCCATGGGGGCAACGAGTCGGATGTCCCAGCGCAACATCAATCTTACTTTCGAAATTATCGGAGATCACCGGCTCCAGCCGATCCGATTCGTCATGCACTTCATCAAGGCCATAATGAAGCATGTGAACGAGAAAGCATTCGAGAAGACGATGGCGACGTATGGCGAGAAGCGCTTGACGCCGACCCGATTCGGTCAGACCCACGGCTCCATAATGCGAGTGGCTCATGTAATTAAGTTTGGAGAGTCGCTTGACCATAGCGGTCGCCGACGCTGGCGCGACATGTTGCGCTTCGGCTAGCGAAGAGACGGTAAGCGAACCACTCTTCGCTTCGATTTTATATGCCGTCTGCAAATACTCTCGCATGGCGTGGGTCAGCCCTGCCGCTGCGGATTCAGCTTCCGATGGGGCGTCGGGTTCGGGTGAAGCGAGTGGAGGGGTGCGCGATTTCAGGTTTGGAATTCCATTCAGAAATTCACGCGATACTTAGAGTCCAAAGAACCGCGTGGTTCACATGGAAAATATGACCGCCGGGATGAGGGGAAGTCAAACGGAAATGGAACTTTGGCGGAACATGGATAAGGCAGCGAACTTGCGCGTTCGCTCCGAGTCAGATTACGATGACCGTGAGGTGGCTAAATCATGGACTTCCACGGGGACACGGAAATCGGGGTTTGGCAAGCTTACTATGAGGGTCTCCGTCGAATGAGCGTCGCGGAGCGTTGGAATCGGATGATTGCGTCAAACCAGCGCGCAAGAGAAACGATGGCGGCGGGCGTTCGGTTACGGCATCCCGATTATGACGACCGGCAAGTGAAGCTCGCCGTGGCCCGGCTAGCTTGGGGCGAAGAAGTATTCCGAAGATTTTTCCCCGACGAAAATGTGCAGCCATGATAGACCAAGTGTTTCTCCGAAAGTTGTGCGATGCGCTGGAGGATGCAGGGGTGCCCTACATGCTCGCTGGCTCAGTCAGTGCGATGATGTACGGTGAAACTCGAAACACACATGACGTGGATTTTGTGATTGATCCCACACAGTCTCAACTCTCAGAGCTCGTCAAGGAGTTGAAACGTCATTTCATCGTTCAGGAAGATTTCGTCCTTCAAGCAATGGATCACCGTTCGATGTTTAACGTCATTGATCCTACAACCTATGACAAAGCCGATTTTTTCTTTAAGAAACCCGGGGCTTATTTTGAAATGGAGTTTTCGCGGCGCACCCTAATGGATTTGCCCGCGCGCGACCATGTGAGCGTTGTCAGTCCCGAAGACTGTATTCTGAGCAAATTACGGTGGGCGAAAATGGGGGAATCCGAACGTCAATTCAGAGACGCGGTTGGCGTAGCGTCTGTGCAGCTAAATACCCTTGATCGACAGTATGTTACCAAGTGGGCATCCGAACTTGAAGTATCCGATCTTCTCGTCAAACTATGGCCGCTTGCCGAAAAGTTGGCCGCATCCAGAAAACCAGAATCAAAATAGCTGGGTTTACTTTGTATCTACGACCATTTTGCGCCGTCCTTGACAGGTTTTAGCACCATCCCATTTCCCCCAACATCGATTCGATTGGCCGCTTGCGACATTGCCGCGGTAACTTTTCTCGCCAACGACTCTCCCCAACAAAACGCCGCGAGGATGGGACCCGCTCCACTTAGATAAGCTGCAGATGCTCCGGCCTTACGGGCGGCATCGGTGATTTCTTCGAAACCCGGAATTAGTTTTTTGCGATACGGTTCATGCAAGCGATCCGATAAAACCGCGCCGAGATCATCCTTACGCCCTTTGATAAGGCAATCCATGACGAGAGGGGTTCGCGTCAAATTATAGACCGCATCGGCATGGGGAATCGTTTTGGGAATCGCGCGCCGCGCCTTTTTTGTTTTGAGAGGATAATCGGGAATGAACATGGCAAGCCGCCACTTGGGATGTGGCATCGCGCAGTGAACGATCACACGATCCGAAGTCTGAACTGATGCGACCAACCCGCCTAGAAGCGCAGGAACGACGTTATCGGGATGCCCCTCTTCACGCGTGGCGGCCAGCAATAGTTGATCCATTTCGTAAAGCCCGCGCTTTCGTCCGGCTCGTTTCCCGGCAAGATGGTTTGCGGCCAGAATTCCCGCGACGATGGCCGTGGAAGAAGAACCTAAACCTCTTGCCATCGGGACATTACCGCGAACGCGGACGTGCAGCAGAGGCGCTTGTGCTCCGGACTTTTCAAACAGATTCTTGAACGCTCTAAAGAATAGGTTGTCCGGCCCCCGCACACCCTTGGAACTCCCCTCGCCTTCGATGCGATTGATTCCGTCGGATGAAAGCGAAATTTCAAACTGATTGTAAAGATTCACCGCCAAGCCGAGTCCATCGAATCCGGGACCAAGATTGGCCGAGGTCGCAGGAACTCGGATTTCGAAGGGAAAGAAATGTTGGGCTTTTTTTTGAGAGGACATTGCCGTTCTGAAATTTCGGCGGTCGGAGACCGCCTCCCACATTGTGTAATCTTGAATGTGGGCAAGACTTTAGCTCGTCACCCGCGCCAATTCCTCGAGCGTAGTTTTTCCCATCAGGACTTTTACGAGTCCGTTTTCGAGAAGCGTCCGCATTCCCAAGGCTCTTGCGCGAGAACGCACCATGTGGATCGGAACTTTGGCCGCGATCATGTGCTTGATTTCGTCGGATGGAACGAAGAATTCATAAATGCCTTCTCGTCCATAATATCCCGTCTTGTGGCAATGATCGCATCCGTCCCCGCGCCGAAGCGTAACCCGCTCCTGCGGCAATCCGGGATAACCCGCTTGCTCAAAATCTTCACGAGTCGCCGTGAATTCGCGGCTGCATCGCGTGCAATTGAGCCGCACAAGTCG
>CAZPIK010000381.1:0-3952 GCA_964586185.1 uncultured Candidatus Sumerlaeota bacterium | reverse complement strand
AACTGGATACGCGCGTCGGCACGCTAATGAACCGGCCTATGGCTTCCTTGCTAGAACCTTATCGCTCTTCTGTCGCTCTTATTGGTGATGTAGTCCGCAACGAAGTCGCCATGGCACGAGTGGAATATCAGATGACGGCTCGTGACACGCTGAATCGCGCCGCAGGACTATTTTTCGAATTGCAGTATGAATACGCCCTTCTTGACGTGGTGAACGATAGCCTGAATCTCTACGAAAAAATGGTTCCCGTCGTTCAGGTTCAGGTTGAAGCGGGACGGGCGAGTCAGTCCGATTTGCTCCGCGCGCAGACGCAGCGCGCCCAGCTCAAGATTCGATCCGAGAATGCGCGAAATCAAATTCAAAAGACCTCCGCCGAATTGAACGCGCAGTTGGGTGTCTCTACAAATCAAGTCTGGCCTAATCCGCCATCGGATCAACTGCGCGATACGGCATCCACCCCGGAGGACTTGATGGCGACGGCGCAAGAGAAACGGCAGGAGCTAAAGATCGCGCAGATCGAAGTCGAACGCATGAGAGCCATGCTTCGGCTTTCTGAAACTATGACGCTTCCGCGCGGCGCGTCTCCGATAAGCCAACTATCCAATTCCGCCGGAACCGAAGCCGGCGCGAATCGGAATATGATGACGACTTTTCCAGAATCCAGCGTCGCCGAAATTCGCGGGCAGGATTTCAGCGCAAACGTCGCCTATCTGGAGGAACTTCGCCTCCGGGTGAACGAAGCGGAGCGGCGACTCGCGCAGGCCAAGGCCGATACTGATGCGGCGGTCCGAGGGGCGCAGGTGGCGAAGGTCAATAGCGGCCGGGAGTTCCGTACTTACGCGGAGTCGGTTGTGCCGAATGCGCAGCAGGCGCTGGACAACACGAAGGAAATCTATGAAGCCGGGCGCGCCACGCTCGAAGAGCTTTTGGATGTCCAGCGCGAACATCTGGACGCCCTGCTCATGCGCGAGCAATCCCGCAAAGAATACTACATGGCCATTATCGAGGAACGAGGAGCCACGGGACGCAGCATCGCGGATCTCGTGATCGAAGGACGCAAGCGCTCGAAAGGAAACGCCCATGAAACTCAAACGAAGTGATCGTCATCAGACATGGAAACTTGTTCCGCTTGCGATGGGGCTTGCGACTCTATGGGCGTGCGGAGGCGGAACATCCGAGCACACGGGACACGCCAAAGAAGGCGCCAAGGATTCCAAAAAGAACACGATCTGGACTTGTTCCATGCATCCGCAAATCCGAAAGGACCAACCGGGCCGATGTCCGATTTGCGAAATGGCGCTTGTTCCGGCGGAATCGGAACATGCGGGAGAAGAAGGGGGCGCGCCGCAACTCAATTTCAGCGAGCACGCGCTGGCCATGGCGAGCGTCGAGACCGCCGTCGTCGAACATCGGGAGCTAACCAAAGAACTTCGCGCATTCGGAATGATCGAATTCAACGAGCAGGGTTTGGCAACGATCACCAGCCGCGTGGATGGCTACGTCGAAAGGCTCTTTGTGGATTACACCGGAATCGAAGTTAAAAAAGGAAACCATCTGGTCGAGATTTACAGTCCGGAATTGGTGGTCGCTCAGAAGGAACTACTTCTCGCCGTTGCGAACAATCAAAGCTCGCTCGTCGAATCCGCGAAGACCAAACTCCGGCGGCTCGACATTACAGACGAGCAGATCGAGGAAATCATTCAATCGCGCAAACCGACCGAGCGCATGACGATCTACTCGCCCAGCGAAGGAACCGTTTACGAAAAAATGATCGTGGATCGCAGTTCCGTCCGGGCGGGCGACGCCCTCTATCGCATCGCTAATCTGGACTCGGTTTGGGTGAATTTGGACATCTATGAATACGAACTCTCCTGGGTTCATCCGGGACAAAACGTGAAAATCACGTCGGAGGCGTTTCCGGGGGAGACCTTCACGGGTCTGGTCATTTTTATCGAGCCGCTTCTCAACGAAAAATCGCGAACGATCAAGGTTCGCGTCAACATTTCGAACCGCGATCACAAGCTCAAGCCGGGGATGTTCGTCAGCACGCTCATTGAAGTCCCCGTGATGGAAGGAGGAGTGGCCGGGCCGACGGGGCTTGAAGGAAAGTACGACTGTCCGATGCATCCCGACATTGTTCGCGATGAGCCGGGCGAATGTCCCGTTTGCGGAATGCAATTGGCTCTCATCGGCAATCCTCCATCTCATTCGAACGAAGTGGCAACCAGCAACGACGCGACGACTTCAACGCAAGGCGAGGAAATCTGGATCTGCCCGATGCATCCCGAAATTGTTCAGGATCATGAAGGAAACTGTCCGATCTGCAAAATGCGTCTCGAAAAAAAGCCCGCGCAACCGGCGTCGCCCGCATCCATGACGCTGGCCGTTCCGATCACCGCCGTACTGGATAGCGGACTACGCAAACTTGTTTACGTCGAACGCAGCAAAGGGCGATTTGAGCCTGTCGAAGTTGAAGTGGGACCGAAGGCCGGAGCTTATTACCCGGTCATTTCCGGCCTCTCGCATGGTGACCGCGTGGCGAAGCGCGGGAATTTTCTGCTCGATAGCCAGTTTCAGGTGAGCGGACTCCCCAGCCTGCTTTATGAACACGGCATTTCTGCCACGAGCGGACATCAGCACGGCGACGCAAAACCCGCCGCAGAATCCACGCCGACAACCCACGCTCACTGAGGTCGCATCATGGTCTCCAAAATTATCCATTGGTGCCTGAACAACATCTTCCTCTCGCTTCTTGCGTTCATTGCGCTATTGGGCGGCGGCTATTACACGCTCGTTCATACGCCGGTGGACGCGATTCCAGACATCGGCGAGAAGCAGGTCATCGTCTATGCAGATTGGCCCGGTCGTTCGCCGCAGGATGTGGATGATCAAGTCACGTATCCGCTGACGACGAGCCTCACGGGAACTCCAGGCGTCAAGACGATCCGCTCGATGTCCGGATTCGGCTTCTCGATGATCTTCGTGATCTTCAGGGACGACGTGGATTACTACTGGGCGCGCTCGCGGGTTTTGGAGCGGATGAACGTCGCGCAGGAGCGGCTGCCCGAGTCCGTGGTTCCCGTTCTGGGTCCTGATGCCACGGCCTTGGGGCAGGTTTCTTGGTACACGCTCGAGGGCGAAGGCTTCGATCTTGGCGAACTCCGTTCAATTCAGGATTGGTATATTCGCTACCAACTGAACGCCGTGGAGGGGGTCTCCGAGGTCGCTTCCATCGGCGGATTCGTCAAGCAGTATCAGATTGATCTTCATCCCGACCGGATGCGCGCCCATCGGGTAACGCTTCCCGAAGTATATGGGGCGGTGCTCCGCTCGAATATTGACGTCGGCGCAAAGGTGCTCGAAAAAAACGGCGTCGAGTTTTTCATTCGCGGCGTCGGGTTCATCAAGAGCGTCGAAGACTTGGAGAACATCGTCATCCGTCAGGAAGCGGGAACGCCTATCTATGTCAAAAACATCGCGTCGGTGGCGCTGGGTCCCGATTTCCGTCGCGGGGCGCTTGACCGTGGCGGAATGGAGGCCGTCGGCGGTGTGGTCGTCATGCGTTATGGCGAAAACGCCCGTGAGGTTATGAAGAGGATAAAAGCCAAGCTTCGTCAATTGGAGCCGGGGCTTCCGTCCAAGAATTTGGCTGATGGCCGGATATCCAAGGTGCGCATTGTTCCATTCTATGACCGCAGCAAGATCGTCAACGAGACCATAGCCACATTGAAGGAAGCGCTGACCGAAGAAGCCCTCATCGCTGGACTCGTGATTCTGATTTTCCTTCTCCATCTGCGGAGTACGCTCGCCACGCTTGTCACTCTTCCCCTTAGCCTCGCGCTGTGTTTCATCTTTATGTATTTCTTTGGCGTGGACGCCAACATCATGTCGCTCGCGGGGCTTGCCATCGCCATTGGCGATGTGGCGGACATGGGCATCATCATGACGGAGA
>CAZPIK010000380.1:0-3957 GCA_964586185.1 uncultured Candidatus Sumerlaeota bacterium | reverse complement strand
CGCCTCTTACATACGCTCCAATTTTTTTCCCCTTTACGTGAAACACTTTAAGCTTGAAGTTGCAATTTTGGGTAGTCGCGTCAACACTACCATTTGCCGTAGTCAAGACGTGAGAATTGAACCATCCGCTTAACTTGCATAACGAAGCCGATACCAGAGCCAAATTGATTGATCCGACCCTTTACGGACGCGGATGGAGCGAGGACTTGATTTCTCGCGAAGTGACCGCCGGGGCGATTGAAATCCTCAACGGCAAACCCCGCAAGTCCCAAGGTCGCGTGGATTACGTTTTGCGTGTTCGGGTCAACCGTGAAGCCCAACCCATCGCCGTGGCGCTGATCGAAGCCAAGTCTGAAGGAAAGCCCCCTTCACATGGATTGGAGCAAGCGAAACTTTATGCCCAATGCAAGCGAAGCAATGTCCCGTTTGTCTTTTCAAGCAACGGACACCTGTTTGTTGAATTCGACCGTTTCACGGGACATACGACTGCACCGCAACCTCTGGCCGCGTTCCCAACTCCGAATGAACTTCGCGCTCGATATGAACTCGCGATGGGAATTTCACTCGAATCCGAACTTGCCAAGCCACTCTTAACGCATTATTCCGGCGGTGAAGGTTCACGCCGCTATTATCAAGACGCGGCGATTCGAGCCGTCTTGGAAAAACTCGCCAAGGGTGAACGCCACGCCCTGCTTTCCCTCGCTACAGGCGCGGGAAAGACTTTCATCGCCGTCCACCTTCTCAAGCGAATAGCCGATGCAGGCCAATTGAGCCGGGCATTATTCGTTTGCGACCGCGATGAACTTCGCAGTCAAGGGCTTGGAGCGCTCCAAAATGTTTTTGGAACGAACGCCGCCGAAGTGTTCCTCACGGCGGATGGAAAGAATCACGCCGGAAACGCCCGCGTTCACGTTGCCACGTATCAAACCCTTGGAGTGGACCGGGAAGAGGCGGACGCGAATTTCCTTACGACCCATTACCCGGAGAACTATTTTTCCCACATCGTCATTGACGAATGCCATAGGTCCGCATGGGGAAAGTGGTCCCAAGTCCTAACGCGGAATCCCAACGCGGTGAAAATTGGCCTGACCGCCACGCCCCGCGAAATCATAGTCAGTGAAAAGAGCAAAGAAGCCGAAGCCGACGCCAAGATTACGGCGGACAATTTCGCGTTCTTCGGCGAACCGGTTTATGAATACGATATGTCCCAAGGGATTGAGGATGGATACCTTGCCGCGTGTGAAATCATTCGCCGTGACATCTTCCTCGACCGCAAACCCCAAAGCGAACAAATCACAGGCGTCGAGCGCGAAGACCTTGAGGACAAACAAATCCGGGACGCTCGAACGGGTGAAGACCTGTCCGTTGGCGAGATTCAAGCGCGCTATGAAGCAACCAGTTTCGAGGACCGGATTATACTCCCCGACCGCGTTCGGGCCATGACTTCGGACCTTTTCAAACACCTTGTTGAGAATGGCGGACCGGAGCAAAAGACCATCATCTTTTGCGCGCGTGACGATCACGCCGACCGCGTGGCGACCGCAATGAACAACCTCTATGCGGATTGGGCCGCGCGAACCGGAAAGCCCCGGCTTAATTCTTATGCCTTCAAGTGTACGTCTGAATCCGGCGGAAATGATTTCCTCCCCGATTTTCGGGCAGCGGCACGGCATCATTTCATCGCAACGACGGTCGAACTTTTAACGACGGGCGTGGACGTTCCATGCGTTCGGAATATCGTCTTTTTCAAGTACGTCCGATCCCCCATTGCCTTTTATCAAATGGTCGGACGCGGGACTCGACTCGACGTGCCCTCGCAAAAAATGATGTTCCGGGTCTATGACTACACGGACGCGACGCGGCTCTTTGGCGAAGCGTTCCGGTCAAAGAATACCCGACCCAAGAAACCGCGCGATGGGACGGAGCCGGACCCCGCGCCAGTGCCGCCGGAACAAACGATTGAGGTCGAAGGATTCGAGGTCCGCGTCTCCGATGCCGGGCGCTACATCATTACGAACGTGGACGGTAAGGCCATGCCTGTGACCGTCGAGGAATACCGCCAAAGAATCGCGGCCCGACTTGTCGAGGAAGCCCCGACGCTCGACGAATTCCGTAGCCGATGGATCACGCCCGAAGTTCGTCAAGCCTTGATCCAGAATCTTCCCGACGCGGGACGTTCGCCGTTTCTTCTTCGCAATCTGACCGGCATGGAAGACTATGATCTTTATGACGTGCTTGCGGAGATTGGCTACGGAATGGCCCCCAACACCCGGCGCGAGCGCGCGGATTCGTTCGGCTTTAAGAACGCCCCTTGGCTTTCGGCCATGCCCGATTCCGCCGCGCGGACGGTCCGGGCGCTGGCGATTCAATTCGCGCTTGCAGGTACGGACGGATTGGAACGGCCCGAAGTCTTTCGCGTTCCCGACGTAGTGGCGGCGGGCGGACTCGTGGCGCTCAAAGCCCTCGGTGAACCCTCCAAGGTCTTGGGTGAAACCAAGGCGAGGATGTTTGCGCCATGAGCGAGACAACTGATTGCTTATTACCAAGCGCTTGGCGATGGGCGCAATTGTGTGAACTGTGCGAAAGCATTGATTACGGATTCACTGCGAGTGCAATTCCTTGGGTTCGAGGACCAAGATTTCTCCGCATAACGGATATTCAGGAAGGGCGCGTAAACTGGGAAACCGTTCCGGGCTGCGAAATATCGAACCACGATGCCGAAGTGAAAAAACTACGAGATGGTGACATCGTTTTTGCTCGTACGGGAGGAACGACGGGCAAAAGCTTCTTGCTTAGTAATCCTCCCGAATCTGTCTTCGCCTCATACTTGATACGTGTGCGACTGAAGAAAGAACATGATGCGTCATTCGTTCACGCATTTTTCCAAAGTGATGATTATTGGAGACAAATTCTTGCGAGTGCGAGAGGTGGAGCACAGCCCAATGTGAATGCGACCCTGCTTGGCTCATTACTCGTTCCAATTCCTCCTACGGCGGAGCAAAAGCGAATCGCGGCGATTCTCAATGAACAAATGGCCACCGTCGAGCGCGCCCGCGTGGCCGCTGAGTCCGAACTTTCGCTCCTTGAACATCTCCGAAATGCCCGGCTTCGAGAATCACTTGAGTCGGACGATCAATCTGAAGTGACGCTGGGCGATTGCCTTGAAGAGATCAAACACGGCATAGGAGCCGATTGGAAAAGCTATCGTCTTATCGGGGCCACCCGTGATGGAGTGGCGCTTGCAAAAGAGAACATTGGCAAATCCCCTGAGCGTTACAAATTGGTCGAGCCGGGCACAATTTTCTACAATCCAATGCGTATCCTCATCGGCTCAATTGCCTTCATTGACGAAGGAATGGAACCGGGGATTACAAGCCCCGACTACGTGGTATTTAGGGGAAAGCCCGGACTATTGCATCCCCGATGGTTCTATTTCTGGCTTCGATCTCATAACGGCGAATCCTTCATCAAGACCTTGGCGCGGGGAGCAGTAAGAGAACGGATGCTTTTCAAGCGACTGGCTTCAGGAAAGATGTTGTTACCCCCTTGGGAAAGTCAGATGAAAACCGCGCGAATTCTAGGTGAGATTGCTAAGGTCGAAAAACTTGTCGCAGAGCAAACCAAGTCTTTGGTTCACCTACCCGCCGCGCTCTTGCGCCGGGCGTTTCGCGGGGAACTCTGATATGGCTTCTCCCATTCCAACGGGGTCATGGAACCCAACCCGAATCGAGCGAGTTTTGGATTGCGTCGAAACGAGCACGGGACCAGCGCGCGTAATAACGGATCAAGGGGAAGCCTTTATCAAGGCGCTGGGAAACAAGGAAGGTCCCCACGCGCTCGCGTGTGAATGGGTCGGAACACACTTGGCGAACGCATTCGGACTTCGGACGTTCGACATTGAGATTGTGCATGTGGAGCAAGACAGCGGCATCAAACTAGGTCACGGTAAGATCGCCG
>CAZPIK010000379.1:0-3961 GCA_964586185.1 uncultured Candidatus Sumerlaeota bacterium | reverse complement strand
GGACTTGCCCTAAAAGCCTTCTTCTTCGGACATGATCATCCCTCGCCCGATTGGATATGGACTGCGATTACGTTTGCGGCCATCGCGGGAATGCTCTTCGGCCCCAGCAAAATTTACGCGGCCATCGAGAAGATCATTTCCGCGCTGGTGGTCATTATCGTGCTGGGTCTCATCTTCATCGCGCTCAAAGTCGGAACGTGGGCCAACGTGAAAGACCTTGTCCACGGCATGTTCAATTTCGGTTCACTCGCGCTGGTCATTGACGGAAACGCGGGCAGCCTCAACCTCAAGGAACTTTTTAAAGCGGTCGTTTTTGCCGGAGCGGGCGGGACGGCGAACCTCTTCCTCTCATTTTATTTGCGCGATAAACACATCGGCATGGGCGAGCGCGTCCCCGCGATGGTCAATCCCTTCCGCAATCGCGAGGAGAAAATTGCGAAGGAGGGCTACAAATATCCCGACACGCCCGAAAACGCCCGCCGATTCAAGGATTGGTTCAAGTTCGTCTGGCTCGATCAAACCCTTTATTTCTGGGCGCTCAATTCGTTCACGATTCTGCTCTTCATTTTCGGATCGCTCTGCGTCCTGCATCCGCTGGGCAAGGTTCCGCAAGGGGGAACGCTCATTTGGGACGAAGCGACGATCCTCGAACAGAGCATGGGCATTTTCGGTCGTTACCTCTTTCTCATCATCGGCCTCGCGACGCTGCTCAGCACGCAAATCGCATTGACCGACGGCGTCGCGCGGAGCCTTTCGGATATCATCGTCACGAACTTCAAGTTCGGCGCAAAATTCGCGCTCTCGAAGTGGTACACCCTTTGGGTGATCTTCATCATGGTGGTCGGCGTGATGCTGACGTGGCTGCTCGAAAAAGATACGTTCGGTCGGACCGACCTCGATTTCCTCTTCAACGCGGCGTATATGGGCGGCTTCGCGATGGCGGTCTATACCCCGCTTACGCTCTGGATGAATCTCCGCCACCTCCCCAAATCCGCGCGACCGCGACTCATCAACGTCGTCATGGTCGCCCTCGCCTCGCTCGTTTACGTCGGCTTCGCGGTTTATTGCATATTGTTCGAATTGGGATGGGTTGGGTGAAAGTTGTAATGGAGAAATTCAATCGCGCAAAATGCGCCTGACATTCTCTGTGCCTCTGTGTCTCTGTGGTTGAATAAATTCTAGCAAATGAGAATTGTGTGCTGATTTTTAGGATTCCAGTTTCGGCAATCCCATCCTCACCGACTCGTATTCCTTGACCATTCGATCTACAAGTTCGCGGCAGGTCGGCACGTCGTGAATCATGCCGACGCCTTGACCTGCGCTAAAAATTTCCTTCCAGCGGCGCGTCTTGGCTTCCTCGGGATTGCTCACGTCGGTGGGAATCGAACTGCGAATATAATTGCCCATGATGCCGCTGACCTTGGCGGTGTATTCGATGTCCTCGGGGTTCGATTCGAGGATCGCCTGTTTGAACTCCGGCTTGGCGGGCGATTCTTGCGTCGCGATGAACCGCGTTCCGATATAAGCCGCGTCGAGTCCCAGCGCGAGCGCCGCGGCAAGCCCGCGACCATCGCTGATCGCCCCGGCGCAAAGAACGGGCACGCCAAACTCTTTTTTCAGCCACGGCCCTAAAACAAACGAACTGATCTGCCCCGCGTGACCTCCCGCTCCGTAACCGACGGCGACAAGACCGCTCACTCCGGCCTTTGCAACTTTCGTCGCGTGACGGATATTAATCACGTCGCTGAAGACGCGCGTCTTGGTTCCCTTGGCCGCGTGGATGATCTGGCTCGGATCGCCGAGACTGGTGATGATCATCGCGACCTCTTCGCGCAGAATCGTCTCGACGTCCTTGGCGAGCCGGTCGTTGAGCTTCAGCGGCAGGTTGACGCCGAACGGTTTCTTCGTGCGCGATTTGATCTCCTTGATCGCGGCCTCGAAGTCCTCGTGGTTCCGGTAATTCGGCGAGGGGAACGTCCCAATCCCCCCGGCTTCGCTTGTCGCGACGACCAAATCGGGATACGAAACGAGAAACATCGGCGCGCCGACGATGGGATAATCAATGCCCATCATATCGGTGAAGGGGGTCTTGATCTGCGGCATGGGAAAACAGATTCCTTTCGAATCGGATAGAAGAATCTTGAAACCCCTCACAAAAGGCAAGAAAGATAGGGACGCATCTCCCATTTGTCACCGCCTTGGAACCTGTCCCCGAAATCTTCTCTTTTCCAGCCCCCGTATGGGGGCGGCGTAATAAAGCGAAGGGTGACGCGAAGCGGAACCCTGGAGTTCCGAATCCGCAACGCCATCCAAGCCCTGTAATGGGCGACGGAGATTTTTGATTAGGATGGGGGTCACCTCTGCTTGAAGGCTGCGCGAACGTTTCATTTTCTTTCGCGAACACTTCACTCTAACTTTAACCAACGATTCACTGCATTGAATTCCAGGAAACCCCAAAGGAGTTTCGTCCCACAAACAAAACTTGAAAGGGTGAAACCTTTACTTCGCATCCAAGAAACCCCAAAGGGGTTTCGTCCCAAAGCCTAGGGTTGCCGAGCAAAGCGAGGCTACCCTAGGTTCAGGACGCCTATTCTTCCAACCTCAACGAGGTTGCGCCGTTCCACTTACCACCGACCCCTACGCATTTGCGTTGACACCCCCCTCGCCATCCCCGACGATTTTTTTGACACGACTAATAAGGGAGTAATTTCAATGACCCACCACAATATCCAACGACGCGACTTTATGGTTGCTGGCGCGGCGACCGCCCTATCCACCCTCCTGCCTTCGCCTCGCGCAATCGCTCAACAACTCTCCCCAAAACCGAAAATCCGCAAGAGCATGATGTTCGGCATGGTCCCGATGATGCCAACTTTAGACGAACGGCTGAAACTCGCCCACGACGCCGGGTTCGAGGGAATTGAAGCCGATACAATGCCCGATCCCAAGGACGTCGAGGAAATGAAAATCGGCGCGGAGAAATACGGCCTGACGGTCGAAGCCATTGTTTGCAACAAACATTGGTCGCATCCCCTCTCCGACCCCGATCCCGCCAAGGCGCAGGTTTGCGTGGACGCCATGAAGACGAGCCTCAAGAACGCGCGCGACTTGGGCGCGGGAGCCGTGCTGCTCGTCCCCGCCGTGGTGACTCCCGCCGTCCGTTACGACGATGCATGGAAACGTTCCTCCGAGCGAATTCGCGAACTGATCCCCGTCGCCGAAGAGACCAAGGTCGTCATCGCCGTCGAGGATGTCTGGAACAAATTTTTGCTGAGTCCGCTCGAAATGAAACACTATATCGAGGATTTCAAAAGTCCTTGGGTGCAGGCGTGGTTCGACGTCGGCAATATCCATCTCTACGGCTACCCGCAGGATTGGATTCGCACGCTCGGCAAACTCATCCGCCGAGTTCACATCAAAGATTTCAGCCAAAAGACGATGCAGTTCACGAACCTGCTCGAAGGGACGATAGATTGGCCGGAAGTCGGCAAAGCATTTAAAGAAATCGGTTATGAAGGCTGGTTTGGCGCGGAGGTCACCGGCGGATACCTTCCGGCCTTGACCGAAGTCGCACAACGCCTCGACAAAATCATCGCCCACACTGCTTGAGGATTACCCCGCAAAGGTTCTTGCGGATTAGACAAATGAATTATTTTCATGGTAATCGACACCGAATTGTCGAATTAAGAGTTCTCAGTGGTATAAGCTGCGCGCATAACGCGCCATACTATCGAAACTCCTCAGCTTCGTATCCTTCATATCTTGCGTGAGTTGGTCATCCTTCATTATATACTCCCTATATTCTTTTGCAATATCACTGTTAAGGTATTTGTTCAAGAGCTTCAGCTTATCCTTCTTGATGTAATTTATGGTTGAGATATTATCAATAAGGTGTCCTTTGTATCCCCCCTTATACACAAATGTCGAAGTAAAACTGTGTTCTAGAAGAACCGGAAGTGAT
>CAZPIK010000378.1:0-3962 GCA_964586185.1 uncultured Candidatus Sumerlaeota bacterium | reverse complement strand
ATTGGGTTTCGGAGTTCGGATAGAAAACGAGATCAAGATCGGGCGCGTCATCGTGGACTTTTTCCGGCCACGTCATTCGCCGGAAACCTGCGGCAAGATGAGCGTGTCTTTGAGGTACCCAAAATCGAGCGGAGAAGGGGAGCGAAGTTCGAGCCGCAAAAAATCCCTGCTGCATGATGAATGGCTCATGGGCAAGCATTTTGCGCAACGCGGCGAACGATCCTATCGTTCCACTCCAAGGAAACTTCTCCCACGTTCCGACGAATTCGCGCGTTCCTTCAGGAGTGATCGGCCGGCGAATGGGATGCGCGGCCAATCCTAGGACATTAGGGAGTTCATCGAATTTTGCCGTCTCGCGCAGGTCGTCGTCATTGAAACCCTCATAGATTTCCAAGTTGTCAAGCAAAGTGGGGATCATAGGTCAAACTCCAACGCGGAAGGAGCATGACAAAGCAGGCGCGCGGTGTCGAAAACTTTTCGAAACGGAAGATAAGGAAACCGGGGAAGAATTCGCCTACACTTTCGGTAAAAGCGCGAATCAAATGGCGGCTTCAAACACTCATCCACGAAAATTTCAAGAATACGGCGTCGCTGTCATTTGCGTGATGGGCATGGCGCTCTCGATTGCCGTGTTTGTGCTTACTCGCCGCAGCGAGGACCAGCGGATCGATGGGGAATTCCAACTGATTGCGGCCAACCTCTATTCTGAATTCACACAGGAAATCGAGGCCAATATTGAAGCGCTTCAAACGGTTGATATCTTTTATGCTTCCTCGGAACTGGTTAAGCGCGCGGAGTTTGGTGAATTCACTCGTCCCATTCTGAAGCGCAGGCCCAGCCTGCGGGGGATTGAATGGGCGCCGAGAGTGGATCAAGTTGACCGACTGCGATTGGAAGCGGAAGCGCGAGCGGACGGCCTGAGCGATTTTGTCATTAATGAGCGGACAACAGGCGGGGATCGGATTTCTGCGCCCGAGCGCGATGTCTATTATCCCGTTTATTATTTCGAACCGTATGACGACGAAATGATCAAGGCGGTGGGTTTCGACTTGAACTCGGAACCGGAACGTCGCGCGGCAATATTGCGAGCAATAGATACGGGATCTATCGCTGCAACCTCAAGAATTCATCTTGCTCAGGACTCGGGATTTAAATCAGGGACTTTGATATTTCTACCTTATTTCGATCCTGGCGCAGCGACGAAAACCGTTCAACAACGTCGTTCAGGCATCAAGGGTTTTATCGTGGGTGTTTTTTATGTTGAGGAAATATTACGCAAAGCCGCCGAAAATGCGGGATCGAGCAATTTAGCGTTGGAAGTTTACGAAGGGATTGATCTGGATCCCGCCGAGCGAATTGCACAGTGGATTCCTCAAGGCGCCTCCAATCTGAAAACGCCCGCTCTCGCGAATGTGGAAACGGTTCATTTTGCGGATCGAATCTGGTTGCTTCATTGTTCGGCTGATGAAAAATTCATTGCGTCCCGCAGATCTCGGGAACCCTGGGCGATACTAATAGTCGGTTGGGTTTTCACCCTACTGCTTGCGACGCATACTCATACTGTTACGAGTCATAACAGAAGTCTGGAGGAACTTAACCTCGCTTTGGCAGAGGAAAATGCCGAGAGGCGAAAAGTCCAGGAGGCATTACGGGTTGGCGAAATGCGATATTCGATGGCCACGGAAGCCGCGCGGATCGGTATATGGGATTGGAATGTCGGAACCGGTGCGCTTTACATTGACCCTGCGCTTAAGCGCCAACTTGGATACGACGAAGCTGAAATCCGCAACGATCTTCGAACGTGGTTTTCACATACGCATCCCGAGGACACGCTGCACATCATGTATAGCGCGGCGCGAGCCATGCGCCATCGGGATGAGGAATTTACCACCGAGCACCGGAAGATATGTAAGGATGGCTCAGTTCTTTGGTATCTTGCGCGCGGAAGAATCATAAGAGACGAAACGGGCAGAGTTGTACGGCTGATCGGAACCGACGCCGATATTACTGAAATTAAAATGGCCGAACAGGCCTTGCGTAAGAGCGAAGAGCGGTTCCGCTTACTCGCCGAAAACGCCCGCGATGTGATTCTAACGCTAAACTTGGATCTTACGATCACCTACATTAGTCCCGCGATTGAGCAATTCCGCGGCTATACGCCCGAGGAAACGCTTCGTCAGTCATTGGATGAGATTCTGGTTCCGGCATCCCAGGCCGTGGCTCGGCAAGTCTTGAAGGAGGAATCCGAGATCGAGCAGCGCCCCGATATGAATCCGAGCCGCTCGCGGAGAATCGAGTTGGAAATTCGCCATAAGAACGGTTCCACCGTATGGGGCGAGGTTAACATCTCTTATATTCGCGATGCCGCGGGAGTCGCCACGGGACTTCAGGGCAGCGTCCGGGACATGACCGAGAGAAAACGCGCTGCGGATGCGATTCGCGCACTCAATGAAGACTTGGAACGACGTGTCCGCGAACGCACCCACCAACTTGAACGGACTTATCTGGAAATCAGCGATCTCTATAATCATGCCCCTTGCGGGTACCACTCCGTCGATGCTGTGGGCATTATCACTCACATCAACGATACTGAACTTGCATGGCTTGGCTACTCAAGGGCGGAGGTCGTCGGTTACAAGAAATTCGCGGATTTCATCCACCCGGACTATTACGAAGAGTACATGTGTCGCTTCGATGAATTTAAAAGTCGGGGAGAGATACCGGAGTTCGAATTCACTTTAGTGCGGCGGGATGGAACCTTAATGCAGGTGGTGCTGAACGCCGCCGCTGTTCGAGATGCGGAGCAGAAGTTTGTGTCGAGCCGCAGCACGCTCTTTGACATTACCGAACGCAAGAAGATTGAGGAAGCTACGACTCGCTTGGCCGCGTTGGTCGAGTTCTCCGATGATGCGATTATCGGTCTTAGTCCATCGGGTGAAATCGAAAGTTGGAACCCCGGCGCAGAAAGAATTTATGGCTACGCTGAGGAAGAAGCGCTCGGGCGTTCTTTATCATCTCTTATCCTGGCAGATGCAGATGCGGAAAGCGAAATGAAGCGGCTGCTCAATTCGGAGGGTTATCCAGAACGCGCTAAGTTGAACGAAACAACACATCGGCGCAAAGACGGAAAGTTAATCCACGTTTCGTTAACCGCGTCGCCGATTCACGACGGCAAGGGAGTCGTTACGGGAATATCCATGATTTCGCGCGATGTCAGCGAATCTCATCGTCAACGTGCCATCATTCAAAAGTTAAATGAGGATTTAGAGCGGCGTAATGCGCAGTTGCAAGCCGCGAATAAGGAATTGGAGGCGTTCAGCTATTCGGTTTCGCATGACCTGCGCGCTCCGCTCAGGAGCATTGATGGCTTTAGTCAGGCGCTTTATCAGGATTATTTTGGCTCGCTTGATGAGGAAGGTCGGAAGCATATCCAGCGTGTTCGGGCCGCGTGTCAGCGCATGGGGCAACTCATTGACGATTTGCTCATGCTCTCGCGGGTTACGCGAACCGACATGAATTTTCAGGCGGTAGATCTTACTTCGATGGGACGGAGTATTCTCGAAGACCTGGCGGCTTCACATCCCGAGCGGAAAGTGGAATGGAAGGTGCGCGAAGGAATGAAAGTCGAAGGCGACTCACGATTGATTCGCATCGCGCTCGAAAATCTGCTCGGTAACGCTTGGAAATTTTCCATGCACCGGAATCCAGCCGTGATTGAGTTCGGGATGCGTCTCGATCTCGAATCAACGAGTGGGTCAAAGAACGCCGCCAAACCGGTGTTCTTCGTCAAAGACAACGGCGCCGGATTTGACATGCAGTATAGTTCGAAATTGTTCGGTGTCTTTCAGCGGCTCCATACCTCCAAGGAATTTCCCGGCACAGGCATAGGTCTCGCCACCGTTCAGCGGATCGTGACACGGCATGGTGGAAAGATCTGGGCCGAGGCTTTTGTGGATCGGGGG
>CAZPIK010000377.1:0-3970 GCA_964586185.1 uncultured Candidatus Sumerlaeota bacterium | reverse complement strand
TGATTTCGTGAGCGCAAGTTCCTTTACGTCGCTCTTGGGCGGGGTATGAGGAAGCATTAAACAGAAAAGCGAGTAGCCGATGGAGATGACGCCGGAAAACTTGAGCGCGTTGACGAGTCGCGCCGTTGCATCAGAGTACTCGTTACCCACGAGAAAAGGCGGAAGCGCCTGAAGATGGAAATTTCCTTCGATAAGGAACAGCCACGGAAAAGTCCAACTCGCCGCAATCCAACCGATGGTTCCCCAAACGCGGATAAACGGGAATTCCTTATCGGGATTCTTGATGTTTGCGAAGGCGAGCGAGTTCGAGAGCGAAATGCTCGGCATGTAGATGACGCTGTAAACGACGGATAGAACCAGCCATGCCGCGTAGCTTGTTTGATACGCGGTCACCCATTTTAAGATGCCACCCACAAACATAAGCGCCGCGAGACACCGCTCCGCACTGAACATGCGGTCGGCCAGATTCCCAATGAAGGGAGAAGTCACGGCTCCGACCGATCCCGCAAGCCCAAGGATCATGCCGACCTGACCTCCCGTGAATCCCAACCCGCCCTTCTCAACCGGCGCTTGCAGGTATTGCGATAGCACCGGCAACCATGCGCCCCAGACCGCATATTGGAGGAGCATCATGATCGAGAGCTTGGGATAGTTTGAATTTTTCATCGTGTTTTCCTTTTCATGACTCACGCGGGTGCAATCGGTTTTGGAACCCAAGCCACTCGCGCCTGCGCTATTCAATCCGGCAACGCGCTCTTTTGCCATATTGGATCAAAAAACGCAAACGGGCAAAGCTCCAGATTGAAATGGAGATTGCGACCCGATTCGGCTTTGATGGAACCGGAGGCGCGCGCTCGAATATGAGACTTATCATTCGCCCCGACTACGAAGGGGTCAGCCAGTGGACCGCCGATTACGTCTTGCGACGGATCACGGAGTTCGCTCCGACGGAGAGCCGCCCGTTCGTGCTCGGGCTTCCGACCGGTTCCTCTCCGATTGGGACCTATCGCAAGCTGGTCGAATACAACAAGGCGGGACGGCTCTCGTTCAAAAATGTCATCACGTTCAACATGGACGAATATGTCGGCCTGCCGGAGACTCATCCCGAGAGCTACCACGCGTTCATGCGTAAGCATTTGTTCGATCACATTGACATCAAGCCGGAGAACATCCACATCCTGAACGGCAACGCGAAGGACCTCGAAAAGGAATGCGAAGATTACGAGAAGGCCATTGCCGCGGCGGGAGGGATCGAGCTTTTTCTCGGCGGAATCGGACCGGACGGTCACATTGCATTCAACGAGCCGGGGTCGTCGCTCAATTCGCGGACGCGGGTCAAGACTCTGGCCTACGATACGATTGTCGCCAATGCGCGATTTTTCGGCGGCGACATCACGAAAGTTCCCAAACTCGCGCTGACCGTGGGCGTTGGAACGGTTCATGAAGCTCGCGAAGTTTTGATTCTCATTTCGGGACTCGCCAAAGCTCATGCGCTGTTCAACGCGATTGAGCAAGGTGTAAACCACATGTGGACGGTCTCGATGATCCAACTCCATCCGCGTTCGGTGATCGTTTGCGACGAGGACGCAACGGCGGAACTGAAAGTGCGGACGGTCAATTATTTCAAGGGGCTCGAAAAAATGAACGAGGACGCGACGCTCTATCATCCGCGGCGGCGGAGTGAATCATGAGTCAGGAAGGTTGCCAAACTTCCGCCGAACATCGCGCGGCATCGCCGAAGCGACTGGCTTGCGCGGTTGTCACCGTCAGCGACACGAGGGGCGAGGCCGAGGATAAATCGGGAAAATTTATTCGCGACGCGCTCACGGCGGGGAATCACGATGTCGTCTTTTATCGGATCGTGCGCGATGAACCGGCGGCCATTCAAAACGCTCTGACCGACGCAAAATTGGCGGGAGCGCGTGCGGTACTTTTGAACGGCGGAACCGGCATCGCCCCGCGCGACCAGACCCCCGAGGCGCTCGAAGCCCTTTATGAAAAAAAGCTGGATGGATTCGGCGAGATTTTCCGCGTGCTGTCGTTTCAGGAAATAGGCCCGGCGGGAATGCTCTCGCGGGCGTCGGCGGGCGTTTATCAGGGCATGATTATTTTTTCGATGCCCGGCTCGACGAACGCCGTTAGGCTCGCGATGGAAAAGCTGGTCATTCCCGAGATAGGGCACGTCGTTTACGAGCTTTCCAAACCGGGCGCGGCGAGTTCCACCGCGCGATAAATTTCCCGTAACGCCGCTTCGGTCGCCTTGCCGGGATTGTAGAATCCTTCCGCCGCAATACGCCGACGCGTCTCGGCGTGAAGCGACGGATCGGCGAGTGACGCTTCGACGGCTTTCATCACGTCTGGAACCGTTCGCGCGACCGATCCCGATTTTTGTCCCCAGCTTTCGAGATCAATTGTGTCGCCATATTTTTTGAAGAGAGCGGGAACCTCGATAAAAACAATCGGGCGATCAAGGAGCGCGTATTCGTTCGCGACGGACGACGCGTCGCTGATGAGAACGTCGGCGGCGTGGAGCGCGGGGGTTGCGTCGAGATCGTCCAGTATCGCTATGTTGGGCGCGACAAGTTCCTTGAGCTTCGCGCGCCAATCCACGCGGTTCGATATTGGATCGAGCGAAAGGTCGTGGAGTTTGATCATGAAATTGTAAGGCGCGCATTGCATGGCGCGGACTAATTCCTCACCGTGCGAATGGAGCGAGGCCTCGGGGCGCCACGTCGGCGCGTAGAGGATCGTCGGTCGCGAGGGATCGAGGTGGCGGTCGGTCAGAAACTTTTGCCGATTAAGAGAGCCGTCGAAAAAGGCATCGAGCTTGGGCATGCCGATTTCCGTATGTCGGGGATCATCCTCTCGTAGGACTCCCAACTCCGCGAATCGTCTCCGCTGATAGGGTCCGATTAAAAAGAGTTTGTCGAACGCGAACGCCTTTTCAGAGAACGCATGCCCCTTAATCGAGACGCCGTGGAACGTATGGACTTTTACCTTCGACCGCCGCGCGAGGAGATACATGTCGGGGCTTAAATAGAGGTCGTATTTTTTCCACGCGGCGAGTCGGTTATGGACGCGATTCTCCGCCGGAATTCCGAATGCTTCAAAAAGCGCGTTGGCAGGCTTGTAGGTTTCGTTCTTGCTCGAAACCATAAACCTAACGCGCGAATCCGCGAGGAGCCGCCGAATCACCCGCTCATACACGACCACGTTATGCGGGTTCTTGGCGAAGAAGAGGATCGAAGGACGCTTCATGAAAAATCCCTATCTCGTTCAATCGTGCGGCAGTTTGAAACTCAGTCGGAGTCTTTCGGCGCGTATTCATAATCCAGCGAACAACCGCGCGCGGGGGGGGCGGCGAGGCGTCCCAAGAGTTCGAACCCATTGCCTCGTCGGATGGCGGCGTCGGCGGTTCCTAGGAACGCGCACGAATCGAGATTGGCGAGGTCCACATGTTGGAGTATGCCCGACTGTCCTTCCTCGACCGGTTTTTCTGTGATGGGATTTATGACAAATGATTTCACCCAAGGGGCGGGGAACTTGACGCGACTAAATACGTCTGTATTGTTATCTCCGCGCAACACTGGATCATAAAACTGGCTCGACATTTCCGTCATACCATATTCATTAATAATGTGAGTGAGCGAAATACCCAATTGGCGCGATGTCCATTCGTAGAGCGAATCCTTTTTTAATAGTCGGCGGCGCCCTTTGTAACCTCCCGTTTCCATGATGCGGCTTCCAGTTGACATAACAACAGTCTGTTTTAGCTCGCCGAGCCGATCAAGAAACTCAGCAAGCGCGAAAGCGGTGGTAAACAAAAGAACAGGCTGGCGTGATATTTCCGCCATGCGTAGCGATCCGACCAAGGGTTCGAATTCCAATCCGTTCTGATTATTATAATAGTATTCGATTTCAATTCCGAGACTCGCGCCCACCATCGCAATCATATGGACAAGCGACGAAT
>CAZPIK010000376.1:0-3991 GCA_964586185.1 uncultured Candidatus Sumerlaeota bacterium | reverse complement strand
AGTATCCAGACGCCGACTGACATCCACGAGTTGCTCATACGCGCGGATCGCCTCGTCCTTCTTATTCAACCGCTCGAGCAGTTCGGCAACGCGTAGAAGCAAGTCGCGATTTTCGGGTTGATACTTCAGCGAGCGCTGCAGCAGATGAAGTCCCGGTTCGACTTCGCCACGCGAAAGATGTTGTTGGGCGATTTCTCCAAAGATTTCGAGCGCTTTACGAACATCTCCTCCCTTGGCCATCGCGTCGGCCCATTCGATCCGCAGATCGGCGCGATCGGGACAAAGCTGAACGAGCAAGTCGAGAATGCGACGATATTCCTGATCTTCCTTTCCCATCGCTTTATAGGTGTTGAGAATGATTTCGAGATGAGGAATTGCTTCAACCGTCTGCTCGCGATTCAGCAGCATGTCGCACAATTGCAAACGCCACGGCAATTCCTTCGGATAATACTCAACGGCCTTGGCAAGAGCGCCCAGCAAAAGTTTGATATCCAGCGTGCGTCGCGTTTTTTCAATCCACTGCTCGAAAGCAGGCTTGGCTTTATCCGAGCCAATCGCGCCGAACCTCACCTGCGCCGCAAGCGCAATCATGCTGAGGTCATCGGGCGCAAGCGTCAGGATGTGATCGAGCACTTTCAGCGCCGACGCGGAATTAGGATCCCGCTCTAAAAGAGAATTAACTGAAGCCTTCCACAGTTCCAGCGCTTCGGCCACGTCGCCCGTCGCTTCGAGCGCCTCGGCAAGCATGGCTTTCGCTTCGATGTGACCCGGTTCGAGCCGAAGAATCTCACGCGCCGTTTGGAGCGTCATTTCGCTATTTTGCGAACTGCGATATTGGTGCGCGACTTCAACGAGGAGCTTCATCGCTTCGGCCGGTTTGCCCGCCCGCTCGAAGATCAACGCGAGATCGCCTTTGATCGTCGGATCATTCTTGTCAATCTTTGCCGCCCGCGCGAGGAACGTCTCCGCCAATTTCAGATTATCCACTTCCAGATAAGCGCGCGCGGCGTTGCGAAGAACGGCGATGGCTTCGGGCTTTCGATTCAGCGCGAGCAGCGATTCCATCGTCGCTTCCAAGAAGACTTCGTTGCGGGGAGCAAGGCGGCGGGCTTCGGTGCACACCGAGAGCGCGTCGTCATGCTTGCCGCCCGCCTGAAGCCGCTTTACAAACGCGGCGTAACCGTCGAGAGCACGGTCATCGTATCCGGCGGCTTCCAAGCAGCGGCCAATTTCGATTTGCCTCGGCACATCGTTCGGAACCAATTCCGCAATTCGCGCAAGCAGGGCGAAACCTTCGGTCGGGTCGGCGGCGCTTAGGTAAACGTCGGCTAATCCGAAAAGTTCGCCAATGCCCTCTTCCGTTTTATTCTGCGATAGCTGCGTCTCGGCAAGATCGCGTCGTAGCCCGTAATCGTCGGGATCAATCGCGCGCGCCCGCCCAAGGAACCGCGCGGCTTCATCGGGCTTGTTGTGTTTGCGGCTGATTTCGGCCAGCCGACGATAGGCTTCGACCGCTTCCTTCCGCTGGCCGTTCTCGCCCGCCATGATCGCGAGCCGTTCGATCGCCGTCACATTCTCCGGCTGTACTTCCAAAAGCTTTTGCAATAAGGCCTGAGCCTTGATCACGCCACCCGTCACTTTGTGATGCTGCGCAAGATTCAATAGGCGCTCGGCGGCTTCATCCGTCTTGCCTGATTTGAGCAATGCATATGCTAATTGCTCACGGACGTTGGCATCTTCGGGGGCATGCTTCTCGCGCGTAATCAAATTGGCCGATAATTTTGCCCAATCCTTTTCGGCTTCATAAAGCGGAGCCAACCGTTCCAGAATTTCGACCATCTTCCCGGGGCGATCCGCTTTCGTGTGAATCTCGGCGATTCGCTCCAGCATCTTCGGATTGCTCGGATGCGCGGCAAGCAATTCATCAAGCGTGGCGAGTTCCGATGTGATGGAGCCATTCTCGCTGTAAATTTCCGCCAGCTTCAGCATCGCCTCGATCGTCTGAGGGACGTTCGCTTCTGCTTTGGCAAGGGCAACCCGCCGCTCGGCGAACCCGATGTCCTTCGGATTGGCCGACATTAAGGGACCCAGCAACGCGTGGGCGGCGGCGTAATCATTGACGGAGATGGCAATGTCAATGACCTTCTGGAACTGATCGTAGGCGTGCTCTTTATCGCCCGACTTCAGGTAAATTTCCGCGGAGAGTTTGCCAATCTCGACGCTCTTCGGATCAAAGGCCAAGGCTTGGTCAATGGTGGATCGCGCCGCAACAAAGTCGCCTTTGGAAAGCTCCTCGCGCGCTTTTCCGACGAGATTGCTTCCCAGCAATCGAAGGGCTTGCACATCCACATTCAGCTTGAGTCGTTCGGCAAGATTCAACGCGGCTTCGAGCGGCGCCAGCTTCCGATAGGCCGACCAGAGTTCGACGAACGATCCACCTTCGAACCCGGCGCAACGTTTCATCGTGCAGCGATAGGTATGAGTCTTGACGTCGAGAATAAGCGAACGAAACGCTTGCTCGTTATGCAAGGGACAAAAGCACTTTACCTGCGCTCCGGCGACTTGCACTTTTTCCGGGTGGTATTCGAGCAATAGGGCGAGCTTCTCGGCCTCGATCTGACCGTTCACCTCTTTGACAATATCCTCGATGCGCGTGATTGCCACGTCTCTGCCCCGTCTCGTTTGTACCGCTGCCTATGCTTGGGTTTCCCGCCCCATGTTCCCCGCCATCCGTCAAACGAATGGAAGCTGCGCTGCGTAGAAGCTCTTCATTCAAGCCTAAACGCTTAACTGCAAGCAATCCAACCCGTTGTCCATCCAACTCGCCAACTCGGCTCTCACCTTGTCGGGAGAATGAAAGGGTATCTTTAGCATAATTTGATTGATACCTTCCGTCCATCCTTTTTTATATCAATCGAAGACTACGCCTTGTATTGGTTTTCTTGAGCTTACCCTGCGTGAATTCATGCATGACCCCGCATTATTCTAAGCAGGGTTTTCCAATTCAAGCAGGCACCTTTTTACATCCAAACCCCACCGATATCCCCCCATTCCGCCGTCCTTCCGAACGACCCGATGGCAGGGAATAATGAGCGAAATGGGATTGCTTCCAATAGCCGATGCAACGGCTCGTGTGGCTCGGGGACGTCCGATTCTGCGCGCAATTTCGGAATAAGTCGTGGTCTTGCCTTTCGGAATTCCCTCAAGGGCTTTCCAAACTTTTTTCTGAAAAGCCGTGCCGTGCAAATCGAGCGGCAGCGATTCGGCGGGAGGGTTTTTCCTCCCAAGCCGACTTTGGATCAACGTGCCGTATCGCTTGATCGCCCCCGGAGATTCGTCAAATCGCCAATCCCTGAACTGCGCCTGCAAATCTTTCAGGACTTCTTTCCGTCCTCCACTGCCCACAAACGCCAACGCGGCGATCCCAGCCTCGGTTGAAGCCACCATCGCCTCACCCACTGACGTCGCAACGTAACCATATTCCATCCTCGGAGACTCGCTCGTAATTCGTTTCATGGCCACCCCCTCGAAGCTTCTCTCGCTCCCGTAATTGGTTTAATTCTACTCCGCCGAGCGCGACGATGTCTTTCAAAAGTTCCGATTTTGCACTGCGGTAATCGTCACTCTTCCAATGCCGCTTTGAGCGCGTCTCGATCGTCGCCGTGGATGTAGATTTCGATAACGCCGCCGCCAAGATAGCCCCGCGCCTTGATTCCACCGGGAACGTCGAGCGCGTATCGCAAATGTCCCGGCGCATACCGATGCCGCGCCGACTCGATGGGTCCCATGATAACTCGCCGAACCCCGGGACGTTTTTCAAGCGCCTTGATCTTATTCCGCAGCTCTTTGGGAACGCTCGTATGAACTCCGCGCTTTTTGATTCTCGTCGTCATGACAAAACATTATGCGCGAGCCGGGCGCGGGTTGTGAACACGCTTCGTGGAACCTGCGCCACTTTTTATACATGCCCTAAGGCAATGTGAACGCAATG
>CAZPIK010000375.1:0-3997 GCA_964586185.1 uncultured Candidatus Sumerlaeota bacterium | reverse complement strand
TCGAGAACTGCTCCAGGATGGCCAAAGCCATGACGGATATTGCGCGACTTCAAAATTCTCACAGCGACATCGGTAAAACTCGCCAACTCGCGCCGCGCGTCCATATCTTGGGCGGCGGCGTCGCGGGATTGGCCGCCGCGATGCGTCTCGGCGAGCGCGGCATGAGGCCCGTCGTTTGGGAGAAGGAAAAAGAATTCGGCGGATTGGCCCGGTCGCTCCACTTCAAAGGGGTTTCGACCGATTTGGGTCCGCATCGGCTCCACACTGAACTCCCGGAAGTCGAAAAACTAGTCTCCGAAATTTGCGCGCCGTCGCTCTATACAGTTAAACGAAAGAGCCGGATTTTTCTGCGCGGTCGTTTTCTCGCCTATCCTCCCGCGCCGCTCGAGATCGCCGCGCGGTTGGGTCCCGCGCTCGTCGCGAAATTTGCATGGGGAATGATCGCGGAAAAATTGAAAAGTCGCCCCGCGACCGAAACCTACGAGTCGCTGATGCGCGGCGCGTTCGGCTCTGGTCTCTACGATTTCATGCTGCGCCCTTACAGCGCGAAAGTTTGGAAGACCGATCCCTCGGAGATTCACGCAGATACGGCGCGGGTGCGAGTTTCGGCGGGGAGCCTCGCAAAAATGGTCGCCGGAATTTTCCGTCGCGAGAAAAAGGGGAAAGAAACTTCGCTCAAGGAATTCCGCTATGTAAAAGGCGGAGTCGAAACGCTCGTCCGGCATTTACGCGAGCGCGCGGAGGCCGCTGGAGCCGAATTGCGCGCCGCGACTCCCGCGATGAAACTCGAACTCGGCAAGGCGCGCCTTGATGGTCCCTTCGGCGTCGTCGCGGTCAACGGCGAACCGTGCGACGGCGTCATCTCGACCGTTCCGCTTCCCATTTTGCTAGGCGATCTTTTGCCGCCCATCGCGCCTCTTGCCGCCGCGCGCGAGGCCGCCGCCGTGCTCACTTATCTCCATATCCACTTCGTGCTGATCATCGTGAATCGCAAAGTCATCTCCGGCGACAACTGGCTCTACTTCCCCGAGCGCGAGTTCCTTTTCAATCGCGCCTACGAATCGAGCAGCTTCGATCCCGAAATGGGCGCGCAGGATCGCTCCGTTCTTTGCGTCGAGATCACCTGCCGACCCGGCGACGATCTCCATCGCGCGACCGACGACGCGCTGATCGCCGAGACCGTCGCGCAGATGGCAAGCACGGGACTTTTCCGAAAAGACGAAGTCGCCGAGTCGCTCGTCTATCGGCTTCCCTACGGCTATCCGCTTTATTCGCTCGATTACGAAACGCGACTCGAAACGATCTGGCACGGACTAAAAAACATCGGCAATCTCCTTTCGACCGGTCGTCAGGGGCTTTTCAATCACAACAACACCGACCACTCGATCCTGATGGGGCTTCGCGCGGCGGAGACTTTTGCCTCAGGTCCGATCCACGAAGCCGCCGGACAATGGTATTCCCGCGCGCAGGAGTTCAAGCGGTTCAGGATTGTGGATTAGCGCGGTTATTCCACAGGATGAAATACTAATCCAGTAAACGTCCCCGGATACCCACATTAGAAAACACGATCTCTAACGTCGCTGTTTGCCCATTTTCCTTTTCATGCGATTGCGCCAATTTCCGCCTTTGTTGAGTTTCTTGGCGCGGCGGCGGTCGGCTTCGCCCGGTTTCTGATTCGCGCGTTTGGATTCACCGCGCACGAGATTCAAATCCATTTCACCCGCGAGAATATCCACACGTCCAATTTGCACTTTAACCGGATCGCCGAGCGAAAAAGCGCGTTGCCCCCGCCGACCGAACAAGGTCATCGTCTCGGAATCATAATCGTAAAAGTCGTCAGTGATCGAAGCGACTGGCACAAATCCCTCGGCGGGATACTCGGTAAGTTCGACGAAGAACCCGCGCGAAATGAGGCCGGAGATGAATCCATCGAAAACATCGCCCGTGAACCGCTTCATATATTCGAGCGTCACAATTTTCTTCGCCTGCATTTCGATTTCCTGCGCTCGCTCCTCGCGACCCGACGTGTGCCGTCCCCACTCTTCCATGCGCGGCGCCGCTCGTTCACGCCACGCCGTCATCGCGGCTTCGCCCGAGATCGCGGCCTTCACCGCGCGATGAACAATCAAATCGGGATAGCGCCGAATCGGCGAAGTGAAATGGGTATAGCATCCGCTCGCCAGGCCGAAATGCCCGACGTTGTTTCCTCGATATTGCGCCCGCATCAGCGACCGAAGCACGAGACGTTGCGCGATGGCTCCCGCCGGATGCGCTTGCGCCTTGCGGATCGCTTCCTGCAACTGCGCCTGCGACACCGAACCCTTCGACGGCAATCGCAAACCGAACTTCGCAAGAACCGGCGCGAGCGCGAGGAGTTTATCCTCGGCAGGCGACTCGTGAATCCGATAAAGCAATGGAAGCTCCAGTCGCGTGAGTTCGCGCGCGACGGCTTCGTTAGCCGCCAACATCAAATCCTCGATCAGCCGGTGACTTTCGATTCGCTCCTTGCGTTGAAGTCCCGCGACGACTCCATTCGCGTCAAACCATACTTCCGATTCGGGGAGGTCGAGATCAAGTGCGCCGCGGTTCATCCGCGCCCGGAAAAGCGCGTTCGACGCCGCTCGCAGTTCCATCAGATCGGAAAAAAGTTCGGGCGGAATTTCTGTGATGGGATGTCTCGAATCCTCGATCCCATCGGCGCGATCCATCAGCCCTTGCGCCCCTTCATAAGTGAAGCGCCGAACTGAACGGATGACGCTTTCATGTAGCTCGATATTGCTGACGGCTCCCGCATGCGAAACGTCAAAGACCGCGCTCATCGCCCTTCGATCCTCATCGGGACGGAGACTGCAAATTCCGTTGGAGAGAATTTCCGGCAACATCGGAACGACGCGATCAACTGGATAGATCGAGGTCGCGCGGTCGTAGGCTTCGATATCGGTCTTGGAACCTTCGGGCACGAAATGCGCAACGTCGGCGATATGAACGGCGACACGCCAACCGTCCGCGCGTTTTTCGATGAGTCCGATGGCGTCGTCAAAATCTTTTGCCGTCGCGGGATCAATCGTCATGACGCGCGATGCTCGGAGGTCCTTACGGCGCGATTCGATTTTATTGCCCGAATCCCGTTTCGCGATTTCGGCGGCTTCGGCTTCGACCTCTCGCGGGAATTCCGAACGGACGCCGTCCTGACGGATCAGCAGGAGAATGGGCAGCCCGCGATCCTTCTCGGTTCCGAGGACTTCGATGACCTTGCCTTCAAGTGGCTCTTCGATTCCCTTCGGCCATTTCTCAATCTCAACGACCACCCACGCTTCTTCGGGAATTTCATCGAGCGAGAAGGTGCGACGAACCGCGACGAGTCTCCTGATTTTCCTGTTCTTCGGCGCGACAAGGCAGATTTTTCCCGTTCGGCGCAATTGTCCGACGATCTGTTTGTTCGCGTGCTTCAGAACCTTTTCGATTTCGCCTTCAGACGCCCGCCCCTCGCGGTGACGCAAAACGTGGACGAACACTTCGTCGCCGTGCAGCGCGGCTCCGGTCAAATCGCTCGGAACGAAAATATCGGGAAGCCCCGGCGCGGACTCCAGCACGACGAATCCGCCGCGCGTCGAGGCCGATTGAAAAATCCCGGTATATCGCTCGCCGATCCGGATCGCGGATGGGGACGAGGGCGAATCAGAATCATCCAATGGCATGTCAGGACGTTTTCTCATTCGCGCATTGGATCAAAACCGAATTCAACATGGTATGGTTTTTCCCCAAATCTGTGAAAACCACGAAGATGATTCTTGCAATTTGTATTTCTTAATGTGGGAGGCGGTCTCCGACCGCCCATACAGGCAAGTTCGTCGTTCGGAGAACGACTCCCACATTGAATTCATTATTCGAGAGGTGACATTTTGAGATGCGCCCAGTTTTTTGATCGGATGAAATCTCCGCCGCCCGCTTGTACGGTTGTTTTTGGGCGAATGAGTCTGAAAGACGAAGTCGCCCA
>CAZPIK010000374.1:0-4032 GCA_964586185.1 uncultured Candidatus Sumerlaeota bacterium | reverse complement strand
CAATGCCTTCATAAGGGAGTTTGAATCCGTCCGTTGACGGCACGCCCCGCGTTCGCGCGGGGATCCCCGAGGCGGACGGCTAGGACACCCACTTAAACTGAAGGTTCAAAATGTTGGGGCGCACGGCGAAATGGAAGATGGCTTATTATTGAATGTCCGTTGGCGTTCAGTGTACGCTGCACCATGAGCATGATCGTGGCCATTCTCGACCCGTCGCCTGATGGCAGTCTCCATCTGCCGCTTCCCGAAGAATTGCGGCATGGAAAGGTCAAAGTCGTGGCAACGCTTTCCTCCGCGCGGGACGAAGCGCAGCGGCCTCGACCCAAGGCCGGATCGCTCAAAGGTTTTTGGACATCACCGGATTTCGACCAGCCGCTTGAGGAATTCAGGGATTACATGGAATGAGGCTGCTCGTGGATACCCACGCGCTCGTTTGGTTTCTGGAAGATAATCCAGCCCTGAGCGCGAAGGCCAAGAGCGCGATTGAAGCGGCGGAGGGTGGTCCGCCCCTTATCAGTCATGCCAGCGTGTGGGAGATCGCGATCAAGGTTCACCTCGGAAAATTGCGGCTGCCGTCCCCATTCGAAAACCTGTTTCCAACTACCATTGAATCACTAGGATTCGACTTTTTGCCGATGCGGATGGAGCACTTCCAGGGACTACTTGATTTGCCGCTGCATCATCGCGATCCCTTCGATCGGCTCCTAATCGTGCAAGCTCAAATCGAGAAATTGGCTCTTGTGACTCATGATTCGTACGCTACCGCTTACGATGTGCCGATCTTGTGGTAGTCGTACAGACAAGCGCCGCTAGCCGTTATAGTTGATCCGCAAACCGTCTCGAGAGTCGCATGAAAACCCGATGTGCGAAGACGAGGAAAAGAGTTGAGAGGATCGCCACGAGCGCGAGCGAGACGGCAAGTTCTCCGTCGCTTGCAAATTCCAGCGTTGGATTTTCAATCGCACCGTAAAGCATGACTCGACGGTAAGCTACCACGAGCGGCGTCATGGGATTCGCGAGATAGAGCCAGTGCGCCCAATCCATGCCTTGTTGTGACAAATACTCCGTCGCGTAATAAATCGGATAAATAATCGGCGTCGCATAAAACCACGCGGCGGTTCCGACTTCCCAAATCGAAGCAACGTCGCGATAGAAAACGTTCAGCGAAGCGAGCAACAATGCGACCGCGTAAACCATGATGAATTGAATCGCGAAGAGAATTGGCAAGAGCAGGATGCCCGGTCCGGGCGGCAAACCATAAAGAATCATCCCCACGACGACGACCATCATCGCCAGCGCGAAATGGATCGCGTGCGAAACGACGGCCGCCAATGGAAAAACTTCGAGCGGGAGTTTCACCTTCTTGATGAGGTTCGCGCCGCCGAGAATGGATTGAAGCGCCTCGGCGGATGCCCCCGCGAAAAAGGACCAAGGAAGAATTCCCGCCAAAACGTGAAGTGCATAAGGAACGCGTGCTTCACGGATTTCCAGCGCAAGCACCCGCCCAAAAACAAAGTGGTAAATCGCCATGTAAGCCAGCGGTTTTGCAAACGACCAAAAAAATCCGAGCGCGGTGGACTTGTAACGCACGGTAAGGTCGCGCCGAACAAGATTCAGCAGGAGATAACGAGATTGCCAAAGGGAATGGATCAACAGCGGCCCCTCGGCGAGCAGGATAGAATTTTTCCGTCGCATAGAAAAGGAAATGGCGTCAGCAACTTAACTTGCCTTGAACCGAACTTTTATGAGCCGCGCATTATTTGCCTGATCAAGGCGCAGGGGGAGCGGGCGGAGCTTTTTCCACAATCTGATGCATGACTGGAGGCTGCGGCGGTTTGCCCGAATTAGCCTCTTCAGGCCAATAATCGTCGAACGATTCGGGTGGATCGCCCGCTTCGATCCGTAAGGCGTCCTTATCTCGTTTCAGCTTTCGTAGCGTCGTGGCGTATCCAATCCGCGTTTGGGCGATATGGTTCGCGTGAACTTCGGGGTTCAGCGACCAAACGGCAAGAGCGACGTTATAACGTCGTGCGGCGTCCTCGTTACGTCCCCATGCGTCATAAAGCTGCGCAAGATTATAATGCGATGCGCCGATGGTTGTTGCATCTCGCGCGATCAATACTTTCTTCATCTCAAGAGATTGGAGATAGTAGGCCTCGGCTTCGGCAAACCTATCCTGCGCCTTATAGAGTCCCCCAAGATTGTTGAGAGTTTGCGCGCGGGCGAGTGTTGTCGTGCCGCAGGAGTCCCAAGCTTTGATCGCATCCTTATAAATCGTTTCTGCCTCTGGCCAACGGCTCATTTTATAGAGTGCGAAGGCAAGACTGTTCTTGGTTGTTGCGAATTCCACTCCGCTCGTCGCTCCGTCCTGAACCATCATGTCTAATGCGCGTTGGAAGTAAGGCTCGGCGTCCTTGGGCTGCGCCTGTTGCATTTTCACGTCGCCCAGTTTGGCGGCAATCCTTGCGATGCGCGCCCTGTCGCCCGTCACCAGAGAAGTCTTTTCGAGCGCGGCAATCAACTTCTCCTCGGCGGCGCCAAAATTTCCTTCGGCATAAAGGTCGTATCCGGCTTTCTCATCCTCTTCCGAACTTGTCGTCGGAGCCTCCTCTCCCGTATTGCCAGCGCCATCACCCGGTATTGGACCATCATACGAACCGACGGGGGCAAGCGTCGGCACGGCAGTAACGATGGGCGCTTCCGATGCGTCTCGGCAAGAAGGGGCAAGAGCAAGAGCGGCAAGGAGTCCTAAAAATGCAATGTATCTGTCTAAGTTCATGATCTTCCATCGAGGCATGCAGAGTACCGCAATCGCATCTCACCGTAAACAATCTTTGAAACCTTCGTGCAAAAAGCTCCCGCGCGCGGCAAGATGCCGGGCCAGCGCCCCGAGCGCCCATTCATTCTATTTCCAGCGATGCTCAATTATGTCCCGACTCGTATTGCTCACCGAAGGCCATTCCAATCCCGACAAGGGAAAAACCGCCGCCGCAATTCTGCGTTACCGAACCGCCGACGTCGTCGGCGTGCTCGATTCGCAAGCGGCGGGAGACGTCGCGCAGGAACGGTTCGCCGCCGGGGGAAATATTCCCATTCGCGCTTTGCTTGCCGATTTTCCGGACGCGGATGAACTCGTCGTCGGAGTCGCCCCAGCGGGGATGACGTTCCCTCCCGCATGGCGTCGAATCATTCTCGAAGCCATTGAGCGCGGCATGAACATCACGAGCGGCGTTCACACTTTTTTGAACGAAGACACCGAAATCGCCAAGGCCGCGCATGCAAGAGGGGTTCGGCTTTGGGATGTGCGAACGCCTCCGCCCGGACTCGGAACCGCTCTCGATCAAGCCAAGGACGCGAAGCCGCTTCGCATCCATACCGTTGGACTCGATTGCTCGGTTGGCAAGATGACGGTCGCGATCGAACTCGATAACGCCCTGCGCGCTCGTGGCATCAACTCCCGATTTCTCGCGACGGGGCAGACCGGCATCATGGTTTCCGGTTACGGTCTGCCGATTGATCGGATCATTTCCGACTTCACTGCCGGGGCTTCGGAAAAACTGATTCTCGATAATGCAGATCGCGAAGTTTTGTTTGTCGAGGGGCAAGGGTCGCTCTTCCATCCTCTCTTTAGTGGCGTCACGCTCGGATTGCTTCACGGCTGCGCGCCCGATTTTCTCATCTTGTGTTCGAAGCCGACACGAAAGTTGATCGTTGAAACCGAACGCCCCACGCCGAGCTATCGCGACGCGCTGGAACTCAATGAACGTTGCGCAAACTTAATCCACCCATGCAAAACCATCGGCGTGGCGGTCAATACTTATGGAATGAGCAGCGATGATGCCAAAGCCGCCGTCGAAACCGCCGAAAAGGAAACAGGATTACCCGCAACCGACGTCTTTCGATTTGGTGTTGAGCGATTGGTGCGGGCGATTCTCGAAACGCCCCGACCCTCGACCGGAAAAACTCTGCGGTAAATGCGATTGGCTTGTTCAATGTGGGAGGCGGTCACCGACCCCCGATAAAAGTGTCGAA
>CAZPIK010000373.1:0-4060 GCA_964586185.1 uncultured Candidatus Sumerlaeota bacterium | reverse complement strand
TTCCGACCGTGCCCGTTCCCGATCTTCTTTTCCGCACCGTCATCTATCAGATTGGTTCATTCGATGGACAGAACAATGTCCTCATCCGGCAATCGCGGACGGAGTTCACGGCGGCTTCGGGAAAAGCTCCGATCCTGACGACCGCGCCGTTGGCGTTCGACGTGCTCGGGCTTGATCTGCTCTATTGGAATCCAAACGCGAGTCCACATCCCGGCACGCCGAGAGTTGATCGTCCTTATTGGCAGGCCACGTGGGATTCGACGCTTGCGCCGAGTTTTGATCCGCCCAAGCTCCCCTTGCCCGCGAGTGTCTTCGCGCGGATTTCACTCTACGCCGAACGGACGGCCTCCGCCGCTTATGTTCCGGGCATGAGGGTCAAGACGCTGAACCTCCAGACCATCGTCAATATTGAGGACACCATCGGGGATTTGAGTTATCCGAGGCCACTCATATGAAACACCATCTGAACAGGTCTTTCAGTTCGAGCCGACGCGGTTCGGTTTTCCTCCTCGTCGTTGCGATCCTCGCTGTCTTGGGTCTCATGACCATGACACTTAGCTACGGCGCGCGAATGCAGCTCCGAGCATCGCGCAATACGGTGGATGCAATGCAAGCCCGATTGGCTGCGCTTACGGGCGTCCCGTTCGTCGGTCCGGGCAACCCCTTGGCCGCTTGGCCCAAACCCGGAAGACCTTCATCTGGTTTACCGAGCAATTCAACGGCGCTCACAACTCTGAACGGGCTGAATTCGAATGAACAAGACAAATACATTTCGTACGCGCTTCGCGTTGATCCGCGCGCGGCGGCGAGTTCCCAGCAACGCGCGGAAGTCTATGATGAATATCTCGGCAGCCAAGGGCTGAAATACAAGCCGAAACCCACGAGCGACGCGGATGGACGAGGCGATAAAACAGAAGAAGAACTTAACCGCCAAGCGATCATTGACGATCTCGCCGTTTTCACGGGACCGATCAGCGTGAGTCGTATGTATGACGAATCGGCCAAGTTCAATATCAACGCATTGCTCCCCTCACCCGAGGCCAAAGAAAGACGCGGTACGCAGCGGCTGCAAGATATTGCCGCCAACCGCAAGAGCGCGCCTCCCTCTCAACCCAACACCGAAGAGCTTGCGCGTCTCATTGAAACCGCTCTGGTGTTCCATGAAGTCCGATCGGATTACTCGGCCCTCGATCTCGCCAACGCACTCGTGAACTTCAAATACGGCGACGATCAGAAACCCGGTTCGGCCAATGTTGACGACAACGGCAATGCGGGACAGCAAAACGCGGCTTCCGATGGAATGGACAACGACTTGGATCAAGTCGTGGATAATCCGGAAGAGGAATCGCTTGCCCCAGATGCGGATGGGATTGATAACAATTTGAATGGCGTCGTGGATGAGCAGGGCGAATCGCGTCAAACTGACGGAATAGACAATGATCACGACGGACAAGTTGACGAGTCGGATGAATCGGTGGACGAGCCGGAAGAATTCACCGCAGACGTTCGCCGTCCCGCGCGAGGTGACGACCGTCCGTTTAAGAATCTTGCTGAGCTTACGGCTGTTCGAGGTTTTACGCCGGAAGTTATTCGCGCGTTATCGCCCTACCTCACCGTTTTCTCGGCGTCGCAGCCCGCTTATGTCGTCCGCAAGTCCACCGGCTCGATCGAGGCTGAAACGCTTGGCTATCGACAGGTTGATCCCAACACCGCGCGTCCGAAAGAAATTTTCGAGGCTCTGAAGCGTCGGTATCCGAACGCTCCCGAGGATTTGCTCGGACAATTCACGGCGAATATTGTGGATCGTCGCGACGTGGATAGTCTTCCTTCAAAGGTGGAAGTGGGAACGGGCGGAAAATCGTACATCGGCTTTGAATTGACGCCCTGCATTAACGAAGTCTATCCCTATACGGGAACGTATGATCCCAATGGCGACGGTGACGACGGACAGTTTATAGAAATTTATAATCCTCATACTCGTTCCGTTGACGTGAACGGCTGGCGGATTGAAGGCGCGGCGGGTTCGATCCGACTTGAGGGCAGCATTCCCGAAGGGGGATACCTTGTCGTGACGGATGACTACAACGAATCCACTGACGCAAATCCCGAACGGATTTCTGGTCAAGGTTCGCTCTATGACCTGTTCGGGGTGGTTCCGACGGGCGCGGCTTCACGGATTTTGGTGTCGCCTTCGTTCAATCTTTCCGACGATGAAGGAAGCGTGTCGCTCCTGAACGAAGACGGGATCGTGGTGGATACGTTTCGTTATAGCGATGGAAAGCTCATCGGTGCGGCGCGCGATTCGTTCCAGCGCCGCGATCCGCTTGTGCGTCGCGATGTTTTTACACGCGCTGACGCTGAAGCAGCAACGCCGCTCCGCGCGAATGAAGGTCAGTCTGAACTTGACGACGACGAAAGAGATACGATGCGGATTGTTGAGGCGTTCCAGAATCAGCCGTTTCTCTCGCCGCTTGAAATTCTGATGGTTCCGACGAACTATGAACCGACCTCGACGGGACAGGCCGACGCCAATCCCACGACGGGGGCGACGCAAGAAACGACGACGGAAACGCAAACTCCCAAGCGGGAGTCGCAGGGTGGATTGCGGTTGCCTTATCTGCCCATTTCAAATCAACGTCTTTCACGCGATCAGGAATTCGAGCAAGCCGCGATCAATACCGACAACCTCGACGTTAGCGTGGTCGATTTATTTATGCCGGGAATTGCGGGCGCGCGGCCGACGCAGATTTTCAAGGCGCTGCTCCCGCCTGCGACGGGCGCGATGGGACCCGAAGGCGCGAACCTTGCCGAAAATAGACTCGAACTCAAACAGCGCGAATTACGCGACCAGCCTCCGGCGCTCTTCGGACGTGTCAACGTCAACACCGCGCCCGCCGCCGTCCTCGCCGCGCTGCCCGGTTTTGGAAACAGCATGGCCTACGCCGTTACGACGCTGCGCGATTACTGGATTTTTGGCAGCGCGGGACTCGCGCGAAAAGTTGATCGGACGCAACTCAATGAAGCGGCAACGCGGACGCCAGAATGGTTCGAGGCGCTCCCGCCGCAGGAATCACCGCGCTGGCGGAGCCTTTCGGAGTTCATCTCCGATACCGATCTTTGGGGCGACTCCACGCTGAATGAACGCTGGGCGATTGTCTATCCGTTCGCAAACATGATCACGTTTTACTCGGTCGCCTATCGGGTCGTGACCGAGAATCTTCCTCCGCCGAACTCGGAAAAGGACGATCCGAAACGTCGAGCGCGCGTGATCCACGCCGAACGAATCGTCGCCGGAGATCGCGGCAAGACCGAAACCGTTTCGTTCCGCTATCTCAATTCGACTCTCTGGAATAATGAAGATCGTGACAGCCGTTATGGCATCGCCGAGACCGACGCCAAAGCCAAGGATTACAGCAAAGCGGTTTTTGAGAAAGCCGCCAAACACGTCGAAATGCCTGTTTATGAGGGGCCATCGTTCCTGAACCAAACATCAGATCGCAAAGCGAAACAAAACCGCGACCGCCGGGCAGCCGCAGGACTTCGCAATGCGGCTTCGGAAAACGACTCCTCAGTGGGAATCGTGCAGGAAGCGTTGCCGGAATAACGGTCGAGTTTCGTACCTCACGGCTTTCATGCTTAAAAATGAAGTAGAATAGTTGGCGCTCTTGTCGGTCTTTGCGGTTAAACATTTTCCCCAAATGAATCCGATCTTCACAAACCTCATCACCAAAATGCTTCATTTGAAACGCAAATGCCCAAAGTGCGGCAAGGAACAAGTGCTCGCCGTCGCGCAACGCAAATCGCCGATCGCCTGCAAATTCTGCGGAACCAAAATTGAACCACGAAATCACTGATCGGCAAATCTCAGTTTAGCTGATTATATCGCGAATCACATTCGCGTGTTCGACGCCGGTGAGTTTGGCGTCGAGGCCTTGGAAACGGTAAGTCAATTTCGAGTGGTCGAATCCAAGTTGATTCAAGATCGTCGCGTGAAGATCGCGGACGTGGACTCTATTTTTTGCCGCGTTGAAGCCGAGGTCGTCGGTCGTCATCACGCGCA
>CAZPIK010000372.1:0-4061 GCA_964586185.1 uncultured Candidatus Sumerlaeota bacterium | reverse complement strand
GACACCACCGGAAACGCGGCAGACAAATTTGCACCCCGGAGTGGGTGCCAGAATCTGCGACACCCTCCGGGGTCGGAATCTTGAGACACTTTTCCGGGGGTATCGGCCTAACGGCCTCAACCCCCGGCTAATGGCTGCCCATCCCTTCGGGATGCCGAATGAATCCGACCCAAAACATTTAGCGGCTCGTGCTCGGAGAGCCGACCTACCGGTGAAGTTCCGTTCGTGAACGCAAAACTGAAAAGTCCCAAGCGATGGATAATCCTTCTAGGTACAGCCGCATTGATTTCAGCCATGATTTGCTCCGGACTTTATGCACGAGAATTATGGATGCAATCGGACAGCTACCGACTACCCTATCTGTTTCGCGGGATACCTACTGGAGAGAGCGACGCGATAGGATTGACTATTTCCTACGATAAGGGTGACAAATCGAAGTTCGACATTTTTCTAAACGGAGTATCTCTGAAGGAGTACATCAAACATGCACCGGTTGAATTCGAGCAGCACAATCAATGGTCCCGTGTTCGGCTAGGTCTGAAAAACATTTTTAAAGATTCGAAAACCGTAGCAATTGTCATGACCATTGATGGCATTCCTGTGATCAATGAAGTGCATGACTGGCGTAAGCCTCATCGGTACTCCATCGAGCTACTTAGGGGTCGCATTATATGCGAATATGGTGACGAAGCTTCTGTGCCTCAATATGAATGCAGTCCCGTAAGGGCAAAGAGGTTCTAGCAACGCTTCCAAGAAGTGTTCATTATAGTCCCGCCGCAATCAGGATCCGGAATTTTTCAAAATGATACACTACGCGAATTCATGGGTGGTTAGGTGGATATTGCTGTGTCTAATCTTGGTCTCCCGCACAGATGCTGGCGAGGAATTGTTTCTCGTCCAAAAGCCCGACGCAAAAACCGAATCGCGCGTGAGGGCGAATTTTCAAAAGGCGATGGAGATCGAGGCGGCGTTCGATAATCCTTTCGCATGGATAAAGCGCAAGCGCGAAGTGGATGCCGCGGCGCGAGAAGCCGACAAGAAACGTCGCGAGGCAAAAGCCGAAACGCGCAAACTCGCGTTTCAGCTTTTCATCGAGGACGAGTGGATTGCGGGCGCGCCCGATGCCGTCATGAAAGACGACCGACGCCAATTGCGCGAGCTAACCGCGAAACTCGAAAAACAACTCAGCCAACTTATCGAGATGAAATCGCAGTCGGATAAAGCTGCAAAAGCCGCCAAGGATTATTCGGACGATACCAAGAAGCGGCTCGATGAATTGAATCAAAAACTCGATGCTCAGGTAAAGGCATCGGCGGATATGGCCGAGGCGCAAAAGAGAGCCGGATCGGAAATCGAGAAGCGGATTGATGAATTGAAGGATCGGCTAACAGGATTTTCGCGAAGACAGCAAGGTGAAATTGATCGCTTGAAATCGAGACTTTCGACCGATTTTGAGGAAGCCGAATTCGATGGCGTCACGTTCATTCGGATTCCGGCGGGCGAATTCACAATGGGTTCGACTCCGGAGGATATCGCCGCGCTCGAAGCGAGGGGCGAATGGACGAAAATGAACAAGGTCGAAACTCCTGCTCGAACGATCAAAATTGATAAGCCGTTTTGGATTGGAAAACTTGAGGTCACTCAAAAGCAATGGAAGAGCGTGATGGATAAGAATCCCTCGGCGTTTCAGGGCGATAATCTACCGGTCGAAACCATTTCGTGGAATGAGGCTCAAGCATTCATCGAAAAGCTCAACAAACGGACGGGTGGAAAATATCGCCTTCCGACCGAGGCCGAATGGGAATATGCCTGCCGCGCGGGGGGAACTGGTCTTTGGGGCGCGGCGCCCGGCGATGCGCCCACCTTTGAAAATCTTGGAACTCGCGCGTGGTTCGTCGAAAACTCCGGCGACAAGACCCACGCAGTCGGCGGGAAATCGGCCAATGCGTGGGGAATCGGCGACATGCTTGGCAACGTTTGGGAATGGTGCTCGGATGGCTATCGTACCGATTACGCGACCGAAGGGGATTTTACCGAGCGCGTTTTTCGCGGCGGATGCTGGGCGCTCGAATCGCGCCACATTCGCGCGGCGTTTCGCGGAGGCAACCTTCCGGACTACAAAAGCCAGTACGTTGGATTCCGACTCGTTCGCGAAATCGCTGATTGAAATCCTCTTGATGATCGTTTCCCGAAAATTCAAGATACGGCGTCTTGAATTTTCACTTAGGAGATCGCACCCATGAAGATTGGCATGAACCTTTTGCTCTGGACTGGCTCAGTTCAGGAAGAACATATCCCGCTGCTTAAAAACCTCAAAAAATGGGGATTCGATGGCGTCGAGTTTCCAATGTTTGACGCCAACGGATCGCCTTGGAGGAAACTCGCCGCAGCCTGCGACGATTTGGAACTCCGCCGCACCGTCGTCGCCTGTTTGCCTCCGGGCGCGAACCTGATCGGAGAAAAAGCGGGCGAGCGTCAGGCCGCGCTTGACTTTCTAAAATCGGTCGTGGATTCCTCCTCCGTGCTTGGCGCGGAAATGGTCGCTGGGCCGATTTATTCTCCCGTTGGTCGTTTGGTCGGTCGCGGACCCAACGCGAAAGAATTTGGCTGGGCTGTTGAAGGACTCAAGAAACTCGGTCAGCACGCGAAGAAAGCCGGGATCGGAATTTCCGTCGAGCCGCTCAATCGCTTCGAGACCTATTTTTTGAATTCGCAGGAACAGGCCGTGAAGCTGACCGATGCGGTTGGGATTTCGGGCGTCGGCCACATGTACGATACGTTCCACGCGAACATCGAAGAGAAAGATATAACGAAGGCGATCAAGCTCGGCGGCAAACGGATCAACCACATCCATATTTCCGCGAACGACCGCGCGACTCCGGGCGAGGATCACGTTCAATGGGCGGAGACGTTCAAGGCGATCAAGGCGATCAAGTATAATGGTTGGCTGACGATCGAGGCGTTCGGCCGCGCGTTGCCCGAACTCGCCGCCGCGACCTGCATCTGGCGCGGAATGTTCAAGAACGAGGAACATGTCGCGAAAAACGGCTGCAAGTTCGTGAAGAAGATGTTGGGCAAGAGATAGATTGCCATCCCGTCACGCGATTCCATCTGCCGCAGTGATCCTTTGAATACAGGTCACTGCGGCAATTTTTCTTAAAAATTCCTTGCACGATTGACGGCGTTGCCCATAGTCATAACCCAGTGCGGCTTTAAGCCCGCAGCGACGGCAAACTGTATTTTTCACGAGGCACAAAAACCCCACCCATGCCCAAACGGAAAATCCTTCACATCCCCAAAGGCTTTACGGTCGGCGGGATTCGATCTGGCATCAAAATTTCCAAGAAACACGATTTGGGGATGATTCTTTGCGAGCGCGATGCGGTCATGGCGGCGACGCTCACGACGAACCGATTTCAGGCCGCGCCGATCCAGCTTTGCAAAAAGCGGCTCGCGAGTGGTTCGCGTTTGCGTGGTCTCATCGTCAATAGCGGCAGCGCGAATGCCGTCACCGGGGTCGAGGGGATGCGCAACGCCGTGCTCATGGCCGAGATCGCAGAACGCGCAACGAATCAACCTCCGGGATCGTTCCTCGTCGCCTCGACGGGGATCATCGGAAAGCAACTCCCGATGAATCGCCTCATGGAAGGAATCCCGCAACTCGCCGACGCGCTGCACGAAAAGGGTTGGTTCGATTTCGCGCGATCCATCATGACGACCGATCTCACGCAGAAGATTTCGAGCCGACGGATCAAATACGGCGCAAAGAAAACGGCTTCGATTTTGGGCGTCGCCAAAGGTTCGGGCATGATCCAGCCGAACATGGCGACGATGCTCGCGTTCATCGCGACCGATTTTCCGCTCTCGCACGCGCAGGCCAAACCGCTCCTCAAAAAGGCCGTGGACGAATCGTTCAACTGCCTGACGGTGGATGGCCAGACCAGCACGAACGACATGGCGCTCCTGATGGGAAGCCGCGCGCTGCCCCACGGTGAAAAAATGTCGGCGGAGCAGTCGGAGATTTTTTTGAAGGCGCTGACCGACGTCTGTCAGGATTTGGC
>CAZPIK010000371.1:0-4091 GCA_964586185.1 uncultured Candidatus Sumerlaeota bacterium | reverse complement strand
TTCCGCCACATGCGTCCGCTCGTCGAGGCGGGTCACATGTACATCGCGCAGCCTCCGCTCTTCCGCGTGAAAAAAGGCAAGACCGAGCGGTATCTCGATAAAGAGGAAGAGAAGGACCGTTACCTGCTCGAACTGGGGTTCGAGGGAGTCGAGATGAGCTACTCCGAGCGAGGCGCGAAGAAGCCCAAGGTCACGCTCGCGAAAAAGGAACTCAAGGCGTTGCTCGAGGACTTGATAGAATTCATGGGGATGGAGCCGATCCTGCTCCGGAAGGGAATCGCGCTTGCCGATTACGTTGCGCTGCGCGACGACAAAGGCGTCCTCCCGACTTACCGCGTGTGCGTCGGTGAGGAAACGCTTTACGCCTACAACGAAAAGCAGTACGCCGCGCTGATTGAAAAACTCGACGCGCAAACGACCAAAGCCAACGGAGCAACCGAGGAAGGCGCGAAGAACGAACAGGGCGAACTTTTTGAAACCGCCGATACGAAAAACGGCGAAGCCGCCAAGCCTAACCGCGACGTGGTCGAATTTCCCGAGGCCGAAAAAATTCAGGAGATTTTACGTCGCGTCGAAAAGCTCGATATCCCCGTCACGATGCTTTCGCATCAGGAAATTCCGATTGATCCCAACCGCCCCTTCGACGTGTTTCATCCTTTCATCTTGAAAGATGAAAACGGGCGCGAGGCGGGGGCGGACTCCTTGCCCGATGTGCTCGAAGCCGTGAAAGAGGTCGGCGGCAAGGGGATTTCGATTCAGCGTTACAAAGGTCTCGGCGAAATGAACCCTGAGCAACTTTGGGAGACGACGATGAACCCGGCCAAACGTCGGCTCCTCTCCGTCCGGCTCGACGACGCCATCGAAGCCGACCGAGTCTTTACGATTTTGATGGGCGATCAAGTCGAACCGCGACGCCAGTTCATTCAACAAAACGCAGCGGCGGTCAGGAATTTGGACGTTTAGACGCGCAACAAGTTATCGGGCAGGAATTATCGTGAGTGTAGCCACAGGCAATACAATCACCGCAACTGGCGAGACGGGCCACCAGCTTACCAATAGGCAGGGCATGGTTGTAGTAATTAGCCTCTTGACGTTGGCATTGTTAGCTTCAGTGGGTGCCTATTTCTCGTTATCCGATAAGATCACGGACAAACGATGTCGGGTGGAATACGAAACTACGAATGTCGTTAAGGACGGAATTGAATTCCGTTTTAGAATAGGTCCCGATGACGCCGGGGGCAAATCTAGTGGTAAGGTTCTCGAAGGTGCACCTTTCTCTTTGGATATCGACCTGCAGGTTGTCCAGGGTGGGGCTTCTAGGTTTCGCATGGATTCACTGGTGTTGACAAGCCCCAATAATGCTGCCGTTGTACTAGATTCTAAGCACTATACACACACAAACAATTTGAGTTGGATCGCCTTTCAGGGAAATACACCAGATTCGCCAAATGTGGCCAGGTATTCCATCAAAGTCATCCGCGACGCAGAAGGCAAACCATTGGAATTAGGTCGAGAAAACGCTAATCGGTGGCGTCTGCGCGCGTCGGTCACGGTAGAACATAACTGCAATTTACAGACATACAATTTCGAGGAGCAATTTAGCGTCTCGTACTATTCTCTCAGCGGAAGCGAAAAATATTTTGAGGGACTTGCCCTTTACGAGGTAACGACAAGAAAAGACATCTAGAGAACAAATACTAGGAAACCGAACGATTCAATTCCATTTACACTGGCCATTAATCTCAACGAGGTAGCCTTGACCCATGCAAGAACTGAACCGCGAACAGATTATCCCGACGAACATCGAAGACGAAATGTCGGAGTCGTATCTCGATTATTCGATGAGCGTCATCGTCGGGCGCGCGTTGCCCGATGTGCGCGACGGCCTCAAGCCCGTCCATCGGCGGATCATTTACGCGATGAACAACGAGGGGCTTTCGGCAGGTAAACCGCACAGCAAATGCGCGGGCGTCGTCGGCGAGGTCTTGAAGAAATACCACCCCCACGGCGACGGCGCGGTTTATGACGCGCTCGTCCGCATGGCGCAACCATGGAACCTCCGTTATCCGCTGATTGATGGACAAGGCAACTTCGGCTCGGTGGACGGCGACGCGGCGGCAGCCTACCGATACACTGAATGCCGTCTCTCGCGCATCGCCGAACTTCTTCTCGCCGATATCGAAAAGAACACGGTGGATTTCGTCCCGAACTTCGACGGCAAGGACGAGGAACCGGTTGTCCTTCCCTCCGCGTTCCCCAACCTTCTCGTGAACGGCTCGGCGGGCATCGCCGTCGGCATGGCGACGAACATTCCACCTCATAACCTGGGCGAGGTTATTGACGCGCTGCAAATTCTTCTCAAGAAACCCGAAGCTGAACTTCCCGAACTTTTGAAAGCGCTTCCCGGTCCCGATTTCCCGACGGGCGGATTCATTTATGGTCGTCAGGGTGTTCTCGACGCCTATAAAACCGGACGCGGCAAGATCACCTTGCGAGCGCGAGTAAGCACGGAACAACTGAAGGGTGGGCGCGAGGCGCTGATCGTCACCGAAATCCCGTATCAAGTGAACAAAGCCAAGCTCATCGAAGACATCGCGGGTTACGTGCGCGACAAGAAAATCCAAGGGATCACCGACCTCCGCGACGAAAGCGACCGCGATGGAATGCGGATCGTCATGGAGCTTCGGCGAGGCGAACCGGCGCAGATCGTCATCAACCAGCTTTACAAGTTTACGCAGATGGAGACTACGTTCGGCATCATTATGCTCGCGCTTGTGGATGGGCGTCCGCGCTATCTTTCGCTCAAAAAAATCCTGAGCCTCTATCTCGAACATCGTCGCGAAATGGTCGTTCGCCGCACGAAGTTCGATCTCGATAAGGCGCGCAAACGGCTTCACATCGTCTTGGGGCTCCGCATCGCCGTGGATAACATTGACGAGGTCATCAAGATCATTCGCGGTTCGGCCTCGACCGAGGAAGCCCGCGAGAAGCTGAAGAAAAAATTCGATCTCTCCGAGGAGCAGGCCAAGGAAATTCTCGACATGCCGCTCCGTCGCCTGACGGGACTTGAGCGCGCGAACCTTGAAAAAGAGCAGAAAGAACTCGTTGCATTGATTGAAGAACTCGCTTCGATTCTCGCCGATCCGAAGAAGGTCACGAAGATCATCGGCAAGGAACTCGACGAAGTAAAAACCAAGCACGGCGACAAACGCGCGACGGAGATCACCGATTCGGGAGAGGAGCTGACGATCGAGGACATGATCGCCGAAGAGCGGATGGTCATCACCGTCACGCACGGCGGTTACATCAAGCGGACGCCGACCTCCGTTTACCGCAGCCAGCGTCGCGGCGGCAAAGGGATCACCGGAATGGATCCCAAGGAGAACGATTGGGTCGAGCATCTCTTCATCGGCACGACGCACAATTACATCCTCTTCCTGACCGATAAGGGGAAGGCGTATTGGCTGAAGGTTTATGAGCTTCCGCAGGCGGGTCGAGCCTCGCGCGGACGCCCCATCGTCAACCTGCTCGAACTTGATAAAGACGAAAACGTGAAGGCGATGCTGCCGGTCGAAAAGTTCAGTGAGGATCGCTACATCATCATGGCGACCAAGAATGGACAGGTCGTGCGCAATTCGCTCGCGCTCTATTCCAATCCGCGCAAGGGCGGCATCAAGGCGATCAATGTCGCGGCGGATGATGAACTGATTGACGCGAAGATCACCGACGGCACACAGGAAATTTTCCTCGGAACGAAATCGGGCATGGCCGTGCGATTTAAGGAATCGCAAATCCGTCCGATGGGACGATTCGTCGGCGGCGTGCGCGGCGTGAGCCTCCGCGACAAGGACGAAGTCATCGGCCTCGCCGTGCTGAGGGCGAACTCCGCGATCCTGACCGTCTGCGCGAACGGCTACGGCAAGCGGACCGAGGCCGAGGAATATCGCCTGACCAAACGGGGCGGCATCGGCGTCATAAATATCAAAACGACCGAACGCAACGGCGAAGTCATCGCCATTCTGGAAGTCGTGGATGAGGACGAACTGATCATGATTTCGGAGAAGGGGATCACGATCCGTAGTTCGGTGAAC
>CAZPIK010000370.1:0-4135 GCA_964586185.1 uncultured Candidatus Sumerlaeota bacterium | reverse complement strand
GCGCGAATGATTTCGAAATCGCGGCGGTCGAGATTGGCCAGACGCGAAAGAATCTCAGGTCGCTCGCTCAGAGCTTCGGTCAGCAACGCCTGCGGATCCATCTCGACTTCACGCCAAGATAATTCTTGTTCGGGATTGATCTGCAAATCCCAATTCGGCGCGGCGTCTTGGAAGAACATAAGCGCCTTTAGGCGATCTTCGGAATCGCGGACGATCTGACGCGCGCGAATGATCCGATCTCGGCGCGTTTCGGCGCGGGCCTGCGCTTGCAGCACTTCGGTCGGCGGCAACACGCCCGCCTCGACCTTTGCTTTATTGATCCGCAGAAGGTCAACCGCCGCGGCGTACGAGATGACCTGCACGTCGTAACTGCGCACGGCGAACACGAGATTCCAGTAAAGATTCAGCGCGTTTTGGATTTGATCTTGGATCAGCGCATCCATTTGAAGCGCGGAAACGCGACGATCCGTCTGCGCAATTTGAATGCCGAGATTCGTGATCGTAGGACCAAAGCCTTGAAGCAGCGGTTGAGTCACGCTCAGAGTGAGTCCCTGCGTGATGATCGGATTGAACGGCGCTCCCATCAGAGCTGCGTCTTGATTAAGCCGCGTATAGGCATAAGCGAAACGCGCGCGCGCGCCGGTGGGGGTAAGCTGGGTCATAGCCAGTTCAAGCTCGCGGGAACGTCGCGCCGATTCAGTCGTCCGATTATTGAGCGTCGCCGTTTGATCCTTCGTGACCGACGCCGTGGCTTCGAGCAGGAGATCGTAAATTCCTTTACTGAGCGGAATGCCCATTTCGGCAACTTGAAGCGTGTAGTTCTGGATTTTGATATCGCGATTGTGCGCGAGGGTTTCCTCAATCACCTGACTCTGCGAGAGCGAAAGGGGATTCAGATCATATAGCTGTTTCATCGTTTCGGGGACGTTATCGTAGCCGCCCGCCTCGGTAGGGTTCAGATTCACCGCCGAGCGCGAAACGGCGTTTTCATCCGAGCGGATCGCTTCGCCCGCGGGTTTAGGCGCGCCAGAGGCAAAGATTTCGGGGCGAATTTGGTAATTCCACGCCGAAGGGGGAATCGTCCGGCATCCGCCAAGAATTGTCCCCGCCGCAAGTGCGCAAGCAATGATCGTTCGTTTCAAGTGTCTAATTCCGCCTTCCCGAATTTGCCGCGCCGACCGCAGGTTTACGCGGGCGCAAATAAGCTCCTGATACTATCTGACGGGGGTTCAAAGACAAAGCGCAAAGATTATAAGCCGACGATCGAGGTCCAGGGTTTACGGCGCGGCGCGCGGTCGCGCATGTCGCTAATTCTTTGTGTTGATCTCCAAAAGATGATTGTGTGAACTTGCGGGCTTAAGGAACTTCAATGGACTTCATCACCCACACACTCGTCGGAACGGGAACGATGCGAATGATGACGCCCCGCGCGGATTGGCGCGCGCGGCTGGCTCCGGCGGCGTTTCTCGGCAGCAACCTCATGGACTTCGATTCTTGGGTCGCGCTTTTTGGTCCGAACTTTTACGGTAAATATCACCGCACCGTTTCACACAGCATGGTCGGTCTGGCGGTGATTACCTGCATCGCTGCCATTGCCGCGTGGAGGATTTCCAAAGTTAAGCGATGGCAGCGATTCGGGTGGTTTGTGATTCCGAATCTGACGCGCGATCCTGACGAATCATCTGGTGATCCTCCCCTTGCGCTTATCTTTCTGCTTTGCGCGATGGGCGCCGTACTGCATTGGTTCGGCGACGTCATCACCGGCTTCGGGAACATGAAACCGTTCTGGCCGTGGAGCGAATGGGATGCGAGCCTCCACGCGGTCTTTTCCTTCGATATTGTTCTCTTCAGCATGACGCTTGGATGGCATCTCTTCACGCGGAACAAAGAACCGTCGCTACGAACCGAGCGTGGCATCGGCGCGGCGTATTTCACTCTCGCCACTTGTTATGTTGTCGGGCGATTGATCTGGGGCACGAGGACGTTTGTATGATCCACATAAGTAGTCACGAATGGGATGGAGAGAACTACGAAGGAGCGACTCATTACCAGCGCCATTTCGGCGATTACGACGTTCGTTTTAATGCAGGATCCGCGAGAGCCGCCACCGGCTTCAACTCATGAGTTCGTCGCGGATCGCCTTATCGTAAGGGACTTGCAAAACGTGAGTGGGATAGCGTGGAAGGCGGCGACTCCAATATTATTGTCAGGGATGGGAAAGAGATCAGCGGCACTCTCCGAATCGAGGGTGTTCAAAAGATATGGACGGACAAGAATCAACCGATTCCTTAACGGCGGTTGATAGAGTAAGAGTAAGAGTGGGAGTAGGAGTAGGAGAATATGCCGATATACGAATACGAATGTAAGAAGTGCAATAAGCGATTTGAGACCTTGGTCATGGGTTCGGAAAAGCCGGAATGCCCGAAATGCGGAAGCCGGAGCCTTGCCAAGCAGTTTTCCGCGTTTGCGGTAAAACAAAGCGAAAGTGGAGGAGATTTTGGCGATATGTGCGGGATGGAAAACCCCGGCCCGTGCGGAACGTGCGGCGATCCGCGCGGCGCAGGTTCATGCAGCTTCGACGATTAAGCTGAATGTTGATTTCGAGCTATTTATCCCGCTGTCCGAGCTTGGCGAAAACTTCGGGCTGGAACTTAATGAAGAGTCCGGAGCTTTCTGCGTAAACGATTCCTCCCGGCCCGAGCAAATGCGCGCGCGGGGTTAGCTTGCGGCCGTCAATCCGTTCAACCCAAGCTTCGAGCGTCGCCACGGTGCCGAGCGGCATTTTGTTGCGGAAACTCACGTCAATTTTTGCGGCGAGCACGATATGGCCGAGCACAAAGCAGGCTGATCCCATGATTTGATCGAGGAGCGCGGCCATGCTTCCGCCATGCGCGTGACCGGGCGGGCCTTCGGTTCCGGGGCCGAACCATGCCTTTCCGACGAGCGCGCCGTCGCTTTCGCGTTGATAGAATCGCAAGCGATAGCGATTCGAATCAGGATCGTCGCGAACAAAACTTTGCTGCTTGAGCCATGCGGTTTGCTTGAATTCCACCCAACCCTCTTCGGGGCCGAGCCGTTTCAAGACGGGATCGGCGTGATGAGCTTCCGAATGCGCGTGTTGAGTGTGAGCGTGAGACATGTCGAGGACGCGCAAAACCTTTCAGAGGTAGGCGCGAACCCCATAAAGATGCTACGACCTCGCGGGATTCTCCAGTGTTTAGTGCAGCCAAAGTACGATGAGCACCGCCTTAGATTCCGAATTTTCCATTTGGAATGCGAGGATTGCGCACAGATTGCGTCTGAGATAAGATGCCCCCTCCCCGCGTGGATGGGTTCGTATAGCCGCGCAGGAAAGAGGATGCGTTTCATGAGCGCCGTTGCGGATACCTCCCCCGGACTTTTTTTCAGCGATTTCATCTATTTGCTCCGCGATTACGGCGTCCCGGTCTCGATGCGAGATGCGCTCGATCTTTATAAAGGTCTGGAACGCGGAGTCGCCAAAACTCTCGACGATTTTTTCATTTTTTCTCGGCTCACTTTCGTCCGCAAGGTCGAGCACATGGACGCCTTCGAGCGGGCGTTCGCGCTCTATTTTTACGGGGTGGATATTCCGCGCGTCGCCGAGGGGGATATGGAACTCCTCCGCACGAAGCAATTTCAAAAGTGGCTCGCCGAAGCGATCAAGAAGGGCGAAGTCCCCAAGACCGCGCTCTGGACGATGACGCCCGAAGAGTTGATGAAGAAGTTTTGGGAGACCGTTCGCGAACAATTGGAAGCGCATCACGGCGGCAGCAAATGGGTCGGGACGGGTGGGAACTCGCCGTTCGGGCACTCGGGCAACGCCAAGCGAGGCGTCCGAGTCGGCGGGGGCTACGGCAACAAGTCGGCGCTCAAGGTCATCGGCGACCGGAGATACATTGATTACTCCGAATCGAATCAGCTCAAGGGGGAGAACATTCGGCAGGCGCTCGATGCGATGAAGCACATGAAGAAGAAGGGGCCGCGCGATCAACTGAACCTCGACGAGACGATTCGCGTCACGGCAAAGAATGGCGGCGAAATTGATCTCGTATTTGATCGCGAACTGCGCGACAAAATCAGCGTCTGCCTCCTCATTGATAACGGCGGATACTCG
>CAZPIK010000369.1:0-4139 GCA_964586185.1 uncultured Candidatus Sumerlaeota bacterium | reverse complement strand
CATACCACTCGGCGGCTTTGCGCGGATCGGCCTTGACGCCTACGCCTTCGTCATAACTGACGGCGAGATTGAACATGCCGCGCGGATTTCCAAGCTCGGCGGATTTCTCATACCACGCGACCGCTTGGGCAGGGTCTTTATTTACTCCCTCGCCGTTGTCGTAAAGCCAGCCGAGCTGATTCATCGAATCGGGATGACCCGCGTTGGCCGCTTGCTTGTGCCAATAAATCGCCTCGACGGAATCCTTGGGAATTCCAAGTCCATCCTCGCGCGCCGAAGCCAGAAGAAACGCCGCGTTGGCATCGCCGTTCTTGGCAAGCTTTTCGATTTCGCCAATGGAGTCCTGCGCGAGCGGCGCCGCTTTTCCGGGATCGGCGGCGAGGCCGTAAAGACCGTGTTGATACGCGCGAGCCAACGCCATCCGTCCCATCGGTTCGCCGCGATCCGCCGCTTCCATGACCAAATTTCTCGCCGCTTCATCATTCAGATCGGACTTAAGACTCAAAAGATCGACGAGCTGCTGATTCGAGCGCGGCGCGGTCGTTTCGGGGAGTTCGACAGCCGGAGCCGGTCGTGTCTTTTCGGTTGGCGGATTCGGGCGTTCGGCGGGCGGATTCGGTCGTTCGGGAGGTTCAAGCGGTTTAGCTTCTTCTCGCGAATCGCTTTGGGGTTTGATTATCGCGCGGGCTTCGCGCATTCGAGGCGCATCTTGAGGTCGCTCGATCAGTTCCGAATCAGGCTCGACGTCCGCCGCCTCACGTGTGGACGAAGTTTCGCTAGTTGATTTGTTATTTGCTTTCGAAAGTTGACCCACGCCCCAAATCAATCCGCCGATCATCGCGACGGCCATCACTCCGCCCAAGAGAATTGCTTGTAGGATGTTGGTTTTAACTTTTCGCGGGGCATAAGCGGAAACGGCGGTCGGAGTAAAATCGGGATCGTCACGTCGGCGTCGCGAGGTCACAGCTTCGGAGGCTTGAACCGGTACTGGCGTGGGAACAACGCGAGGCGCAGATTTGCCGGGGGACTTAACAACCGTCGCCCCTTCGCTGTTTGCGAGATCAGCTAGATCGTATTCCAAATCTTCGCAGCTCGAGTAGCGATCATCGGCATCTTTGGCGAGACAGCGAAGCAGGACTCGCTCGACCGCGTCGGGCAAATCGGGATTGAGATCGAGAATCGAAGGAGCCGGTTCGAAAAGAATTTTCTGAATGATCGTGACGGGAGTTTCGCCGCGAAACGGAACCGATCCCGCCAGCATTTGGAAGATCACAACGCCGAGCGAATAGATGTCGGTGCGGCCATCGAGCGCGTGTCCGCGGCATTGCTCCGGCGACATATAGGCGGGCGTTCCGATCACGTCGCCCGTGCGAGTGAGCGAAGTCGCGAGTTCCTCGTCCATCTTGGCAATGCCGAAGTCCATGACCTTCGCGCGACCCATCTCATCAATCAGGATGTTCTGCGGCTTGATATCGCGATGGATGATTTTCCGTTCGTGCGCAGCGGCGAGCGCGCTGGCCACCTGCCGCGCGATATCGAGCGCCTGCCCCAATTCAATATGCTTCTTTTCTTTGATGATGTCGGAGAGCGGGCGACCCTTCACATATTCCATCGCGATGAAGTGATTCCCGTCCTCGACGCCGATCTGATAAATCATGACGACGTTGGGATGATTAAGCTGCGCGACGGCGCGCGCCTCGCGATTGAACCGCTGGAGAAACGATTCGCTCGACGCGAGATGCTTGGGCAAAACCTTCAAGGCGACGACGCGACCCAGCGACATTTCGTTCGCCTTGTAAACGACGCCCATGCCGCCGCGTCCGAGTTCGCGCGTGATTTCGTAATGGCCGAGAGTCTTGCCGACCAAATCTTCGCTCATAGTTTGGCCTTTTCAGTGGGTTTCCACGCGCCGACCGCGCCTTTCATTCCGGCTGCAGACTCAAGCGGCTCTTCCGTTGGATCGCTGAAGATCATTTGAATGCGACGGGCTTTGTCGCTTTGATCATCGGCAAGAATTTGCGCCGCATCGCGGAACGCCTTCAAGCGAAAGTCATCCACCGGATTCGAAGTTCCGCCCGCCGAAACGTTTCCGCGTTCGATGCGATCCAGAAACGCCGCTAGCTCAATCAGCCTATGCCGCGCGTCGAGAAAATAGAGATCGAGCGTCGCCTTGGAAGGTAACGTGGGAAGCGGCTTGCGGGTGTTTGAGGATTTTGATGACATTTGGAATGAATAGACTTTGTTGACTGGCTCGCCACGAGAAGGAAGCTGCCTTAAGTTATTCGCCTCTGGCAAGCACGCCTTGACTACGCAATATTGCCTCGTAGCCTGCCTGGTCCAAGGGGCAATCAATTAGACGCAAGAAATCGTTCCTCTGCAACTCGCATTGACTCGCCATTTTTTGCAGCAGCCACGAATCCAAGTCGTCGGATGAACTTCCGTGGCTTGTCTTCGTCGTTACACTGGATTTCTTTCCACCTAATGTGTGGTAGATAAAAAAACGATGATGGCCGTCCGACTCCACAAATCCTTTTCGACGAAGAGCCTTTTCAACGGCTCGTTTGGATTTTACCATACGAGTGCTCGCTGAACCTTAATCTCAACCTCTTGCGGAGTGATCGGGCATTTTGAGTCAGGTTTTCGGGGTTGGCTTTTGCGTATTCATCCCAAAGAAAAATCACGGTTGAACGAAGTTCTTTTTCGAGCCCCTTCCAGGTTGAGGAAAATATATCTAGTCCCAAATCCTTGTCTTGTAAGACGTAACATTTTCCCGTTGCATCAAAACGGGGCGTCAAATCCAGACGAGGACTTGCCTTAAGATAGTACGTTTCTGAACGAAACGTTTCTGCAATCAAGGTTTTTAGGCTTTTGCGAGTAATTGTTTTCTTGGAACTTACTCTTGCGGAAGTCCCACGGCTGAATCGGGAAGAGAGAGCAGTAACTTTGTTTGCTTGTGCCATTGGATATCAGCGCTTGAAAAGCATTCGATACATTAAAATTATTTCATCAGGTTCCAAGTCGCGATGCAAGCCGAATTAGATTTTGCAAAGTTGCCGGTCGTAGATTACTGCGGAGTCGATTGCTGATTCAGCCATTCCCCGATGGCCTCAGCAGTTCGGACGGCACTGCCTTGATTCGCGCGGAGGACGGCGAGAGCTTTTTGCCCTTCCATTTCTCGCGCGGTGCGGTCGGTCAGGAATTCGAGGATCGCGGGCGAGAGTTTTTCGGATTCGACCTGCGTTCCCGCGCCAACGGATTTAAACAAATGCGCGATCTCCCGCTGACTGTGCATATCGGGACCGAAAATCACGGGAACGGCATGGGCGGCGGCTTCGAGCAGATTGTGCCCGCCGACGGGACACCAACTTCCGGCGACAATGGCGGCTTCTCCCAATCCATACGATCGCGCGAGAACGCCCATTTTATCGAGCACGACGACTTCCGGTTTGTGGACAGTTTTTTCAGACGGTTTTTCGGTCGCACGGCGGAGTCGGAAACCCGACCTTAGCGCTAGATCGGCGACTTCATCAAAACGTTCGGGATGGCGCGGCGCAATGACGAGACACGCGCCGGGTAGCTCGCGCAGAACTTTTTTCCACGCGTTGAAAATCATCTTCTCTTCGCCCGGATGAGTCGAACCGGCAACGACGACGGGACGGCCTGAGGCAATTCCCATGGCCTCGCGTTCGGCATTGCGCTCCTCCGGCGTGAGCGGAATCGCATGGAGATCGAACTTGCAGTTTCCGGTAACGGCGATTTTTTCGCGCGGGACTCCAAGCGCTGCAAACCGTCGCGCATCTTCACCCGTCTGAACGCAGAAGCCTCGAATGGAGTCAAGCACGGGCGCAAAAAACGATTTCAATTTTCGATATCGCGGGAACGAGCGGTCGGAAAGTTTGCCGTTCGCCCAGAAAACTTTAGCCCCGCGCGCCTCGGCGAGCGTCACGAAATTGGGCCAGATTTCGGTCTCCATAATGACGATGATTTTGGGATTATAGGCATTCAGAAACTTCGCAACGTTCCATGAGAAATCGAGCGGAAAATAAGTGTGGGCCTGCGCGTGCGGAATCGTCCGTCGCGCGGCTTCCTGTCCTGTTTCAGTCGTTGTGCTGATGACGAAAGGAAGCTCTGCAAAAATT
>CAZPIK010000368.1:0-4150 GCA_964586185.1 uncultured Candidatus Sumerlaeota bacterium | reverse complement strand
CAGTTGGGATTGGCAATGATCCCCTTGTGGTTCTTGATCTCATGCGCGTTGACTTCGGGAACAACGAGCGGCGTTCCTTCATCCATGCGGAAGGCCGAAGTGTTATCCACGACAACGGCTCCGGCTTTGATGGCTGCTGGAACGAATTGTTTCGAGACCGATGCGCCAGCGGAAGCGAGAACAATCTGAATGCCGCCAAAGGAGTTTTCCGTCAATTCCTCGACGGCAATTTCGCGTCCGCGAAACGTAAGCTTCTTGCCCGCCGAACGACCCGACGCAAGCAATTTCAGGTTCTCGCACGGAAAATTCCTTTGCTCCAAAGTCTTGATGAGTTCATGCCCGACCGCCCCGGTCGCGCCCATAATCGCCACATTTGCCATGATCCCTATAAATCCCTTCTTCCGTCACCTTGCCCATGCGCGCACATCAAAGCGGCACGGTTAAACCTCGTTTTTATCACGAGGCACTCCCGTACGGCAATCATTCGATTCAACGATTGTAGAAAATGTGATCAGACGTAAAAGTAAGAAAGGCTATTTTTCTGATTCTTTGAGCAGGCGACCACGCAGCCGAAGCACGGCTTTGGTATGAATCTGGGAAACGCGGCTTTCGGTAACGGCCAAGATTTCGCCGATTTCCTTCATCGTTAATTCCTCATAGTAGTAGAGGGAAATAACGAGTCGCTCTTTTTCGGGAAGTCGGTCAATGGTGTCGGCGATGAGCCGGTACGCCTGCGAAACGTTCAACGAGTGGACAAGCGCTTCTTGATCGTGTCCATCACATAGGTTTTCGATCAGGTTGTGCTCGGCGCCGTCTTCCGATTCGCTCCGCAGTTCGTCAAGGCTAATAAGGGCTGAACCGCGCGCCTCCTGAACCAGCTCATCAAACTCCTGAGGAGAAATCTTCAAATAGGCAATCATCTCGGCGTCCGAAGCGGGACGCCCTAGCTTGTTTTCCAACTCGGCATAAGCCCTTTCGAGCCGCGTCGCTTTTTGACGGGTCGAACGGGGAATCCAATCAAGCGCGCGCAATTCATCCAAAATGGCTCCGCGAATTCGGAATTCAGCGTAAGTCTTGAATTTGATTTGGTGCGCGGGATCGAATTTTTCGAGCGCGTAAATGAGGCCGATAATTCCCGACTCGATCAAGTCATATATCTCGAAGTGATGCGGCTGCCTTCCCGCAATTCGATTCGCGATAAACTTAACGAGTGGAAGATATTCGATGATCAGCTGATTGCGCTTGGAAATTTCTTCATTGCTTTGACGACCCAAGGCCGTGGTCACGCGCGTGCGTTGAAGTCCCGGCTCGATCACCTCACCGTAAGGAGTCCACGCGCCGTATTCGTCGGTGCGACTGCGATTGCGGGAGCGACGAGTGGTGGGAGACCATGGAAGAGGTGTAACTGACATGTCGAAAGAACCTCCTTCCCAAACTTAAGAAACTGACGGATCGCGGTACTACCCTAATACCCTAGGCGCATTATGTTCGAGGTAGGCTTTCAAGCGCAAGCAAGAGTTACCGAAAAAATATTGCATTGCCTCCCTTGAGGTGTGCGGTAAGAATGCGACCATGAACGTCGCAAACGAACCCGCTTTGCAGGAAGCCACTCGACAAATCCTCTGGCCTTATCTCCTAGGCGGCGTGGGATTGGCGCTTTTCGGCTGGTCGCTATACTGGATGGGCACCCTATTGATCGGGATTATTCTTGGAAGCGCGATCGGACTTTTTTTTGCCCTATTTGGCGCGACGATGCTCGAAATGCCGGAGAACACAGCGCTTTTGATCTCGGGGCTAGGCGGGATTTTGGGAGCCGTCCTTGGCGCGTTCATGATGCGGATGATCCAGAATTACTTCTTTTTTTTAGTCGGTGCGCTTCTGGGTGCGCCCTTGGGATGGAAAATCATGCAAATGCCCTCGATAGCGGCGCAGGAATGGGCGCAAGGAGGGGGTGCGGACGCCGGAGCCGTGGCGCTTGGCGCGCTCATCGGCGGGGGGATACTACTCCTTTGCCGTCGTTACATCATCATTATTGTCACCTCTCTCATTGGCGCCTCCATGATCGCGGTCAGCGTTCCTTCAGACCGCCCCGAACTGATCGCACTCCCCTCCTTCGTTATCGCGCTGGTCATCCAAACAGGTATGCTCCGGGCGTTCGTCCCGAAGGAGCGTGTGGATCGCGCCTTACGGCGGAAGGACTGAACGCGCAGAATCTTGACCACGCTTCTCACCTATCATCACATTGGCGAAACGGGGCCAAACGCGACCGATTCAAATCTGTTCGTTTCCGCAAGAAATTTTGGAGACCAATTGGACTTTCTAAAATCTCGCGGAATTGAAACGATCACGCTGGATATGCTTTTGGCCCACTGGACCTCGAACAGGAAGTTGCCCGCGCGTTCGGTCGTCATCACGTTTGATGATGGTTATGAAAACAACTACACGTCGGCCCTTCCCGCGCTTGTGCAGCGTGGAATGACGGCCACGTTTTTTATTGCGACGGGCACGATCAACAGTCCACAAGATAATCTCGGTCATGCGCGAATGAGTGAAGCGCAAATCAGGGAATTGGATACCGCTGGTATGACCATCGGCTCGCATACCGTATCGCATCCTTGGCTAGGACGAATTGGAATCGAAGACGCAAAATGTGAATTGGCTGAATCAAAATCAAGGCTTGAAAGCATCATTCATAAACCGGTTCGATGGCTCTGCTATCCGAGCGGCAGCTTTAATCGAGCAGTTGCGGAAGCGGCAAAAGAATTGGGATATTCCGGCGCGTGTTCGGTCATACGCGATAATCGCGTTCGTCCGGATCAACTCTACTGGCTGCCAAGAGTCATGGTCATGCGCGATACCACGCTTGCGAAGTTTCGTTATTACTTTTCTCCGCTTTATCACTGGGTTCATGCGCGCAAAAATCGGAAGCGGTGGAGTGAGTTTGCATGAAAATCCTCCACACAAATTTCCATCGAGGTTGGGGTGGACAATCGAATCGAATCCTTACCGAATGCCGAGGACTTGCGGCGCAGGGTCATGAAGTGACACTGGCTGTGCCAGAAGGAAGTGAACTATCCCGCCGCGGCGGGGATGCAGGATTGAACGTTTTCACCGACGTCCATTTCGCGAGGGGATTTCGTCCCACAAAACTCGCCCACGACATAGGTAGTCTCCGCGCGCTCTTTCGCGATAGAAACTTCGACATCATCCACACCCACGGTTCGCAGGATTCCTGGGCGGTCGCGTACTCGCTTATCGGATTTAAACCTCGGCCTATTGTGCTTCGAACGCGTCACAACCTTTTTCCCATACGTGATCATTTCATGAATCGCTTGCTTTACGCAAAATGGACGGACGGGCTTGTCTGCATTTCCGAGGCGATTCTCGAAGACTGCGCGTCGAAATCTTATTTGAACCGCGAAAACTTGTCGCTGGTTCACAGCGCGGTGGATGAGGAGCGATTTGCGTCGAAATCGGGTGGAGATGAAATTCGGTCAGAGTTTAATCTCGCAGGAAAATATGTCGCGGGAATCACCGGACGACTGCGGAGCGAAAAAGGACATGTCCATTTGTTCGATGCCCTGCCGAAAGTAATCGCGGCCGCGCCCGATTTCGTATTGCTCGTCATCGGCGCCGGTTCGTTGGAGGATGAACTCAAGCAACGCGTTGAGTCTCTTGGCGTGGGCAGGCACGTCATTTTCACGGGCTTCAGAACCGACGTGCCGCGATTCCTCTCGGCGCTTAATCTCTTTGTCATGCCTTCAATTTCGGAAGGATTGGGAACAGCGATCATCGAAGCGGCGATGGCAGGGTTGCCTATCGTGGCGAGCCGAGTCGGCGGAATTCCCGACATTATCGAAGATGGAAGGGGTGGCCTGCTCGTCCCGCCCGCAAATCCCGAAGCATTGGCCGATGCGATTCTCGCTCTTTATCGCGACCGATCAGAAGGCGAGAAGATGGCCCAAGCCGCGCGAAATCATGCGCTGGAAAAGTTTACGACAAAACTCCTCGCCGAGAAAACCGAAGCCGTCTATGGCGACTGGATGCGTCGGCGCGGAAACGGGATTTGACAAATTTGCCTCCGAACCGATATAAGATGGGTCGGAGTTTGAGACGATGGCGTCTAATCCGAGGGAGTAAGAAACATGGC
>CAZPIK010000367.1:0-4161 GCA_964586185.1 uncultured Candidatus Sumerlaeota bacterium | reverse complement strand
ATCTCCCCTATCGCCGAAATTCCAACGACTTTCCCCCAATTGACCCCCCATTCAAACTAGATTAGAATCCGAACGTTGTGACTGATCCATGAACACGGCCGCGCCATTACAATCCAGTAACCCCCAGCGATTCGCCGATCCCGCGCTTCGTGCGATTTCGGAAAAGCTGGATCGTGGTGAGCGATTAACTTTGGATGATGGTGTTAAGCTGTTCAAAACGCCCGACCTCTTTGGGCTTGGCGCGCTGGCCAATCGCGTCCGCGAGGCGAAACACGGAAACAAGACTTATTACAATGTTAATCGCCACATCAATTACAGCAACGTCTGCGTGAATAGCTGCAGTTTCTGCGCTTTTTACCGCAGCGATGCCAATGCGCCTGGAGCTTGGACTTACAAGCTTGAGGAGATTTTCAAAAAAGCCGTCCACGAAATGCCACCCGATGGCGATGAGCTTCATATCGTCGGCGGACTTCACCCCGATTTGCCCTATGAGTATTACATTCACATGTTGCGTGGACTCAAAGAGCGGTTGCCGAAGGTTCACTTGAAGGCGTTTACGGCGGTCGAGATCGCGTATCTTTCCAAAGTGGGCAAGCGTCATGTCAAAAAGGTGCTCGAAGATTTGATCGAGGCAGGATTGGGATCGTTGCCGGGCGGCGGCGCGGAGGTTTTGACCCCGACGAGCCGTCGCGAAATTTGCGGAGAAAAGCTAACCGGCAAGGGCTGGCTCAATATCCATCGCATTGCGCATGAGTTGGGGATCAAAAGCAATTCGACGCTTCTTTATGGCCACAAGGAAACGATTGAAGAACGCGTGGATCATATGATTCAGCTTCGCGAGCTACAGGACGAAACCGGCGGCTTCCAGGTTTTTATTCCGCTCGCATTCCATCCTGAAAACACCGCGATGAGCGAAATTCCCAAACCCAGCGGCGTAACAGATTTGCGAGTCATCGCGGTGGGGCGGCTTATGCTCGATAATTTTGCGAACATCAAATCGTATTGGATTATGGTCGGGCCAAAGATTGCGCAGATCGCCCAGCACTTCGGCGCGAACGACGTGGATGGGACCGTCGTCGAGGAGACGATCTATCACATGGCGGGAGCGAGCACGCCGCAGGAACTGACGGTCAAAGAAATACAAAAATTGATCCGCGAGGCGGGACGCATTCCCGTCCGACGCGACACACTTTACAATGAACTGGCGATTTCCAGCGCAGCTTGACCGCGGTTATTTCTTGAACGCCGCGCTAATCACTGAAAGCAACGCCTTCATTTTCTTACCGAACGAATCCGAATACATGAATCGCGCGAGCGCGGTCATCATCGCCTCGCTGTTGCGTCCGTAGGGCATCCAACCGAGTTTACCCAGAGGGCCTCCCGGCATTTTGAGAAGGCTTTTGGGCGAAGTGTAGTTGAGATACCCCATTTCACCGAGAGCGCGTCCAACGCCCGAAGCGCGATTACCGCCAAAAGGGAGTGTCGGGCATCCGGCGGAAGCGCACGCGCCATTAATCATAATTGAGCCAGCATTGATCCGTCGCGCCACGTCTTCGCCTGTGTAGGAGTCGCCCGTCCAAACGCTCCCGCCCAAACCATATTCAGAATCATTGGCCAGCTTCACCGCTTCATCGTCATTCTCGACGGCCATGAGCGGAATGAAGGGGCCGAACGTTTCCTCCCGCATCATTTCCATATCCTGCTTCATGTCGCTGAGAACGGTCGGCGGCCAAAAGACGCCGCCGTGATCCTCGATGACTTTGCCGCCGCAACGGAGCTTGGCGCCTTTCGCAACGGCGTCATCAAGATGCTTTTGGTAAATGTCCAATTGCGGACGCCACTTGATGGGGCCTACATCATAATGATCGCCGGAGTTTTGTTTCAGTTTTTGCGCCAGAGCCACGATCTTTTCGGTCAGAGGTTCGATGATATCCTTGTGTGCATATACCCGTTCGACGGAAACGCAGGTTTGTCCGGCGTTGAGGCACGCGCCCGTGACAAGTCCACGAGCCGTTTTGTCAAGGTCGGCGTCTTTTCGCACAATTGCGGCGTCGTTGCCGCCCAGTTCAAGGATGACCGGAATCAATTTCTCCGCCGCGCGAGACATGATCCGCTTGCCGGTTCCGGGCGAACCGATAAAACATACGATGTCGCTGTTATCAATCAACGCTTGACCGACTTCGGCATAACCGTAAACCATCTGGATGACATTATCGGGGATACCAGCCTCCTTATACAGGCTCAGAATGAGTTCACCGATAAGCGGATTGAATTCTGAAGGCTTTTGGATGCAAACATTGCCCGCCGCGAGGGCCGGCACCATGTGTTTTGCGCCAAGTTCGAACGGAAAATTCCAAGGCATGATGAATCCCGCAATGCCGCGAGGCTCGTAAAATATTTTTGCCTTCGCGCCCATGAACAATTGTGAGGGACTAACTTTTTTGCCTCTGTCATATTTCTTGGCGAGCTTGGTGTAATAATTGATGGCCTCGCAAACCGGAAGAATCATCGTCACCGCTTCGCACTTCGGTTTGCCGTTTTCCGAGCTTACAATTCGCGCGATTTCTTCCGCGCGGTCGAGCATCACTTGTTTCAGGCGGTGAAGGATTTTGCCGCGACCATCGGCTCCCAACGCGATCCATCCGGGCAATGCCCCGCGCGCGCGAACGGCGGCTTCCTCGACATCCCTCGCCGTGCTTAACTTGACCTCGCCCAACTTTTCTCCGGTCGCGGGATTGAACGATTCGAGCACGTCGAATCGGGGTAATGGGGCGGCAGGGGGCGCCGTTCCATTCGTAGGCGCGGGGGCGTTCGCTTCGCTAAGTGTGGCGGTCGTCATGATTCTGTCCTCCGAGCGGGGTGATCCGCTTTTCGATTTCGGCAGCATCATACTCCCCTTCATCGCGAGGGCAAAGTCTTTTCTGCCCAACTATCAAATTTACCGTTTTGAGTTGGTCCGGTCGTCGAGCTTGGCTTCGTAAGTTCGCAAAGTTCAAGCAACATGAGGTGACTCAAAGGTAACTTAAAGGTAACTTATGTGGAAAGTCGCTTGACAATAAATGATGTTTAGCCAACATTGCATCTGCCGACAGGTGGAATGTTCGAACACCTAGGTCAACAGGTCACGGTATAACCAAGGCTTTTTGCGTTCCCCATCGGTGATATTATCATCCAATAGTGTTATACAAAGGGGTAAACACATGGCAGCACCCGGATTATCCACGAACGACTTACTGGCTCGGATCGCCGCGGACGTTCGCAGTGAAATTGCAGGTTCGCTTTCGTCAGCCGTTCAAAAAGCCGTTGACGCATTAGCGGCGGTTCAAGCCGCTCTCGAAGGCGGAAAAAAGGGTGGAAAGCGTCGGGGACGTCCACCGGGAAGCGGACGCAAACCCGGTCGTCCGCCCCAAACGGCGAAGGGCAAGCGTCCCGGTCGTCCGTCCTCGAGTGCGCCCCAAAAAGCGGGGAACGGCAACAAACGTAAGCGGGGCGCGCTGAAGGAAATCCTGACGCAGATTGTTTCGTCGGCGCCCAGCCCGATGACGCTTGCGAGAATTCGCGATGCGGTTATGAAGCGACCGGGTTACAAGGGGCGGAATCCCAAAACCCTGTACACGCAGATCGTCGTCGCGATCAACAAGATTGACAGCATTGTGAAATCGCCGGAGGGAACCTACACCTCCAAAGTTCGCAAGTAGTCGTCTTTCTGCAATTGCGGCTTGTCTTCTCGCCCCCCTTTTCACGGTAGGGGGGCGATTCTTTTTGATTCGATTCGCCTTGAAACGGTTTGCATCCTCACGCATGATCCTTCCCGCATGACATGACCATCAGGTCGTATCGTCCGAATTTTTTGTAAAAGGAACTCTTGAACATGTCCGCGTCACCTCAAATTTTGGGTCTTCACGAATTTGGAACTCCGGGAGTCATACCGGAAAAAATGAAGGCGTGGGTCATCCGCGAGAGTCGGTTCGGCGAACCGATGAAATCGTTTCAGGAGGAAGAAGTTCCGGTGCCGCAGCTTCGTCCCGATGAAGTTCTGGTTCGCGTTGCCGCCGCCGGAGTGAATTACAACGGCATTTGGGCGGGTCTCGGCAAACCAGTCAATGTTCTCAAGGGACACGGGGGCGATTATCACATTGCCGGTTCCGACGCTTCAGGGAT
>CAZPIK010000366.1:0-4210 GCA_964586185.1 uncultured Candidatus Sumerlaeota bacterium | reverse complement strand
TGATGTTGCTCGATCGTCGCGAGGACGTGCTCGGCGACGAAGATCGGCGTCTTGCGACGGACCGCCAAGACCACGGCATCCGAAGGACGCGAATCCACGAAGACCTCCGTGCCATCGGCAAGCCGAACTCCCAACTTTCCGTAAAAGGTTTCTTCCTTGAGATCGTCAATCACGACGCGCTGGAGTTCGCCGCCCATGGATTCGATGACGTTCAGGATAAGATCGTGCGTGAGGGGTCGCGGGGTGATCTTGCCGTGGATCGCGCGGTCGAGCGCATCCATTTCGTGAAAGCCGATGAAGATGGGAAATCGCCGCGATCCGCCGACCTCGGCAAGGATCATGATTTGCGCGCCGACCGATTCGGTCGCCTGAATTTCGCGCAGCACCATGGGAACAAGGGGAATTTCTCCGGACATGGCCTCGCTCTCCCGCCGAGCGATGCGTCATCATAGAGATCATCCGGCGAGGCTGTCAAACAGTGTAATTGGATAAAGCTCGGATATGGCGACGCCGTTTCCGCCGATTTCCATTCGATCTCCCGAATGAAATCCAGTAGTATAGGCTGGTCGGAAAGTAGATGGTGCATCTCATGACTCGCATTCTGGAAGTTGACGATCAAGGAATGATCTCGCTGCCCGCTGATCTGCTGGGTCACGCAGCGCCTCATACAAAATATCAGGTCGAGCGTCATGATGACGAACTGGTTCTGCGGCGGACTGATGAGAAGGATGACTCGCAAAAAACTCTGGTTAATCCTCCAAAGCAGAAACATTGGGATTGGCTGGATACTCATGGTCCTGGCCTTCCTGCTGAAGCCTATTCTCGTGAACACATTTACGACTGATGGCCGTCTATCTGGCTGATTCCAATATCTTGGTAGTGGCCGTAGATACGGATTCCCCAGATTGCGTCATGGTAAGGACTTTAATCAATTTAAAGGAAGGGTGAACGACGAAAGGAAAACTACTTTCCCTAATTTCGAAACTGCCACATGTCTCAAAATTGAAATTAGCCCAATGCGAGTGTGCCCGCTTCGGGGTCCTTTTCAAACGCCTCGATCGCCGAAAATCGCGCTCGCAACAGTCCCTCGATCTGTGCGGTCGTGCAGTTTCCGAGTAGAAGCCAGATGACCTTGGGCGGAACGCCTCGCACCACACTCAAGTTGTTGAAGTCCACGTCTTTGGTCACGATGACGAAACCATTCAAGCGCGAATACTCCAAAACTTGATCATCACTCGCGCGATCCAGACCCACAGATTGCACATGAACGGAGCCGGGGAACAAATCGCCGAGACGTTCGACCAGCTTGGGCGACAAATTCTGGTCGAAGAGCAGTCTCATGCGCTTGCAACCAGCGTGCTCCGCTCTCGATCCGCGGCGAAGGCCAGACAGGCCTGAATGTCCTCGGGGGTTAGGTAAGGGAAGTCGTCAAGAATTTCGGCGGCGGTCATTCCTCCGGCAAGGCTGGAGAGGACATCAAAAACCGTGATGCGCATACCGCGTATGCAGGGTCGTCCGCCGCGTTTACCCGGTTCGATGGTGATTCGCGATTTCCATGTGTCGTTCATTGTGCAATCCGCCCGCTTGATTCAAACGGAGCGATCAGGACTTCACCATCCCGACGCCACCCATTCAAGATAAACCTCTTACATTGTATCCGGTTTGAAGTTCGAGGCAATGAAACTTTAATTTCGATAGCCTAGCTTTTCGACATGTCGCGCATCATCACTGTTCGCGACGATCCAACAAAAACCACTTATCGCCCCGAATCCGCCGAACGTAAATCCACGCCAAATCGAACAGCAAGAACGAACCGATTAGATGATAAGTTCCCAGTGGAGCGGTGCATTGGTGGATATTCATATGCGAAAACACATTCATGACGAGGTATGGATATGCTGGTGCGATCCATGCCCCAGTGAGAGCCAATGCCCAGGGCGAACGAAAATGAGGCGCGAACAATACTACTGGTACGAGCGTCGGCCAAGTGAAAGTCCATAACCACAGTGTCGTTATACAGTATGGATTCGATCCCAAAACCTGAACTCTCTGGATTGGATACGCGTGAGCCAAGAGGAAAGTTGCTGCCAAGAAGGCAACGGGTGCAAGCACCATTGTTCGCCACCCCCTCGGCTTGAATTCGAAATCAAAAAAGTACCACGGACTTTGAGGTGTAATGCGATGGGATACCTCCCTTGTAGAGGCAATTCCCTGTAATAGGGCAAAAGAAGTCACAAGCGCCAGTGCCACCAATAAACCACACAAGAGCAAATGAAAGCCTAACTCAGATGGAGCACTCCGAACGTCAGTGATGTAGCCCATTAGGCTGCGATCCGCCCGCAGAACCCGCTCATATCCGATCAACACTTTTGGGGGCGGTTCGAAGCCGGGCAGATAACTACCTACAGGTTTCGGGATTGCATGGCCTTCTAACCCGCTTGTGCATTCAGGCTCGCGGCTCACGGGATTGATCTGGTACCGCTTTCCAGTGGGGCATACCGGAATTGCCTTCAAGTAACCCGGCTTATCGCCGATGAGATCGCTTTCGATAGGTAAGCCACGCGGAAATTGATCGTGATCAAACGCCCATTGTCCTTTGGCGCCTTCGATTTCGTCTAAATTTTTCAGACAAATCTCTGATCGCCTTTTTAGCCATTCAGAGTGCCCCCAAGCAGCGGTTACTGCGATTGCCGCCGACAACGCCAAGACTCGAAGCGTTGGCCGGATGTAAATGAAGTATCGAGGAAAGAACGAATACCGCACGGAATATCTCCCAAATCAATCTTAGGACGAATGTTCCGAAGAATTCTTAGATTTTTCTAGGCTTTACGCCTGATTCCATCCACAATATCCGCCGACTTTGAAATTCGGCATTAGCCCAAGAGGAGAACCATCATGGGACGCAAGGTTTACGTTGTCGGGGTCGGAATGACCAAATTTGAGAAGCCCGGATCGAAGGCTTGGGATTATCCCGATATGGGCAAGGAAGCGGGCGAAAAGGCGTTGGCCGACGCGGGGATTCCCTTCGGCGAAGTCCAGCAAGCGGTCGTCGGCTATTGCTATGGCGACTCCACCTGCGGCCAGCGCGCGGTCTATAACCTCGGCCTCACCGGCATTCCGATCTACAACGTGAACAACAACTGCTCGACCGGCTCGACCGCGCTCTTTATGGGCAAGCAGCTTGTCGAGGGCGGCGCTGCGGAGTGCGTCCTTGCGATGGGTTTCGAGAAGATGGAAAAGGGATCGCTCGGCGCGAAGTACACCGACCGGATCAATCCGCTCGACCGCCACGCGCAGGTCATGGTTTCGGCGCGCGGGTTCGCCCCCGCTCCTCCCGCGCCGCAGATGTTCGGCAACGCCGGGCGCGAGCACATGGAAAAATACGGCACGACCCGCGAGCAGTTCGCGAAGATCGGCCACAAGAACCACAAGCATTCGGTCAATAATCCTTACTCGCAATTTCAGGACGAGTATTCGCTTGAGGACATCCTGAACGCCAAGGTCGTCTTTGAGCCGCTCACGAAACTGCAATGCTGCCCGACCTCGGATGGATCGGGTGCGGCGGTGCTGGCGTCCGAGGAATTTGTGAAGAAGCACAATCTTCAGGATCAAGCCGTCGAGATCGCGGGAATGGCGATGGCCACCGATTTCCCCTCTTCATTTGAAGAGAAGAGCATGATCAAGATGGTCGGGTTCGACATGACGAAGACGGCCGCGAAAAAAGCCTACGAACAATCGGGCATGGGTCCCGAAAACGTGGACGTGATCGAGCTGCACGATTGCTTCTCGGCCAACGAACTTCTGACCTACGAAGCGCTCGGACTTTGCCCCGAAGGCAAGGGCGGCGAATTGATTGACTCCGGCGCGGTGACGTACGGCGGCAAGTGGGTCGTGAATCCTTCGGGCGGACTAATCTCCAAAGGCCATCCGCTCGGCGCGACGGGGCTTGCGCAATGCGCCGAACTCAACTGGCAACTGCGCGGCAAAGCCGAAAAGCGTCAGGTGAATGGAGCGAAAGTCGCGCTCCAGCACAACCTCGGCCTCGGCGGCGCGGCGGTCGTTACGGTTTACAAAAAGCCCGGAAGCTAAGTAGATCGTTCTACCAATTTGTTAGAGAACGTTTTGTTACGATTGGCAGCCTCAACGAGGCTGCGGCCTTCAGCCCCAAGTTGGAGCGAAGCGACTACTTGGGGTTAGCGGCGCAAATAAT
>CAZPIK010000365.1:0-4233 GCA_964586185.1 uncultured Candidatus Sumerlaeota bacterium | reverse complement strand
AAAAACGCGGATTCAGGAAGAATCCGCGTGAAAAGTTTGGAGCGGGAAAAGGGGTTCGAACCCTCGACATTCAGCTTGGGAAGCTGACGCTCTACCAACTGAGCTATTCCCGCTCTCACCGACAGAAAGAATCATAACGAAGAGGCTTTTGCGAATCAAGCGCGAGAAGCCGCGCACGCGCAAGCCAACTCTAAATTGCGAGATCAGGCGCGTGCGATCGAATCTTGCGGATGGCTTCCGCAATTTGGTTCATTTGATCGCGCGATCCTAAGAGGAGATTTTGAGTGAACCAAACGGCTTCCTCGCAAAGTCGGTCGTTTTGGGGACATTCCAGCGACTGCTCCAACCATTCCTTCATCCGCCGCTCGCCATAAATTTTGAGATACCTCTTGTTTGCCGCAAGTCCGCGAACGTATTCGCCGCGATTCATTGGAGCGTACCCTCCCGACGCAGGAACTCCTTCAGCGGAAAGCGCACTTAGAAATTTCTCGCGCGGCAAGCCGGAGAATAACGACTTGTCATAACGGAACATGTAGAGGTGCCACGCGCATCGCGTCGTTCCTTCGTAGAGTTTGGCGGGCGCAATACCCGGAATTTCACCCAATAGACTCGTGAGATATTTTGCATTTTCGTTGCGCCGGTCGGATTGCATGGCAAGGCGCGACATTTGCGAGACAAGTAATGAAGCTTGAAATTCGCAGAGGCGCAGATTTAGCCCACGGATTCCCGCGCTCGACCAATTTGCTCCGCCGAGTTGCTTGGCTTTCCCTTGATAATGAAAATTGTAACACGCGTCGGCGAACGATTCGTCGTTCGTCACAACGGCGCCCCCCTCGCCTGAGGTCAAATTTTTCGAAGCCTGAAAACTATAGCACCCGGCGAGTCCAAGAGTTCCGACCTTGCGCCCTCGCCACTCGGCCATGTGCGCTTGACAAGCGTCTTCGATCACGACTAATTTTTTACGGTCAGCGATTTCAAGAATTGTGTCCATGTTTGCGGGCGAACCACCAATGTGGACTGGTTCAATGGCGCGCGTTGCGTCGGTCAACACCGATTCAATCTTGCTGGCGTCCATCTGGAACGATTCCAAATCGGTATCCACAAAAACGGGCAGCGCATAATGGGCCGTCACACAATTGAATGATGCAATAAATGTATAAGGAGGAACGATAACTTCATCTCCGGGTCCGAGTTCCATCGCGCCGAACGAAGCTAAAAGCGCGGTTGATCCGCATGAAGTCGCAAGACAGCGTTTCGCACCGATGAGTTTGGCAAATGCGTCCTCGAAACCGAGGACGTTTTTTCCGTTTCCTCGAAACCAATTGCCCGTATGCAACGTGTGGATCAGCGCATTTTCATCGGGCGTATCGAAAATCGGCCACGTCGGAAAACTTTTTGGAACGGCTTTGGGCCCGCCGAGCAACGCGGGCTTGGCGAATGAATCGGCGCCTCGCGATCCACTTGGAAGGGTCAGCGCAAGACCCGTTCCTGCCGCGCTCGCCATGAACTTTCTTCGCGATACGGACATTTTCATCGCTCACCTTCCCTGCGCTTTGACTCGCTCTACCAAACGCCCAACCGATGCGGCGATCCGATCCTCAATATCGGCGCACCAGCGCGTCGCGGGCAATCCATAAACTTCAAACGCACCGGCCTGGTATCCCTTCGCTTCCCATACTTGCCGCGAGGGAATGTAGGCCATCACGTCGTTGGAGTATCCCGCGACCCAAGCGTGGGGTTGAAACTCGCGTTGGAATCGGAGCGCGTATTCAACGCACACCTCACCGCCGAGCGCGATCCAAAGTTGATCGTCACCCAATCGCCACACTTGAACCGGATAGTTTGGATAACCTTTCTCGAATATCCGACCGTTCGCAGATTCGGAAAGAAGTCGCGCCGCCCATCGCGCTTGATAAGCGTTTCCTTTTGCGATTTCCTTTAACTCGTCGGACGTCGGTTGCTCGCCAAAATCCAAGTTGATGAATTCATGCGCCGTGCGAAGCCGGGGAGGTAGTCTACGCATCGGCGCGGCCAATACGGCTTCGACCGAAGACGCCATTTCCTGACCGCGCTTCTGACACTCTTCAACTGTGCCCCTCGGCAGCGCGCTTTGATCGCTTCCACAGCCTTGAAAAAACATCGCCTGCGCACCGGGATGCGAGGCTTCGAGCAAACGCTCCGCGACGCCCGGATAGTCACCTGACCATAAATAATTATTGGTCAATACGGTTGCGTGAGCAGCATAACCGAAAATGACTGCTCGCAAAATTCCATCCGGCGACTGGATCGCGAGTACAGGAACGGCAGTGTCGGTGGGACCCTCCAGCATGACGCCCTTGATGAGTTTTTGTATGGCTTCACTCTCGATATTCGTGCGGCGGTTGCAAGCAAATGTCGCTTTTCCGTCGCCAGCGAAAAGTGTGGCGGGTGCAAGATTCGCGAACGCGCGATCCACCATTTCAAGAATTGCGGGGCCGATCCATTCGGAATATTCATTGATAAGGGCGCGCTGGGCGTCGTCGAGCGGATAGATATCGGTGAGAGCATCGCGCAAGACGGGAGCGGAGTGGGTATGCGACGCCGAAAATCGGATTGAATCGAGCGAAAGACCGTGTCGCTTTTTTAGCTCGCTGGCGAGTTGGTCGTAAAGCCACTTTGGAACACCCACAAGATCCAAGGTAACCAGCAACGCCGTGGTTCCGTCGGGAGTGCGAAGGACGAGGGCTTTGGCGTAAAGTTCATCAAGCGTTCCCTCGGCAGGTTTCGTCCGCGCGGCAAATCCCCCCATCCACATCAATTTTTTTGGAGTGATCTTCGTTTGCGCAACCCCCGCCTGCCAAAATGATTCCTCAGCAGCGCGTACGCGAATCGCGATCGGTGCGAGGCATAAGACAAGGAAGATTTGATAAGCAAGCTTCATTGAGAATTTCCAAAATTTAACCGCAAAGGACGCCAACAACGCAAAGAAAGAAACGAAAAACCCTTCTGTTAGTACCCGACCAAATCCACTTTCCCGGCTACGATTAAGCTTCTATTGTTCGGCAGTTTGATTGGACCTCTCTTTTTTTGCGACCGATCCAAATCCGTCGGCCAACCAATCGTAAGCTCGTACTCTTGCCGCGGCCGGAAATTGATGAGGTCCGTCGAACGCCTCCCAGCGAATTAAATCCTTCTTGCCATCAACCTCATGAATGAGTTGAACGTCCTTGAACAGCGCATCGAGATTTTCCGTGCGCGGAAAAATCGAATCCTTGGTCGCGTACCATACATAAAGTCGCCTCGGCGCGATCAATGCCAAAACATGCTGCCAGTCGAACGGAATGGACGAAACATCATCGAGATAAAATCCAAGCTGCGGAATAAGCGCCGTCAGGTGCGACCAACGTTCGGGATTGGGATCGCTGCGAAAAGTCGTAAAACCGCAACTCGCGACAGCTGCCTTGATGCGCGGTTCAAAAGCGGCGGCAAAAAGTGTTCCGTATGCGCCGTGCGAGTGGCCGATGCTACCGATCCGTTCCGAATCCACGAACGACAACGACTGGAGGTAATCCACGACGCGACTAACGTCCCAAATCATCTTCCCCATAAACGACCAACTCGGATGACGGCGGTAAAACTCGAGACTTCCATGATACGGCTGCGTTCCCGGCGGAATTCGCTCGCCGAACCCAATCGCGTCGGGGGCGATGCAAACGAATCCGCGTTGCACGAGTTCAAGCGCAAAGTCCAATTCCCGATCGCCCTTAATTCCGCACGGCTCCTCTTTGCCTTGCGCGACGGTTTGATGCAGACAGATCATCGCAGGCAATTTCGGAGCGGTAAGAGTTTTCGGAATCAGTAAATAAGCGGGAATCCAATCGTCAGCTTCGGAGCGGATCATGATGTGCTTGCGCGTGTGGTCGTCCAAGACTTCCGTTTCCAATTCGCGAACCTCAAGCGTTGGCTTCATCTCACCCGTCGGCGAACCCAGAATGGTCGCCATGATTTCCGCATATTCGCTGCGGCGCATTTCCCATTCAGCCGCCGTCCTCGCACTGCCGAGAATCGGCGTCAAATCTTTTTGCCCCGCCTGATCGGATTTCAGTTCGGGCTTTTTCCACATCGTCACTTTCCGCCACTCATTCCAGTCGAGACCTTCCCATGCAATAACAGGCGAACCAGTTAATATCATAATTGCCAATAGGATTGCGGAATTCAGGGTAGGGAGACCGCGGTTCAACTACAATTATTTAC
>CAZPIK010000364.1:3723-4234 GCA_964586185.1 uncultured Candidatus Sumerlaeota bacterium | reverse complement strand
TTCAACAGCGGCTTCCGCAACGAAGCGAAGACGGTCGGCCGGCAGCTCCTGAAGGCGGCGCAGCCGCACGAAGTGGTCGTCGTGCCCTCCGGGTCGTGCACTGCGATGGTGCGCCATTACCTGCGAATCAAGGGCGAGCATCCGGATGAAATTCTTCTCTATCGCATCGGCGACTTTTACGAAACGTTCGGCGAGGACGCGCAGGAAACTTCGCGCATTCTGAACATCACGCTGACCAAGAAGCATGTCGGGAGCGGTCGGACGATGCCGCTCGCGGGAATCCCTTATCACGCGCTCGATGGTTACTTGGGCAAACTCATCCGCGCGGGAAAGCGCGTCGCGATCTGCGAGCAGACCGAGGACGCCGCCGACGTCAAGGGTCGTCCCGTGGATCGGCAGGTCGTGCGCGTCGTTACGCCGGGAACGGTGATCGAAGAAAATCTTCTCGAAGACAAAGATCATAATTATTTGGTCGCGGTCGCGCGGCAGGGCGGGCGATGGGGACTCGCCC
>CAZPIK010000364.1:0-3713 GCA_964586185.1 uncultured Candidatus Sumerlaeota bacterium | reverse complement strand
GCTACCCACTTCGGCGGTGACGATTCACGCGCGGCGTTGCTCGATGAACTCACGCGGCTGCGTCCCTCGGAAGTATTGGCCATTGACGCCGATGCGGAGGTCGTTCGCGCGGAACTCGCCGCGCAACAATCGGGGGCGACAATGCTTACGCGGCTCGATCCCGGCGCGGTGAAATTGGAACAGTCCCGCGCGGCGTTGCTCGAACAGCTTCGCGTGCAGAGCCTTGAAGGATTCGGAGCGGAAGAGGCCCCGGCGGCGATTTGCGCGGCGGGAGCCATCGTTTCCTATCTGCGTCAGACGCAGCTACGCGTTCTCGGGCACATCCATCATCTCGAAATTTATTCGACCTCCGATTTCCTTGTCCTCGACGCCGTAACGCAGCGGTCGCTCGAACTGACTCGCAATCTCGTGGATGGCGGGACATCGGGAACGCTTCTCGAGATTCTTGACCACACGAAAACGCCGATGGGGGGTCGGCTGCTCCGGCAATGGATACTTCAACCGCTTCAGGATCTGGCGGAGATCGTCGCGAGGCAGGATTCCATTGCGTCGTTTCTCGATCACGGTGCGCTCCGCGATCAATTGGCCGAGGCGCTGCGCGAGGTTCGCGATCTCGAGCGAATCATGACGCGGATTCATCTCCGCACCGCCAACGCCCGCGATCTTCTTGCACTCGCGCGTTCGCTCCGGCAGATTCCCGCAATCAAGTCCGCGCTGTTGCGTTATGGTAAGGGGAAACTGCTTGATTTGAGCCGGGGCATGGCCACGCTAACGGAACTCGCCGATTGGATCGAAGCGGCCATCGTTGCTGAGCCGCCCGTCAGCATCCGCGAAGGTGGAATGATCCGCGACGGGTACAATCCCGAACTCGATGGCTTGCGCGAAATTACTCGCGGCGGAAAGGATTGGATCGGCAAGCTTCGACAAAGCGAGATCGAGCGGACGGGCATTAACAGCCTCAAAATCGGATACACGCGAGTCTTCGGTTATTACATCGAAGTGAGCAAATCGAATTTGGATCGAGTTCCGCCCGAATGGGAACGGCGGCAGACGCTCACCAACGGCGAGCGATACGTGACGCCGGAATTGAAGGAGAAAGAAGCTCTGATCCTCGGCGCGGAGGAAAAGATCAACGAGATCGAAGGGGAGCTTTTTGAATACTTGCGCGGCGCGGCGGAGGGGCAAACGGCGGCGGTGCATCAGCTCGCGAGGGAAATCGCCGAGACCGACGCGCTGCTCAGCCTTGCGCAAGCGGCGCTCATCGGCGGCTACATTCGCCCCGAAGTGGATGGCTCGGACTTGATCGAGATTCGCGGCGGTCGGCATCCGGTCGTCGAGGCGATGCTGCGCGACCGGCCGTTCGTCGCCAACGACGTTTTGCTCGATACGCGCGAGAAACAAATCTGGATTATCACCGGTCCGAATATGGCGGGAAAATCCACGTTTATACGGCAGGTCGCGCTGCTGACGCTCCTCGCGCACATGGGTTCCTTCGTTCCCGCTAAGTCGGCGCGAGTGGGACTCGTGGATCGCATCTTTACGCGGGTCGGCGCGACCGATTATCTGACGCGCGGACAGAGCACTTTCCTCGTCGCGGAACTTCAACTTACGACGGCCTCTCCATCGCGTGGGCGGTCATCGAATATCTTCATGAGAAATAGCGCCGTCGCGCCAAAACGCTCTTCGCGACGCACTATCATGAGCTTGCCGATTTACCGGCGAAGTTTAAACGCACACGCAATCATAACGTCGCGGTGCGCGAGGACGGCGAGGAGATCACCTTCCTGTATCAAATCGTCGAGGGAAGTTCGGATCACTCATATGGTATCCACGCCGCGCGGCTCGCGGGGATTCCGAACGAGGTCGTCGCGCGGGCGAGAGAAATCCTTTTCGATCTCGAATGCCGACGCGAACTGGGCGGCGAAAACCTTCCCGCGCCTAAGGATTCCGAATCTAAAGAGAAGTCTCTCATCGTCCAATCCGATTCGCGCGCGGGACAGCTTGACATGTTCACCTCAATGGAGCACCCCGTCGTTGCGGCGCTCTCCCGAATGGATATCAGCCGGATCACGCCGCTGCAAGCGATGCAAGCGCTCGATGAGCTCATCCGCGCCGCACGGGGCGGATCGTGATCTCGCTTACCTAATCAAAAAAAATATCCACGACTGTAAGTACAACTCTTCCTGCTTCGTAATTAGTTTATGAGGCCGGAGTGGCATTTGCCGCTCTGCGCTCAAATCTTGATCAAAAGGAGGAGCACCATGTCGTACGTTTTATCCAAATACCGACTTACATTCGCCTTATATTCAAAATGTATATCATGGATATCGTTAAGTTTATGCGCCTTTGCCGCGCCGGGAGATTTGATCGGCGTCATTTATCCGCCGGGAGGGGCGGTTTATTATTCGGACACTTTTGGCGAGGCGCTCGAAGCGTCGGGACCCTATTTAGCGGTCTCGGCTCCAGTTCTTCACGACGCTATCTATCTCTACAAGAATTCGCCGAGTGGGTTTTATTCTTTCGATGACTACCGTGAATCCGCCGATCATCGCAAGGTGCATTTGTATAATCCGATAAGAGACGAATCGCCCTATCGTCCGGTCATGACGCTCTCTTTCGTTCAAACTCTGCCGCCTCCCGATGAAACTTTCTACAACCCGGCCATATTCAATACCCGCTCGATCTTTGGTGTCAGTCTTGCGTCCAACGACCGTTACCTCGCCGTCGGCGCTTCGGGTTACGCCGAACCTCATGACGCCGAAACGGTCGCTTCGGGTGCGGTCATCGTTTATGACGTAGAGCCGGGAAGCCCCACGCGCGGTGAAGAAATTTTGAGAATCCGCGATCCCATTGCCCGCCCTCCCTATCCTTATGGCGAAGATCGGCCCGACTTGGATCGCTATTTTGGTTCTTTCGGTGATCGGCTCGCTTGGGCGGAGAACAAGCTCTTGATCGGATCAAGGCAATATCTTGAAGTGCAGGCGTTCAATGGCAACGGCAATGATTCCCAACGTGGGGATCGGATTGCGATATTGGAATCGCCGCATCAGACGGGGAATCAAGTTGGGTATTATCCGCCATGGTTTGCCGCGCTTGATTCGGATGCGGTCGCGCTTTGGATGGGATGGAACCCGTACCCAAAGACCGAAAAACTTGGAGTCCTGCACAAGGGGGGCTCCAATAACCTTTCCCCAAGCCCCAACTTGACGATGATTTCGCCCAATTCGGAGCACGAATCACTTTGGGGCAACATCGTGGGTGTCGCTCCAAATTTTGTTTGCATCGGTGGAATCAGTACCAGTTCCGATTACGACGTCTATGGAAGCTGGGGGCTTATTCACGTTTACAATGTTAACCAGCGGAATGACACGAACCGTCCCATAACCTTAGACCAACCTCAGTTCACCTTGAGGAATACAGGGACGTTCGGGGACTATTTCTTGGGCGGCATTATGGAATCATCGGGTCCATATCTGATCGCCGCCGGTGTAAGCTATGCGCAATATTCGCGTGAGCCTCTGCCCTCCAGAATCAAGAGTATCGTAGCCCCGCCGTCAATCTTTGTGCGGTATTACGTTTACGACACTTCCCGATTCGCAAACTCGCTCGACCCGGTTCTCACGATTGATCCTCCGCCGGGCGCGAGCTTCACAAGAGAGTACGCCCAATCGCAACACCCCGTCGCAATGGTGGGCGATACGCTATGCATTGGC
>CAZPIK010000363.1:0-4252 GCA_964586185.1 uncultured Candidatus Sumerlaeota bacterium | reverse complement strand
CGATCTCGAAGCAAGATCGGTTCAGGCGCGCTGTCGGCCAGATCGCGGATCAGTTGGCGCCAGTATCGCTCATGCGTCGTGTCGCCTTTATCCGCGCCCATTTGCCATTGCCACGTCGAACCCGTCGCAAGGGCGGCCGTTCGGCCTTCTCCATAACGTTGTACTAAGAAAAGCGGACGACCGTCTTCATCGCGATTGTCCGAACGCGCGCGCGCAAGCGTCACCGCGCCCGGTCGAGCCGCGCCGAAAATATCCAATCCATTTAAATTCGGCATTTTTTCACAGACGAGTAAATTGGCGTCGGGATCGGAATCGAGGAGCCAGGCGCCATCGAGCGTTCCCTCGAAAGTCGGTTGCGCTTTGAACGCGGCGTTTAGATCGCGCTTGTGATCAGTGGCTGCAACCGCGAGCGACATCGGTAACATCGGCTCGATGGGCGAACCCGCGTAACCCCCGTCGCCAAATGCATGGGGGCCGCCCATGAAAAGAAGTGATCCGCCGCGCTTGCGCACGAATTCGCGGGTTAATTCCAATTGCGCGGTCGAGAAAAACTCGCGCTCGATCTCGCCCCAAATCATGACGGAGTAAGGAAACAGATCGTCGGGCGCTGATGGATATCCCTTTTCCAATTCCGAACCTTCGACTCCCATGCGAAGAAAAACCGCTTCGTCATAACGCGGGGCATCAGCCTTGCGCGATTCGAATCCTTCGAATAAGACGTTCGACTCGCTGGAAGATTTTCGACCGCGGAAAACGAACTTTTTCTCGGCGCGTGAAACTCGGACAAGGCTCGTCAAGCGGATTCCTTCATCCTCATCCAGAGCGCGACGAATAAATTTGTTCTCCCAATTGGGACGTCCGCCGAAATAGAGGACGCGACGTTGCTTGGCACGGTTATCCACAACGAAACGCCGGGCGTTGTTTTCAACGACGCGATCCTGCGGAGTAACGGCGGGAGTCGTTGGCGAGTCGTCCCATCGAACCCGTGCGATGGCCTCGATCCAACCTTGATTCTCAGGAATATACTCGATCCGCGCCTCGCGTGATTCGTTGTCTGACGCAATTTCGAACGGCTCGGACGCGACCACTTTTCCACCGACGGTGATCTCTAAAATTCCGCGTTTTCCCTTTGATCCGACTGCGCGAATCGGCGCGCCGACGACGACGGGCGAACGGTCGAAATCAGTTTTCTTGATTGAAAGCGGGCCTAATTCCAAATCGCGCCAATCGGATTCGTCATCCACCCCGACGGCGATAATCGGTGTAATTTCCTTTTTTGAATCGGCAACGGATGACGATTTGGTTTCGGAAATAGATTGACCTGCGCCATCGGAGAAAAGAATCACCGCCGCAATATCGAGCCCTTGATAGGCCTTGATGGCGCGTTCGACGACGCCACGCACGTCAGTTTCATGCTCGGAAAAATCGAGCGCGGCAGCAGATTCGAGCGGCGCAATTTCTCGTCCGAACGAATACGCCGCCCACTGGGCTTTTGCACCGATTTTCTCCCTCAGCGATTTTTCGGCCGGGACAATCAAGTTTTTCAAACGTTCACCGCGAGTTGTTCCGCCCGATCCGCCAACTTTCATACTCATGGAATCATCGAATAAGGCGAGAACGTACCGTTCGTGTGGACGCGGGCGGTACGTGATCCAGAGCGGATCGAACAACATAAAGAGAAGAAGCGTCAATGCAGTTGCCCGTATTGCCGCGAGACCCCACCGACGCGGTTTCGGTAATCGCGCAAGCGTTCGAAATTGATGACGAGCGATTACGATTCCGAGAAGAAGCAACAAAGTCACGCACAGCCAGCCGGGAAAGGGCGCGTTGAATCGAAGGAGGGTTTCGCCGCCCGTGGTCATGGCTTGGGACTTGCGCCTGTGAGCGACTCGAAATAATCGGCCACTCGTTTGCGATAAGGAGCCGGAATCGATTCCTGATCGGCCAGCAGCAATTCTTCATCCGCTTCGGCGCGCTTTAAGTCGCGGCGCATCTGAGCCGCAATCTCTGCGAGGGGATGGAACACTTCATCGAGGAAGAAATCATATTTCGGCTCCAACCCATGGCGTTTGAAATCGCGACGCATCTCTTCAACACGCGATCTCGCGCGTTCGACTTGACGGCGATATTCTGAATCGCGCGGGAGGAGCGCTTCGGCCTCGCGCAAGCGTTCGACCCACGGCTGATAATCCGACCGAATAAACGGTCCCATATATTGGGGCGAAGGGGTCTCGAATGGCCCGCCGCTGCGGTTGCCGCCTGAATTAGGGGAGCTACCCGCGATTTCATTTTGCGATTTTGAAGAGGCCGAAGCGGGTTGAGGCGATCCCGTTTTGGCGGATTCCGAAAGTTCGGTTGGGTTTGTCGGTGAAGTTGATGAATCCAGAGTTTCGAGTTTCTCCAAATTATTTTTTGCTGCGGCATGTTCAGGATCAAGACCCAGCGCTGCTTTAAATGCTTCGCGCGCTTCGTCGAATTTTCCTTGCTGGGCGAGGGACAGTCCTAGTTGATTTTGATTTTCGGCGTTGCTTGGATCGGCCTGAACCGCCTCGCGGGCGGCCTCATTGAAATCTGCAGCGACTTCTCGCTCCCCTGTTTCGCGTGGCTGATCGCTCGAAGTCGAATCGGCCGAATCGGGTTTGCGGCGCGTCACGGCATCCTCAACGCGGTTCAGCGCCCTGCGCATCGCATCGAGTTCGTCACCCACAGCGGCCTGCGCAACTTCATCGAGTTTGCGTTCGGCCTCTTCCAATTTCTCCGAAAGCCGGGTTTCTGTCTTTGTCGTCGCTGGCCAATCGCCTCGCGAAGCTTTTTTCGCCGACTCCTGCATATCTTCCAAAATGCCTTGTCCGCTTGTTTCGCGAAGCCAATCGCCCAGCTTGCGCGACATCAATTCTTGCGATTGCGCGGATCGCTCGGCAAGTTCGCTGGCATCGTTCATGAGTTCGGTGAATTCATTCGCGCGTTCGGAGGCTTTCTCTCCAAACTCTTTTTCAGAACTTTTCGGGACCTCGGCGGGACGGAGCGAAGGTGACGAATCGCCACCCGAAGCTTTGGATGCAGTCTCTCGCTCCTTCGCCTGTTCCTCACGCATTTGGGACATCCGCTGACGGAGTTTTTCGATTTCTTGCTTGGCTCCCTCGCGCGAAAGGTTGCGCAGTTTTTCCTCCGTTTGCGCCAATTCGTCCGACGCGCGCGAGCCCGAGAGCCGAGATTGCTGAAGCCGATCCGGTTGCATATTTTCGAGACTACGATTCATTTGCTCCCGCGCAGACGAAAGTCCCGACGAAGTTTCGGAAGCCTGTTGCCGCTTCATACCACTTTCGGAAACCTCGCGTTGCAATTCGTCGAGGGCGTCCATGTTCTTGTGTTGTTCCTCGCGGAGCTTTTCCAGTCGGCGTTCCAGTTCTCGCTTCTGCGCTTCGGTCTGTTCTTTTTTCTTTTCGGAAATCAGCCGCGCGATTTCGTCGTTGATCGCCTTCTGCCTCTGAGTAAGATCGCCGAGTTTGTTAAGAGCGCGATCGGCCGATTTGCGTTCTTCTTCCGTTCGTTTTTCTTGTTCATAAAAATTCTTGTTCTGATCCATTTCCAGCGCGTCAATCTCGGGTGAATCCGACTGACGCTGCTCTGAGCCGGACATTCCTTTGGACTGCACAACCTGCGAACGATTGGGTCGCATTTTCAACATAAGGCGATAGGCGCGCTGCATACGTTCAATAGCTACTGAAAGATCGTCATCCGACTTTTCGCGTGTGGCCGATTCAATCGCGTCGGCGGCAGCATCGAGCGTTTCGACGAGGACTTTCCATTCCGCTGCGAGCGACGCCGTGGGCGGATCGGCTTTGCTCGCCTCGTCATGAATTCCGCGCTGGGCATCACGGATCGCGTCGCGCTTTTCATTGAACTCGTCCTCGTTCAAGGCTCGTGCGCGTCGTTTCAAGTTCCACGTCGCAACGATAATTTCCTTTTGATCGGCGGTCGCTTTGTCTTCCTGCATGGACATCCCGCCCGATTCCTCATTGCTCTTTGCCTCCTCGAACTCGGAGCGGAAGGGACGGACTTCGAGAAAGTAGAGATCGGAAAGTTCGTCGTTGGAGTCACGGTCGGGCTTGCGATCTCTTGCGTAAACGCTCCACGAAACAAGGTCGCCCGCCTCCAGCCCCAGATTTTCAAGCAGCACCATTTCCTGCGCGTGGGCGGCAAGTGATTCCGGATCTTTGACCGAAAGGGGAATGCGTCGTCGCTCGCCGCC
>CAZPIK010000362.1:0-4268 GCA_964586185.1 uncultured Candidatus Sumerlaeota bacterium | reverse complement strand
TTCGGCGGCGGCATCATGAACCTTTTAACCCCTTTTTCGCTTCGTGGCGCGAGATCATCAAACAACGTATTCCTCGGACTGACCCTGCTTCTCCTCGTGGGATCGCTCTGGGGCTGCAAAACGATTGATCACAAAACGTTCGAGGAGAAATACCCCCTCCGGTCGCAATATTCACCCCGCTGGGAAACGAACGAAGTCGCCTTTGACGAGGCACCGAAACATGACCAAATCGCGCGCAATTTCCGCGACGGGTTCATCGGCGTCATCAATAATTTTGTCCAAGCTGGTTTTGCCACGTTCACCATTTCACCGACAAGCGGCTACGTCGTCCAAAAAACCTCGACGATCGTCGGCGACGTGATCGGCCTCATTGACGATAACCCCATCACCGAGCACGTCTTCCTCGGCATCATCAGCCGACAGTTCCTGCGATTCGGCTCGACCGGGCAGGATTTCGTCGGAACGATGAGCGCTATCCACGACACCACGTTCGATGAACCCAAGTGGGCAACTCTCGATTTCGTCGGGCCAAAGACGTTTCATACGAAGGTTTACGGCCGTCCCAGCGCGGTTTTTGGTTTGGGTGGCGTTCTCATCGGCGACGTGATCGTGCGACCAGCGGGAAATTTCGTCCTTATGTTCGGCGGTCGCGAAACACAAAAGAAAATTGACCAAGCTGGATTGGACGTCATCCAAGCTGGATTGGATGTGCCATTTCTTTAAGAAGTGAGAAGTAAGAAGCGTGAAGTGAGAAACAAGATTCTGAAGAACGCTGTTCTTATTTCGCTCTTCTCACTTCGCTCTTCTCACTTCGCTCTTCACTAGTTTCCGATAATTCCCGCAAGCAGGCTTCAGTTCGCACGATTCGCACCGCTCGATTTCGCTTCTGCGCGGACATTGCTTTAAGATTCCCATTCGGCAAAGACTGAAATCGAATTGCACGGGATCCTCCGGAGAAATGCGTCGGAAAAATGCGGTGATTTCTTCTCTGGCTCGCGCGTCGGCGGTCTTGCGACGCGTCGCCCCCAGATAACTCGCAATCCGCAGGATGTGTGTATCCACGGGATACTCTAATTGGGCAGGTGGAACCGATTTCCAAAGCCCCAAATCTACTCCATCATCGCGCACCACCCAACGCAAAAACATGTTGAGCCGTTTGCACGCGCTGCTCCCTGAAGCCTCTGGAAGCAAATATAAAAGCGAATCACGCGGTCTTTCCTTTCCGGATTGAAGCCGCTCATTTCTGATATAGGGGGTAAAATCCAATTGCCGCATTTTGGATATGAACCGCCCCGCGTGAGAAGCGAAGCTCAAGACATCGGTAGACAATTCTTTCCTTTGAGCATCGCTCCAAAAAGCTTCAAGCGTTCCCCAACCCCGAAGAATTTGGCCGAGCAAATGAATCAATGCCGCCAGATCGCGCGAAGTATTGAAACGATGGTAAAATCCGTCAAGCTTCGCGTCTGATTTTCCGGGTCTAAAATTGCGCGCGAATGCCGATGGTGATCGCCCCATGCGCTTGAACAAATTTTCGAGCGAACGATTGATCTGGATAACATTTCCATATGCAAGCGACGCCGCGAGAAATGACGCAATTTCCTGATCCTCGCGCGATTTGTACATGCGGGGCCATCTGAGCGGATCCATCCCAATATGGCGCGGATGATTCCATCGCGAATGGAGTTGCTTCAAATAAATCGCAAGCGATTCGGGAGGAGTTTTCGCTCTCATGTGGAATGAATCGAGAAATCATTAGACCGCGCGGATGGCGACAACGGTGAGATCGTCAAATTGTTCGGCCTCGCCGCGGAAATCCGATACCGCTTTTTCGAGATGTTTGCAGAAATCGGATGCCGAGAGATGGACATTGTTGCGAATGAATTCATGCAAGCGCTCTGAGCCGAAAGCCTCGTCCGCAGAATTCAATGCGTCCGTTACTCCATCGGTTGTAAGAACGAGTAGCGATCCCGGCGGCACTACTTCTTCGCCGCTTGCGAATTCCATGCCGGGCATGATGCCGAGAAAGCAGCCGCCCGATTCGAGGGTTTTGAATTCACCGTTTGCAAGGCGAAGAATCGGAAATGCGTGTCCCGCGTTGCAACAGGTGAGAATGCGCGACTTGGGATCAAAATGCGCAAGAACCATCGCGATGAACATGTTGTTGGTTGCGTCGCGGCAGACGGCTTCGTTGAGCCGTTCGACGACCTGGACGAGGTTATCGGGGCGCAGATCACGTGTCTCCATTTTGACCGCGGTGCGAAACGCCGCGAGCAACAGCGCAGCAGGAACTCCCTTGCCGGACACATCGGCAATGGTGATGGCAAGGTTGCCGTCTTCGAGCGGGATGAGATCAAAATAGTCGCCGCCGACGGTGCGAGCCGGTTCACTAATACCGCCAAACTCGAAGCCCTGAATTTTCGGCATTGTGCGCGGAAGCAAATTGCGCTGTATATCGCGCGCGATTTGCAGTTCTTTCTCGCGTTCGTGCTTGGCGATATTCTCCGTGTGAAGCAGCGAAATGGCGATGCCCATGGCGGCTTGTCCCGCAACGCCCGTTGCCCACTGGAGATCGGCGTCGGTGTAATGTTTCGAGGTTCCGCGCGTATCGAGGTAGAGAGCGCCCAAAACTTCTCCCTTGGAAACAAGCGGCGAACAAATCGCGGAGGTGATTTGTTGCCTGACCACCGAATCAGACTTCTTGAATCGTTCGTCCTTCATGCCGTCAGACATGAGCACCGCAACCCGATCTTCCATCGCCTGATGTATGATCGAGCCGGAAATGACCAACGCGGCGGTGGAACCCGCGGGGCGATGCGAAACTTTGGGGATCAAAGCGTTGCGTTGCTTGTCATAAAGCATGATGCAAGCTTGAGTCGGGTGTAGAACCTGACAAGTGATTTCCATCACCTTGCCGAGGAGTTCATCGAGATCGAGAATGGATTGAATCAGCTTGCCAATTTTGTAGATGCTGCGGAGGCGTTCCTCTCCTCCCGCCGGGACTTCGGTAATGCCCTTTTCATCATCATCGGCCGGAATTTCCATGATCTGGCTGGTCTCCAGATCGAGCTGTTCTTCATCGAGCCACTTGATTTGGCTGTCCGAGGCACGTTCCTCGACGGGAGCAACGACATCCGGTTCGAAGGTAAAGATCGTGTTGCCGATGTGGATTTGATCGCCCGCCGAGAGTTTGTGCGTATCCAAAACCGGCATCGAATTAATCATGATGCCGTTCTTGCTTTGAAGATTGCGGAGCATCCAACCTTCTTTGGTGCGGTCGAGCCGCGCGTGAATCCGCGACATCCGCGTATCAATGATTTGAATATTGTTTTGAGGGCCGCGTCCGATGGTGATGGCGCGCTCTCGAAGTGGAAAAACCATACCGCGGTTTTCCTCGGATTCGATGACCAAACGACATGGGACAGCCTGTTCCATTTGTTCCATCATCAATTCCTCGCGTAGCGCGTTCCGACCGACTCCTCAGGAAGCAATTCCCCCATGGATCGGCAGTTCCATTCAATGATCATTGCAGTCTTCGAGACACTCCAGTGCCTAGCGTATTCCAAATTGAATCCTTTGGCAAGGCGGGTGCAAGGTGACAACAACTAAAACTCCGTGATAGTCTGGCGGCCATGACGCGTTCACAACAACCCAATCCATGGCCATGGGCGCTGGCAATTTGCTTCCTGGCGCTTGGCCTTGCCTCCGCCGGATGGCTATCTCGATTTCTCACCGATTGGATGTGGTTTGGGTCGGAAGGTTACGCCGGACTTTTCTGGCGGCGAATATTATGGAACGCGATTAGCGCGGGTTTTTTTGGTAGCTGCGCGGCTTTGATCTTGCACTTCAATCTTCGGCGCGCGATTCGTCCCGGAGATGATTGGAAAACTTTTGAGTCCCAAACCATGGGTTCGGCCTCGCGCCGCGCTTTTCTTTATTCTCCGGCGTTGCGTCGAATCGGATGGGGTGTTGCGGCGCTGTGCGGTTTTATTTTTGGTTTGGGCGCGTGGGCTTGGGGACAAGATTTTCTCCTTTTCTTTAGTCGCCAATCGTTTAGTCGCCCTGACGCGGTCTTTGGAATGGACGCGGGATTTTACGTTTTTACGCTGCCTTGCATTGATCACTTTTTGAACTTCACGCGCGGGATCATTCTTATTTCGGCGCTGGTCTGTCTTGTTCTTTATTATCTGCGGGGTGGATTCGATCTCGTTTGGGGGTTGGAGGGCAATCGGGTCGTCGCGAGGGGGATCAAGACTCATCCGGGCGCAAGA
>CAZPIK010000361.1:0-4281 GCA_964586185.1 uncultured Candidatus Sumerlaeota bacterium | reverse complement strand
CCGTAAGAAGTCAACGCAAAGACGCAGAGACGCAAAGGCGCAAGGAGCGCATTTGCCCATGGTCTGTATCGAGCTTGATTTCAACTGCGGCATTGCCCCAAAGGATATTCCAATTCAGAACGTTTATTATTCAGTGCGCGCATTCAATATGATTTGAACCTCATTGCGCCTCTGCGACTTTGCGCCTTTGCGTTAATTTCCTTCTCTCTGCACTTCTGAACTCATATAAGGTCGTTACCCATTCTCGATTACGGCATGGAGCACAAAATCGGTTGCGCATAGCCGAAAGCCGAGTTTTTCGTAACAAACAATCGCGGCGGTGTTGTGCGACGAGGTGCGGAGTTCGCAGAAATCGAAACCCGAGTCGCGTTCGCGCCGCAGCGATTCACGGACGAGTCGCGGACCGGCGCCCACGCCGCGCAGTTCGGGATCAATGACGACGTAATCGAGAATGATCGGCGCGCGTCCGACGGCTTGCTTGAAACCGGAGTTGCGGAGATAAATGACAAATCCACGCCCGCGCTTGGTTTCGTCTTCGAGCACATAAATCCGATACGCAAGTTTTTCAATGCATCGCGCGACCCACGCGTCGAAGAGATGATGGGTTTTTTCGGCGGGAAGGGCGGGGTCATTTAGGAAATGAGTGTTCGCGTGGGTCTTGGAGCCAAGTTCACGCATCCACGTGGCGTCTTCGGGTCGGGCGAGTCGTATGCGCGGATCATCAGCGGCCCCAGATTCGGATAGTTCTAGCGGCATCGGCAGACTATATTTCATCGAAACATCCACCAATTGAAATCCGCGCGACTCGAAGAGGTGAAGATTCTGAAAATCGCCGCCATCCATCCGAACCGAGACGTGCCGATAATTCTTTTCACTGGCTTCCTTCAAAACTTCCGTGAGCAAAGCCTGTCCCGCAAGGGAATGCGAATAATTGAGCCACGGCTGAATCTTTCCCATCTTCATGCCGTAGATTTCCGAGTGCCACGTATCGGGTGAAAGACCGGCGCAGGCGACGACCCCGCCCGCATATTCGGCCACCCAAACCGGATCGCCCGATTTCGCGCTTTTCTCCAGCGACGACCAATAGAGCGCGTTCAAACGGTCGCGATCCAGTTTTTGGATGACCCGTTGCGCCTGCTTATAGGGATAGTTCGCAAAGAGCGATTGAATGCCCGTCGCGTCCGAATCGCGCATGGGGCGGATAGTAAGCGAGGGATTCGGAGATGGAGTCACAGTTGGTTCCGCTGATTGGTTGCACAGGCTAAAAGCCGATTCGATAAGCCGCGCTGAAGCGCGCTATCGGGTTCATGCCGCCCGTAACCCCCAGCTAAAGCAGGGGGCAAAAAGAGGAGCCGACTGAAGTCGGCTAATGAAATAACCCAACGACCCAGTGGCCGTGTCAAGATGCGCCCCTAGAGGCTCAAGTTCAAGTCTTGAGTTGTTCGGTCAAAAGTTCGCTCAAGATTTCGTCACTCAGTTCGACGGGATTGGTGCGCATGGAACCACCCCGGCATCCCGCGATGATTTTGGGGATGCTCGCTTCGTCCATGCCGTAACTTTTGAAATTCGGGAGCTTGAGAGCAGTGAGTCGCTCGCTCAAAAACACCACTAATTCTTCCGCCTCGCAATCGAAGCCTCCATTGAACAAACAGGCGATGCGGCGATAACGGAGAATGGCGCGGTGGGCGATTTCATCTTCGCCCGATTTTACGCGGGCAAGATGGATATTGGCGGCGGTGATCGAAGGCAAAAGATTCGCGCAGACCACGCCGTGCGGAATATCGAACAGCCCGCCGATGGGCGCGGCCAATCCATGCACGGCTCCCAATCCCGCGTTATCGAGCGTCATGCCGGATAGGAGCGCGGCCATGGACATCGCGGAGCGCGCTTCGCGGTCGGCGGGATTGGCGACGGCACGTTCGAGCGCCCAAGCCGCGAGTTCGAGTCCCTGCCACGCGAGTCCATCAGTCAGAATCGAAGCGCGCGATGAAACCAGCGATTCGATGAGTTGCGTGACGGCGTCCATTCCCCCGGCGGCGGTCGGTTCGCGCGGAAGCGTTCGGGTCCGCGCGGGATCCACGAGCGCGACTTCAGGCCGCATGAAAATGCTTCTCATGCTTTTCTTGAACGCGGGGACATCGGATCGAACGACCGAATTTTTTGTCGCCTCCGATCCGGTTCCCGAAGTTGTGGGAATCGCGATGACGGGAAGCGAGGGCTTGGAGATGACGCTTCCTTTACCGACTCCTTCTAAAAAATCGAGAACCGATTGATCTGCCTCTGCGTTCGTAATTAACGCGCCGACGGCCTTGGCCGCATCAAGCGCACTGCCGCCTCCCAAGCCAATGATGAGGTCGGGTTGAAACTCGCGCGCACGTTTGGTCAAAGCGTCAATGTCAGATACCGTTGGTTCGCCCGCGATTTCAAAATGCGTAAACTCGATTCGATTTTCTTTGAGCAATCCGCCCGCGATTTCCGCCGCGCCGCCCGGTTTCATCGCGGAGCGCGTCGCAACGATAGCCGCTCGATGCCCATATTCGGAAGCGATCTGTCCCAGCCGCGCGAATTCGCCTTCGCCAAAGATCACGCGCCGGGGCGCGCCGAATTCGGTCTTCGGCAATTGCATTAGGGGGTTACCATTCGGAGGCTTCGGCAGGCGCGATGCTGTTATATTTCACGCCAACGCGCGGCTTCTCCATCCACGGCGTCACGGTGTCGCGCCATTTCAAGTAATGCGCGGTTTGGTGGTGCTTCTTGAAATCCTCTTCGGCGTGATAAACTTCATAAAAGAAAAATTGGTTGGGATCCTCGGCGGAGCGCAAAAGATCGAAGCGGAGATTGCCCGGTTCCTTGCGGGTCTCGCTCCCATTGATGAGACATTCTTTAATATAATCTTCGGCGTGTTCCGGCTTGATCCAACTGGTGACGCAAACGACAAACATGGCGCAGGAGACTCCTTTATATGATCGAATTATTCCACGAACTCGGCTTTGAATCCGGCGGGTATGAGCTTGAGTTCCGCCGCACGCGTTAGATATCGCTCAATCGCCGGGCGACCGATCCCGCCTGTATCCACCGTCAGTTCGTTCACATACATCCCGATGAACTTGTCGGCGGTGTTCATGTTGAGTCCGCGACCCCATCGCAGCGCATACTCTACCGCCGCCGCGCGATGATCGAGCGAATACTGGATGCTGCGCTTCAGCACGCGATCAATCCGGCGGCAAAGTTCGATCCCCAAATCTTTGCGGACGCCGTTGACCCCGAGCGGGAGCGGCAACCCATTCGTCTCTTTCTCCCACCATTTGCCGAGATCAAGGATGCAATGGAACCCTTCGTTTTGAAAGGTCAGTTGACCTTCATGAATGATGAGTCCGGCGTCCACTCGACCGTCGTTCACGGCATCGAAAATTTGATCGAAGGGGACAACCTCAAAATCGAAGTCGCCGATGCACATGCGGAGCGTCAGGAAAGCGGTCGTATGAACTCCCGGAACGGCGATGACCCGACCCTTGAGCGCGGAAAGTTCCATCGGCTCGCGGGCGATGACCATCGGGCCGTAACCCTGCCCCATGCTCGCGCCGGAATTTAAAATCCAATATTTATCGGCGACGACTGTGTAGGCATTGAGAGAAAGCGCGGTAATTTCGATCCGCCCCTGCATCGCCCATTGGTTGAGCGTTTCGATGTCGTGAAGCATGTGCTCGAACCGCAGCCCTTCGGCGTCAATCAGGTCGTGGGCAAGGCCGTAAAACATAAAGGCGTCATCCGGATCGGGACTATGACCGAGACGGAGGGTGTCCAAGGAAATTGAAGGCGTTGTTGCGCTCATGATCGGTGTTTAGTTGTGTGTGCTTTCTTGGATTGGGTTGTCGCAAGCATGAGTCGCATCGTATGAAGCATCCGCTTTAAGGGATCGAGGATACTTTCCTAAGCGCGGTAATCCCGCTCCCTCATCATTGACGATTTTGTTCACCAAATCAATCGGCGCAAAAAAGCAAAGCGTGAAGTCGAGCGCGAGCGAGAAGAACGCTGGGGAAATGAATTCAATGTGGGAGTCGTTCTCCGAACGACGATCTTACCTGTATCGGCGGTCGGAGACCGCCTCCCACATTAAGAGTTCCAGCCCTCGAATGCGGGCGGCGTAATAAAGCGAAGCGTGAAGTCGAGCGCCAGCGAGACGAACGCTGGTAACGCAGGATCGTTTCATAATCCAAGCCCCGAATGGGGCGACGGAGATTCACCAAGTATAACCATGAATCATCATGGCTTTTCATGCGG
>CAZPIK010000360.1:0-4287 GCA_964586185.1 uncultured Candidatus Sumerlaeota bacterium | reverse complement strand
AACTCTGCTTCCTTTCATGTGGGGAACGCTCGCGAAGCAAGGTCAGATTTTTGGCGACCCCTCTCGTCAAGCTCGGACCCGTAGCACGAACGGCCTCAAGTTTTCTTATCCGGGCTACAACGAACTTTTCTGCGGATTCGGCGATCCCCGAATTTCTTCCAACGACAAGATTGATAATCCGAATCTTTCGACCTTGGAATATCTGAATGGACTACCTGCGTTTAAGGGCAAGGTCGCGGCCATTTGTACTTGGGACGTCTTTCCCTCAATTTTCCGTTCGAGCCAAAATGGCCTCCCTGTTTTTGCGGGTTGGACTCCCATCAAAGATGACCCCTTGGGCGAGCACCAAAAACGAGTCAACGAGATGATTGTCAATCTGCCTCATTATTGGCCGGGTAATACGTTTGATCTACTTTCCATCGAGGCTACGCGCGATTACATCCCGAAGCACAAACCGCGAGTTCTCTTCATTGGATTGGGCGAAACGGACGAATGGGGTCACGCCCGCCGTTACGATCTCTATCTTGACGCCGCAAGGAACTCCGACCGATTTATCGCCGAACTGTGGTCAACCCTCCAATCCATGCCCGAATATAAGGACAAGACCACGCTCATCGTCACCAGCGATCACGGACGAGGATCGTTGCCCGTCAATTGGACTGATCATGGGGAAAAAGTTCAGGACGCGGAGTTTATCTGGATCGCCCTGATCGGACCCGATACTCCCGCCATGGGTGTTCGAGAAAATATCGAGACGACTCAGTCCCAAGTCGCGGCGACGATGACAGGAATTCTCGGAATTGATTTTGCTGTCGCAAGTCCGCAATCCGCTCCGCCGCTTCCTGGGGTTGGATGCCTTGCGTCATCGAAATGACGGACATGAATTAGGTGATCGCAAACGAAACAATCTCAAAATTCTGCTAGAGTCGAATCGAAACTCACCGATGAGTTATTAGTTGAAGTTACGGGCAATTTGATCCATAATCTTGTTGGGTATTTTTTCTTGTTGGGGTCAAATTGGGCAGCGTAAAAGTTGGTCAACTCCTTTGAATGCAACTCTTGAACAGATCATCGGCATTGATCTTGGCACCACCAACTCCGTGGTTGGCGTCGTTGAAAATGGCGAACCGCATATCATTTTAAGTACCGAAGGTGAACCCAAAACCCCCTCGGTTGTCACTTTTCAGGCTAATGGAGAAATTGCCGTGGGTGAAATCGCCCGTCGGCAGGCGGCCACTCAAGCCAATCGCACGGTCTCTTCGATCAAGCGATTGATCGGACGTTATAAAAGTGAAATCGAAGACGCGGGAGAAACCTATCCCTTCACCCTGGGCGAGGATGAAAATGGCATGGTCACCGTAATGGTGGAGGGTCAGGCCTATCTTCCCGAGCAGATTTCTGCGCTCATCTTGCAAAAACTTAAGTCCTCAGCGGAAGAGTATCTGGGTCAGACCGTCACCAAAGCAGTTATCACGGTTCCCGCTTACTTTGACGATATTCAACGACAAGCAACCGTGCGCGCAGCTGAGATTGCAGGCCTCGAAGTCATGCGACTAATCAACGAGCCGACCGCTGCGGCGCTTGCTTATGGACTGAATAGAGAACAACAGGAGACTGTCGCGATCTACGATTTCGGAGGCGGCACCTTCGACTTTTCGATTCTCGATATTGATAACAACGCGTTTGAAGTCCTTACCTCGACGGGCAACAGTCGCTTGGGCGGCGACGATTTGGACATGGCGCTCGTGGATCATCTCGCCGACAAATTCATGGAACAACACGGCATTGACCTTCGAGCCGATCCTGCCATGCTTCGTCGAATAAAAGATGAGGCCGAACGAGCCAAATGCGAACTTTCGACTTCGACAACGGCCCTTGTTCGGCTTCCCTTCATCGCGCAGGTGAATGGAAATCCAGTTCACATGGAGGAGACTTTACGCCGTGAGGTTATCGAGGAAATCTTCGAGCCGTTTGTCCACGAAACTTTGCAATGGTGCCGACAAGGATTGAAGGAAGCGAACGTCAAGAAAGGGCAAATCACGAAGGTTATTTTGGTGGGAGGCTCGACGCGTATTCCTCTAGTGCAGGAATTGGTGGAAGACTTTTTTGGAATCGCGCCGTTCAAGGGGGTTAATCCTGATGAGGTCGTAGCCATTGGGGCAGCGACCCAAGGCGCCGTCCTTGCGGGCGAACTCGAAGAAGTCATTCTTCTTGACGTGACGCCTCATACCCTGGGTATAGAGATTAAGGGGAATCGCAAGAGCGTCATCATCCAAAAGAATTCGACGATTCCGATCAAAGCGTATAAGACTTTTACGACGACCGAGGACAATCAGAATTTTGTGAACATTCACCTACTTCAAGGTGAAGAAGAAAAGGCGAGCGAATGCCGAAGTCTGGGTAAATTCACTCTCTCCGGCATTCCCGAAGGCAAATCGGGCGCGCCTCGCATTCGAGTTGAAATCTTTGTGAATGCTGATGGTGTCGTTGAGGTCTCGGCGTCCGAATCCTCCGTCGGCCACGAACAAAAACTTGTCACCACTTGCTCTTACCTGAATGCGGACGAACGTCGCGCTCAACACAGTTCCAGCATGAACCGGCGTCGCAGGCGTAAGCGTCGTCCGGGTGCTGAACAACAAGAACAACGCCGTCAACTCGTTCGGAGTTCGGCGCCGTCTCCGGCGGAGACCCCGCAGCCCCGGAAACCCGAAGTTGAAACAGGCGCGCGCGAAGTGCTCGCTTCATCGTTCCAAGAGGTGGATTCACAAACCCGCACGGTGATGCCCATGCCGCCAAGCGGAACCAAATCGCGACCTGCTAAAGCCGAAATCAATCCCGCTGCAAAGCTGGCATCCGATACTGCGCCTCCAGAAGTTGCAGCTTCTGCTCCTAATGCTATTAAAACTGAAGCTGATACTGCGATACGCAGCGATAGCGGGACGATGACTTCCCATCTTCCCCCATTTCCAATCGCGGTTTCCAAAGGCGTTCAAGAAGCGCTCGATTTACTCTCCGCCGACCGTTTCGATGCTGAGGCAAGCGCAGTATATGACCGGCAACGCGATGCGTTTTTGCAAGTTTGTCAAAATCAGCAAGATAACAAAATCGTTCAGGCCTATAAGGCGAAATATTTGGTTTATAACAAGCGACCCGAAGAAGCCCGCGACGTCTTGGTTGCCATGCAGGTTCAATGGCCGCAGTCTGCGGCTCTGCTATTCGAGTTGTATAATCTTCTCTGCACGAACTTCCCAAATTATTCCGTGGCGCGCCGCGACCGTGCTCAGCTTGCGATGACTTTGGGCCATCCGCAAATGGCCATGAGCGATCTCGAATTTATTATGAAGAGCGGGGAAAGCACTCAGCCCGCCGTCTTCGAGGAACTCGCTAAAATCTACGAAAAAATGATCGGCGAAACGGGCGATTCAACCATTCAGTTCAAACTCGTCAAGCTGCATCTGCGAAAGGGCGAACTGGACGAGGCGATTGGCATCCTTCAACAGCTCGTGCAAATTCCGGAGCACCGCGACCGAGCCAACAAAGTGATGGGGTTCTGCTTTTGGCAGAAAGGCCTGCGATATCTCGCATGGCAGAAATTCAAGTTGGTTCCGATTGACGACGAGATGATGGATAATCTCTACCGTCTTGCAGAGGACATGGAAACGAATGACGAATTGGTTCACGCGCAGTTCGTGCTCGAACGCGTTTATGGCGCCGACATCAATTACCGCGAGACTGCCGAACGACTGAAGAAAATTCAATATCGGGTGGAGTTGATGCAGGACGAACGCTACGGCGCTCCGGACAAGGAAAAAGAAGAGGCTGCAAGCAACGGCGGCGGAAAAGTAATTGCGGAACGTTTTGAAGTCGAGGACGAAATCAACCGCGGATCCATGGGCATCGTCTTTAAGGCTCGCGACGTTATTCTCGATGAAATCGTCGCCATCAAAGTCTTAAATGATTTTCTGTGCGCCGATCCCGCTTCGGTCAAGCGATTCAAGGCCGAGTGCAAATCAGCGCGCCGGCTGACCCATTCCAATATTGTGCGCATTCATGATTTCTACGATCTCGAAAAGAAGGTCATTTCGATGGAATACATCGAGGGCGAGGACATGCGGACCATCCTTTCCCAAAGCACGACTTTCACCGACGACATCATCATGCTTTATCTCCGCCAGATATGCGCAGGGCTTTCCTATGCGCATAAGCTCGGCATCGTTCATCGCGATATCAAGCCGGCCAATATCATGATTGACGATCGTGGCAACGTAAAGATCACGGATTTCGGCA
>CAZPIK010000359.1:0-4302 GCA_964586185.1 uncultured Candidatus Sumerlaeota bacterium | reverse complement strand
CTTCTCTAAGAGAACCTGCGCAACTTGTTTCGGAGAATCGAGATTGAAATGCCGTCCCGCCGCTTCCCAAATCTTCGCGGCGAGTTCACCCATTTCCTTGTTCATCGTTTCTGAGAGTCGCTTGAGATGCGCAACGTCCACCGCAAACCCACCCATTTCCATCCGATGGAGAACGGGAGTCAGCGGCATTTCGATTTCACGAAACAATTTTTCGAGCGAGGGAATCTCGCAAAGTTTTTTGGACAAAATTTCGACCAACCGTATCGTCGCATCGGCGTCACGGCAGGCATAATCCCCCGCAACTTCGGCGGTGATCTCATCCATCCGCGCGGCGTTTTTTCCTGCGCCCAAAAGATCGGAGATTGGCGTCATATCCAATCCGCAAAGTTCCGAAGCCAAAGCTTTAAGTCCATGACCCGAGACCTTTCCCGGATCGAGGACGAACGATGCAAGCATGGTGTCAAATTCGGGATTCGCGATTTCGAATCCGGCTCGCTCCAAAATTTTCCAATCATACTTAGAGTGATGGGCGACAAGCGCTGGCGCTTTGGGAAGCTTTCGCGAAAATGCGGGGTTCAGAATTTCACGCAATTCCGTTAATGGGATCTGCCGCGCCGCGCTCTCGCCGACTCGATGCGCCACAGGAACGTAAATCGCCTCACCCTTTGAATGGGAAAGAGAGATGCCGACCAAATCCGCCCTCATTGGATCAACGTCCGTCGTTTCGGTATCGAGAGCTAGCCACTGCGATCCCGATAAGCTTTTCACCCAATCGCGCAGTTCCGCCCCGTCAAACACGATACGGTAATTTGTTGAAATCGTTTTGACCTCGCGCGCGGGTCCGGCATTTGGAGCAGGTGAAGGCTGAATGGCTACGGCCTTCAACCCCTTTTCGCGTAGCAAAGTATTGAATCCGAGGCGCGATATAACTGCGACCGCATTGGAGTTCCAAAGATCGCCGGGAAGCGCGCATTCCTCCCATTTCCAATTGAAGGGAACATCGCAGACAACCGTCGCCAATTTCCGTGAGAGTCGCGCCGTCTCCGCGCCTTCTACCAGCGATTTGCGCTGCTTTTCATTTTTGATTTTATCCGAATTCGCGATCACATTTTCGAGGGTTCCATATTCCTGCAAAAGTTTAACCGCGCCTTTTTCGCCAATCCCTCTCACGCCGGGAATGTTGTCGGAACTGTCCCCCGTGATGGCGAGCCAATCGGGGACTTGTTCGGGACGAATGCCCAGATATCGTTCGACGGATGCTGCGTCAAAGACCTCAACCTCCTTGGTACCAAACCGAAGAAACTTTGTTCCCCCTCTGACGAGTTGAAACAAGTCTTTGTCCGCGGACACGATGACGCATTCGCCACCGCGCCGCTCGGTCGTCGCGGCCATCGTCCCGATGAGATCATCTGCTTCATAACCGGGGCATTCAAACACAGCAATCCCCATGGCGCGGAGCAATTCGTAAATCCATTTCATCTGCTGCCCAAAATCAGGCGGGGGCGACTCTCGGTTCGCCTTATATTCGGAATACATTGTTTCGCGAAATGTCGGCTCACCCGTATCAAACACAACGGCCAACCGCTTGGCTCCCTGTTCCTCGATGAGTCGCAAGAGCATTCGCAGAAATCCATAGACCGCCCCGGTCGGAGAGCCATCGGGAGCAGTCAACCCGCGCACGGCGTAATAGGCTTTGAAAGTAAGGGAATGGCCATCCACGAGGTACAGCGGCTCAGAAGACTCGGGAGCGGCCACGGCTTGTGGGCTCTCAAACTCAAGGGGAAGAAAAGATGCGGTTGTATTCAATTTGAAATTGCCATGAGGCGCGTTGGTTTAGGGCTTTGGAATGTGGTCGCCGCAACGAGATTGCGGTTTCAGGCGTGAATTCGTGCGTCGTCTTGAGGTTCGAGACCCCATAAAGGATGAGAGGTCTTGGCGCGATACGTCTCGGCGACGAGAGTCGACTTATGAGTTCACGATTTCAGCCAATGTCCGATTTTATCCACACTAAACCTCAGGTTGTCAACTGCCAAGATGGGGCTATTCCTGACAATTTTTGGGAGCGAGAACCGCCAATAAGAATCCCCCAAAAGCCGTGCGACTTTTGGGGGATTAGGAAAACGACCGTGAAATTGGGCGTCAGTCAATCAAGTTCGCGTTCAGGAAAATGAGGAGCGTGACGCGCGAAAGGTTGCGCTGGTTGCGGCTGAAGAACAATTTGCCGAAATAAGGCATATTCCGCAGCACCGGGACGCCGGAGGTCAATTCCTGCGCCCGCTCACCCGTCCACCCGCCGAGCACGATGGTCCCGCCGTCGTGCGTTCGCGCCGTCGTATCAATCAGCTTGTGAGTCCGATAAAGCCGACCATGGTTTACCAGCCATGTCCCGAAGGCTTGAGGACCAGCAATGCCACTGTTCAAAATACTTTCGCCGGGGTTCGGTTCAATATGCGAAGGAAGCTCGACAAATTCATCTTCGGCGGAGACAAACACGTTTTCACCCACGTTGTCATCGAAGTCAATCAACTCTGCGATGATCTCAAAGATAATGGATTTTTCAGACGTGATTTCAGGCGTGACTTCCAGAACCACCGCGCTCAAGCGGTTCCTGAAATTCGTGGCGTCATCCTCGCGCATTTGGTCATTACCACCGCCACCGCCGCCGCCGGAGCTGCTACCAAAGATTTGGTTGGTGCCAAATCCGCCGCTACCACCGCCCGCGCCGCCGCCACCGGATTGAGAGCCTGACTGAGGACTACCAAGCTTATCAATTCGGAATTCTCCCGTGATTGCATCCAGCATCGTGACTTTGGGGCCGTTGGTAATATTGATAACGCCCTCGGCCTCAAGGAGACGCAATTGGAAGTTAAGCGAGGGAAGACTGCTGCCCCCGAGCACGAGATCCAGCACCGTTGTGCTCTTAAGAAGATTGGCGGACAGGGGATTTTCGATGGGCGGCTCGAAGGTGTCGCGCAATTCGTCACGCACCTGCGCAAACCGCGAATTGAGCGCCCAGCTTCCGTCGAACACTTGGCTCAGGCTCCGAGCATCGCTCAATCCTTCAAGGTTAAAGTCCGCGCTAAACTCGCGCGCTCTTGTCTCATTCACTTGAACGAACTTCGTTTCCACTTCGACCTGCTTCGTCGGCTTGTCAAGTTGAACGATAAGGTCTTCAACGTCTTCAAGGCTCGCAGGGTTGTCGTAACGAATAATCAAGGCGTTAAGCGGACCGAACGGGTTGATCGTTAGCCCTTCTTCTTGCTCTGCGGCTGCTGCTTGTTGTTGCTGTGCGAGCGCTTCTGGGCTGGGCTCGCCCGCCAAAGGTTCGACGTAGCGAATTCGCAACCGCGCGCTGCCTTCGCCGCGATTGGTGGTCGTGCCACCCCCGCCCGTGGTTGTGCTGCTGCTCCCGCCGACCGGTTGAACATCCTCAGCAGTAATTTCATAGTCTTCAAAATAGACGGTGCTTAATTCTTGGATGTTGATTGTGCTCGATTGCGTCCCCGTGTTGAGTTGCAGTTCGCATTCGTCATCGTTGCGATCGTTGGGGTCGCCATCTTCGACGCGCATCAAGCGGATTTTCAGATCCTTAAAGGTAATCTCATCCCCTCGGCGAAGCTTCTTCACGGTTTCATTGCCGTAGCTTGAACCCGCGCCCGCCGCGCCAGTCAACCCCAAAACTTCCTGTAATTGAGCCGCCAATTCTTCCGCAACGGCATGCTCAAGGAAGATGACTTTTTGCAGGCGTTTCTGGCGAATTTCGGGCAAGGACTCGATGTAGTTCCCGACCTTCTCGATGTTCGAGGGAAGATCAACAATGGTTAATTGAAGCGTGGAAGGATCGAACCACAACCGACGCCCTTCGGCCTGAGCCGCGCGTTTTCCTTCCTTGGCATAAAGGAAGGTTTCAATGGCCTCGACGAGACGATTCGTGAAGACGAGCATCTGTTCGGAGTTTTGATTCTCGACATCGCGCGGAACCAGACTGAAGTTGGCGATGTCCAATTTTTCGTCCCGCAGGTTCTGAATAAACTTCTCGTCGAGAAGCAATTCTTCGATCTTGGAAATATTCTCCGGTGTGTCGCGGATAATCAGATCGGAACCATCAATAAAGATTTTCCGTTCAAGCCCGAAGGGCGTGCTCTTATCTTGAGCGATAAGCGCGTTGATGAGCGCTTTGATTTTCGGTCCGTCATCTTCCCGAATCTTATAGACCTGCGTCTCAAGGTCGGGCGCCGCGGATGTTTGCAAAGTCGCCATGAAGTCATCGACTTTTTGAATGTGGAGTTTCGAACCGACAAT
>CAZPIK010000358.1:0-4331 GCA_964586185.1 uncultured Candidatus Sumerlaeota bacterium | reverse complement strand
CTCTCAGCCAAAGTTCCTGTTTTCCGGCGGGCGCGACGGGTCTGGTGGGATGAAACTTTAGCGGCCACGCCGCAGGGCCTTTGACAAGCGCTTCGCGTTTCACCCTGCGTGTTACAACGGTCTTTGCGCCCGCGTGTTCGGCGGTGAAGGTGACTGTTCGCTCCCCTACTTTGATGTTGAGCAAACCCGTGAACACGCCGCCCGGCAAAATCTTTACCGACGAGCCATCGAGTTTCACTTTCGCGTTCGCAGGTTCAACACGTCCCGCATAGCGAGTCTTCTCTTGCGCATTCGGGAGAGTCGTCATCTCCCGCGTGGGATACATGATGAGCAATCGCGGCGCGTCAGGTGAATCCTGCTCGGGTCCGGGCGATTCCCAATAACGTTCGGAGATTTCCGTCGGCATCTCGTCGTCAGTCGGATCAGCGAACGCGTAAATATTCGTGAACGCAACAGCAAGTGAAATGAGAATGCTTAGTCGAAGCATAGGTTCTAAACGCTTAGTCCTTCTTCTTCAATATCATGAAGTGGTATTCAGCGGGCAGAATACGAAAACGAATCAACGTGCGATCCAATCCATAAAGCATGCTCAAAATTAAATTGCGCATTCCTCGACTGTTCCGAACCCGAGCGGCAAACGGCGACATAAAACAAAGCATTTCCTCGTGCTCGACGATCTCGAAATGTTTCATGGCCTCTTTTTGCCACGATCCCCCGCCGACGTTTTCAAATGGCGACCACTCGAATTCCTGTTTCCCCCCTGTCAATTTCGAAAAACCTTGACGAATTTTTTGAATGTAACTTCGGTCGGTGGGAAGGATCAGATGAATCAAATCCGCGAGTCCATGCGCGAGCCTCCCGCGAATTCCCGTTTGCTCCACGCATTCGAGTAGCGCCAACCTCCCGTCCGGTTTCAAGGCTTTGGCAATCTGCATGATCGCGTGTTCCATATTGGCCAAATGATGCAGGGTTCCCCAACTGACGATCCAATCATAAGCCGAAGATGGCAACGTTCCGGTGTTGGCATCAAAGCGATCAAAAGAACAATTCGTGAGTCCTGCCTCTCGCGATTTTTCGGATGCGCGAAGCAAGCATTCTCCCGCAATATCCACTCCCCTTGCCTCCGCGCCTGTTTCCGCAAGCAATCGCGTGAGCCATCCCTGTCCACACCCCAAATCCAAAACCATAGAGTTCGGACCCAAGTTTTGCGTTACTCGACGAAGCAGCGGACGAGTCAAAGCCTCTCGAAAAAAAGGCGACGCATGAAACACACACGGAAAAACATTTGTCGTTTCGGGCTTTAGAAACTCGCGATCCCAAAACCGACCTTCGGCTTCGAGCTTCTCGCGGTATTGGATATCTTCGGAGACATTCATTCGGTGGAGAGTCGCCCAGGTCACATGAGTCCCTTGAGTTGGCCGCCGTCCGCCGGAATCGCACACCCGGTGATACCCGAAGCAGCTCCCGAAGCGAGAAACGCTACCAGCTCGGCCAGTTCTTCCGGTTTGTTGAGTCGCTTGCGTGGTAGCGTTTGCGCGACCCGCTCGATCATCGCCTCGGTTGAAATTCCCTGATGCTTCGCCTGCGCTTCATAAAGCGAGCGGAGCCGTTCGGTGTCGGTAAGACCGGGAAGCACCGTATTGACGGTGACTCCAAATTCAGCGACTTCCGTTGCGACCGATTTGAAAAACGAAGTGATGCCGCTCCGATAGACGTTGGAGAGCAACAGGTTTGGGATCGGCTCCTTGACGCTGACCGAAGTGATCCCGATGATCCGCCCCCAACGCCGTTCCTGCATCGAGGGAAGAACACTTTTCACGAGCCGAATCGTCGAACGGACAAGCATCTCGAACGCCTGATCCCAATCTTCGCCTTCGAGGTCGTTCAGTTTTCCGGGACGCGGTCCGCCCGTGTTGGTCACGAGGATGTCAATCTCGCCGAGTCGCGAACCGGTTCCGTCGAGCACACGATACACATCGTCGCCGTCCGAAAGATCGGCTTGGAAACCGGTGATCTCGGCGCCGGTCGCCGCGCGGAGAGATTCGACCGTCTTTTCCACGGCGTCCAAATTGCGCGCGCAGATGGCAACCCTCGCCCCCTCACGAGCAAGTGCATGCGCGATGGCGCGACCGATTCCCCGACTCGCTCCGCCGACCAGCGCGACTTTACCTTTAATGCCGTAATCCATAAGGACACCCTGCTTCCGACCGAAGTCTCGGAAGAGACTAAGATAATCCGCTCGCGGCGGGAATGCAAATTGGTTAGCAATTACATCCCAGCTGGCGTGGGCGCGCCGGAATTTAAATATTCTAGCAACCGCTCGCCCAATCTCCAAACGTCTCCCGCGCCGAGCGTGAAAACCATATCGCCCGAGTGCAACTTCGGTTTCAGAAAATCGGCAACGTCGCCCGTCTTCGGAACGTAATAGACCGCCGGATGGCCATCGGCCACGACCTTACTATAGATGCTGTCGCCGCTAACTCCTGCGATGGGGTCCTCGCCCGCCGCGTAAACATCGGTCACAACGATCATGTCGGCTTCGCGAAACGCCACGCCGAACTCGCTCGCGAGACTTGCCGTTCGGCTGTAACGATGCGGCTGAAAAATTCCGACGATCCGCCGACCCTTCGCGCGCCTTACGCTCGAACGCGCCGCCGAAAGAGTCGCTTTAATCTCCGTCGGATGGTGCGCGTAATCGTCAATCACGGTGACCCCTGCCGAGACTCCCTTCACCTGATAACGCCGCTTCGTCCCCGCGTAAAGTCCGAGCGCGCGGGCAACGGAATGAAACGGACAGCCGATGTCGGTCGCCGCGAGGATCGTCGCAAGCGCGTTGGCGACATTTTGCTTCCCCGGAATTCGAAGGCTGACGACACCGAGCGGTTCGCCTCTGAAAACAGCAGTGAAGCGAGTCCGCCCCGAATGACTCATGAACCGAATGTCCTTGGCGATGAGATCGGCATCAGGCGAAGTGATGCCGTAGGTCAACACTTCACGCGCGACTCCATACTTCGAATCGCGAATGAGTTCCATGACTGCCGGGCTGTCGGCACAGGCAATAATTTTACCCGAGGGCTTGAGCCTTCCCAAAAATTCCGCAAACGTCGCCATCAAGTGATCCATGTCGCGGTAATAATCCATGTGATCTTCTTCGATGTTCGTGATGATCGCGCGCTCGGGGATCAAATCCACAAATGAGCCGTCGCTTTCATCAGCCTCGGCCACGATCCATTCGCCTTTTCCCATTCGGGCATTGCCGCCGAACGCGTCGAGTTCACCGCCGATAAGGCAAATCGGATCCATACCCGATTCGACGAGCGCGAGGCTGCACATGGCCGTGGTGGTGGTCTTGCCGTGCGTCCCGGCAATGGCGAGTCCCCGCCCGGCGTTCATAATTTCGCCCAAAATTTTTGCGCGCCGCCAAATCGGAATTCCCGCCTGCTCCGCCGCCATGCGCTCGGGATTATCGCGACGGATGGCAGATGAAGTGACCACCAACTCCGCGCCCGCAACGTTCTCCGCAAGGTGCCCCTGAAAAATCTTTGCCCCACACGAGGCGAGTTTCTGCGCCATCGCCCCGTTCGATAAATCGCTACCCGAAACCTCATGCCCGCGATGCATGAGCGCGGAAGCAAGCGCGCTCATGCCGATGCCGCCGATGCCGATGAAGTGGACGCGTTTGAAATCTGCCAGACTATTCATGTGTAGATGTTTCTCCGTCGTGGAGGATTTTGAAAATCGTTTCTGCCATTTTGCGTGCAGCGTCCGGCTTTCCGAGTTTGCGAGCCGATTCCGCCATCACTGTTTGTTTCTCTCCGTCGCTTCCCAGAGTGACGATTGATTCGGCGAGCCGCGCCGCCGCGCCTTCTTCCTTCTCTTCAATTAGGACCGACGCGCCCGAACTTTGCATCGCTCGCGCATTGCCTCGCTGATGATCGCCCGCCGAGTGCGGCAGGGGAATGAGGATCGAAGGTTTGCCGACAGCGGTCAGTTCCGCCAGCGTCATCGCCCCGGCGCGCGCCACGACCAAATCAGCCGCAGCCAGCGCCAAATCCATCCGTTCAATATAAGGCTTTAAGGTGATCCGGCTTTTGAGACCGGGTTTGTCATCGAACAGGTGGCGGCAATTTGCCTCGTGCGGCCGCCCGGTTCCCCAGAGGAAGTGCCACGTTTCCGTGGCAGGCGAAGTATCGCGATTTCGATCCAATTTTTCAATCGCTTTTGGAAGAGCTTCCATAAGAAGTTGGTTAACTCCCGCAGCTCCGAGCGATCCGCCAAAACAAACACCGAGCTTTCCTGTTTCGGGCAGCCCCAATTCCCGACGCGCTTGC
>CAZPIK010000357.1:0-4334 GCA_964586185.1 uncultured Candidatus Sumerlaeota bacterium | reverse complement strand
CCCCCGCCGGAACCGATTGGCGCGGGACTGAAGCTGACGACATCAACAACTTCGGGTTCTAAGAAAAAGTTCACCACAGAAACACCAAGGCGCAGAGAACCCCAATCGGGTTTTCTGCGCCTCTTTCATTTTCACATCTGCGCAATCTGAGGGTAGAAAACGATCCGCAGATTGCGCAGATTTCGCAGATAAATAAATTCAGTATTCTGGCCAGTGTGGAAATACGTGGTTACGTGGCGTATCCTCATACGCGCGGAAGGGGAAACATGATGCAAAAATGGCTGGGATTCACGGTATTGGTCGCAGTAGGCGCAGTGATGGGATGTTCCAAATCGGCGGAAAGTCCGCGCGAGCAAGACGCGACCGGCGGCGAATCGGCGAATGGGAATTCGCAACGCGTCACGGTTTACATGTTCTCGGAATACATTGCGCCGGAATTGCCCGAAGCGTTTGAAAAGTTAACAGGCTCCAAGGTTAAGATTGACGTTTACGAAGCGACCGAGGAGATGATGGCGAAGCTCCAGAACGCGGGAGGCGTTTCGAGTTACGACGTGGTCGTCGTTTCGGATCACGCCGTGCCGACGCTCGCGCAGATTGGGCTTTTGCAGCCGCTCGCGACGGAGAAAATTCCGAACTTAAAGAACGTCGCCACGAAATTTAAAAATCCCCCGTACGATCCCGAAAACAAATTTTCCGCGCCGTATCAATGGGGAACGATGGGGATCATGTACAACAAGAAGAAGTGGAACGTGAACGAAGCAGATCAAAGCTGGAATTGTTTTTTCGATGCAACCCGCACGCCCGGTCCGTTTCTGCTAATTGACTCCATGCGCGACATGATGGCGGCGGCGCTTAAGTTCCAAGGCGCGTCGATCAATAGCCGCGATGCTTCAGCGGTCCGCACGGCGGGCGAGGCGATTCTCGCATCGAAGAAGAACGACAAATGCCTTGGATTCGAGGGAGGCGTCGGCGGAAAAAACCGGGTCGTTTCGGGCGATGCCGTCGCGGCGATTGTCTATAACGGCGATGCCGTTCGTGCGATGGACGAAGCGCCTGACGCGGGATTTTTTATACCGAAAGAAGGGACGCTCATTTGGGTGGACACGATGACGATCCCCGCGAAGGCTCCAAATCCCGAAGGAGCGCACGCGTTTATCAATTTCATTTTAGATGCGAAGAACGGCGCGCAACTTTCCGATTTTAATCGCTATGCGACGCCGAACGAGGCAAGTCTCGCGCTCGTCAACGCCGCCGACCGCGCCAATCCCGCGATCTATCCCACCGACGAACAGATTTCCAAGATGGAGTTCTTGCAGGATTTGGGAAACGACACGCGAGTTTATGATGAAGTCTGGACGAGCGTTAAATCGCGGTGAAACACTTAACCGCGCAGAACGCAAAGAGCGCAAAGTGAAGAACAGGTTCTTCGCATCCCCAACTGCAACCCATTGAATTAAAGGGGTCAGTTTTGGTAAAAGATGCTGTCCGGTTTGTTTCGATGCTCGGGAAGGAGCACTTCATCATGTCGCGTTCACTCATCTTTGCCCTCGTGGCCGTATTCGCAAGCGTCTCATTACACAACCTCGGGGCGGAAGAAGCGGAAACGATCACCTTCTCAAAACATATCGCGCCGATTTTTCAAGCCCGGTGTGTTGAATGCCATCGCACTCAGGGGCTTGCGTCCTTCGATTTGCAGTCCTATGAGAGCGCTCGCCCTTGGGGCAAGTCAATTGTGAAGCAGGTGCGCGATGGAAAGATGCCGCCTTGGGGACTTGATCCGAAAGTCGGAGAATGGAAGGACGATCCGACGTTGACAGAAGAGCAGATTGCGATGATCAGCAAGTGGGTGAACAATGGAATGCCCGAGGGCGACAAGAAAGACCTGCCCGAACCGCGAACTTTCCATGATGATTGGAGCATCCCCAAGCCCGATATGGTCTTCGAGATGCCGAATGAGATCACGATCCCCGCCGATGGCGTAATGCCGTATCAGTATCACGTCACGGATTTGAAAAACACCGAAGACCTTTACGTGCAGTCCATGGAAGTATTGCCCGGCAATCGGAAAGTTGTGCATCACATCATCGTTTTTCTCCGGCCTCCAGCGGAATGGAGTCGAGCGAACAAAGATGGCTTTACCACCGACTTTCTCGACGTCTATGCCCCCGGCTCGCCTGCGGGTGTGAATCCTCCCGGGGTTGCGCGCCTCATTCCCAAGGGTTCCAAGCTGATGTGGCAGGTGCATTACACTCCCACCGGCAAGGAGGAAAAGGATAAGTCGAAATTCGGAATCGTGCTCGCGACGGAAAAACCGAAGGAGCTTATGCGAACCGTGCTCATGGTGAACACGGGCTTTAAGATTCCGCCGATGGCGCCGGATCATGTAGTCGAGGGGAAATCAACGATCAGGCATGACGCGACGATCTACTCCTTCACGCCGCACATGCATTATCGAGGCAAGGCGATGGAGTTTTATCTTACTCCTCCCGGCGGTCAGGAAGAACTTGTCTGCTCGGTTCCGAAATACGATTTCAACTGGCAGCTCGATTACTTCCTGAAAGAGCCGCGCAAGGTTCCCGCGGGCACGACGGTGCGCGTCGTCGGCCATTTTGATAACTCACCGAACAATCCCTTCAATCCTGATCCATCCAAAGAGGTGCGATGGGGAGAACAAACTTGGGAAGAAATGTTGATGGGAGGCATTTACGTCTCTTGGCCTGTGGCGCCGGCATCCGCCCCCATTCCCGCTTCTTCTTCAGCCGGGGGCAATTAATCAGACGCGCTTCCACACGTCGCGGTCGAGCGTTCGGTAATTGATCGCTTCGGAAATTGCGGTTGAGTTGATGCTGGGTTCGCCTGCGAGGTCGGCGATGGTTCGCGCGACTTTAAGGATGCGGTCGTAAGCGCGCGCGGAAAGTTTGTAGTTGTTCATCGCCCGCTCAAGCAGCGCGAGCGTCGCGTCATCCAGCTTGCAGAATTTCTCAATCTGTTTTCGTCGCATGTGGGCATTGCAGAATACTTCGTTTACGCCCTCGAATCGCGCAAGCTGGATGTCCCTCGCGCGCTGAACCCGCTCACGCACGGTCGCCGAGTTTTCGCCCGCCTCGCCGCGCGTGAGTTCCTGATATTTTACCGCGGGCACGTCAATATGGATGTCAATACGGTCGAGCAGCGGACCCGATAGCCGCGAATGATAACGTTGAATGTCGAATGGACTGCATTTGCACTCGCGTGTGGGATCGGTCATGAATCCGCAGGGGCATGGATTCAAACTTCCGCAAAGCGTCATCTTTGCGGGGAACGTTGTCGTGAGCGCGGAACGAGTGACGGTGATCTGGCCGTCCTCGAGCGGTTGACGCAAGGCTTCGAGCGCGGCTCGTGTAAATTCCGGCATTTCATCCAAGAACAAAACGCCATGATGCGAAAGCGAGACTTCGCCGGGGCGCGGGATCGAGCCGCCGCCAACGAGCGCGACGCCGCTGACGGTGTGATGCGGAGAGCGGAAAGGCCTCGTTGCAACCAAACCCTTGTCGCCGACAAGTCCCGCGATCGAGTGAATCTTCGTCGTCTCGATGCTCTCGTCGAACGTCATAGCAGGGAGGATCGTCGGGAAGCGCCGGGCGAGCATTGTCTTGCCGCTGCCGGGCGGCCCGATCATGATGAGATTGTGCCCGCCAGCGGCGGCGACCTCCAACGCGCGCTTGGCACTGGCCTGTCCTCGCACCTCCGCCATATCCACGTCATAGGCGGCGGCATCGGAAAAAATCTCCTGATGATTCGCCACGATGGGCGCGATGGGTGACTCGCCCGCGAGGAACTCGACTGCCTCCTTGAGGCTGCCAACGGGAATCACATCAATGCCTTCGACAACGGATGCCTCGCGAGCGTTGACCACCGGGAGAATGAGACCGCGAAGCCGGTTGGCCTTGACGCCAAGCGCCAAGGGCAACGCTCCGCGAATCGCCCGGATCTCTCCGTTCAAACCAAGTTCGCCCGCGAGGGCATACTCTGCTAGTCGATCCGATTGCAGGGCACCGTTGGCGGCGAGCAAACCAACCGCCAGCGGCAAGTCAAACGCGCCGCCTTCCTTGCGCACGTCGGCAGGCGCGAGGTTTGCCGTGATTCTTCCAGCTGGGAACCAGAATCCCGAATTCGCCACGGCCGCACGAACGCGATCCCGACTTTCTTTGACCGCGCCCTCCGGCAAGCCGACAATCTGGAATCCGGGAACTTCATTCGGCGATGCCGAAATGTCCACCTCCACCGTCACGCGGTAAGCGTCAATGCCGAAGATGGCGAAGGAGGGAATTTGGGCATATGCGCGAGGCATGATC
>CAZPIK010000356.1:0-4335 GCA_964586185.1 uncultured Candidatus Sumerlaeota bacterium | reverse complement strand
GGCTGGGCATTCGCGAAGTTTCCATGCCGCACAGACAGCGTGAACACGAATAGAATGCAATTGAAGAAGGTGTATCGTATGCCGCGCATGGAAATCTCTACTTTTGTCCACCGGCGAGAAACTGCCAGTAAGGATTATCCGCGATAGTCGCCGCTGTCTCCACTCCAAAAACTGTTTATTCTTTCGCGACGTCGCCTGAAGTTGGTGTTGCGGGATTTGCTTCACGCGCGACGGTCGGCTCGAAACTTGACGGGCGAGGAGACTTTGGCAATCCAAGTAGTTCACGCGCGCGGTCAAGTGCATCGTCGATGTTACCAAACATGTTCTCTTCGCCATATTCATTGCTCAAGCCCGAACGCTCGAAGGCCAGCAGCGGCTGCGCGTGAACGCCCGAGAGGATCAAATGCGTCTTATTTTGCCGGCAATAATGAAGGAATTCACGCATGACGTGCAGTCCGGTCGCGTCAATGACCGGGACTTTTCTCATGCGAATAATGATGATGGAGACGTGTCTGTCGAAAACGCGAAGATTCTCCTTGAATTGGTCGGCGGCGCCGAAGAAAAGCGCGCCTTGGATTTCAAAAACCTCGACTCCGCGCGGGACTTGTCGCAGCGCGATCGCATTGGCGTCAACAGGTTCGTCCTCATCCTCGTTCAGCTCACGCGTGATCACGCCGACATTCGAAATTTCCGACATCTGCCGGACAAAGAGAAGCGCGCTTAGTACAATGCCGACCTCGACGGCGACGGTTAAATCCACGAGAACTGTGAGGAGGAAAGTCGTAAGGAGAACCATAACGTCGCTCTTTGGCGACTTGAATAGCGCAATGAAATGGTGGAGTTCGCTCATGTTGTAACTGACGACGACGAGAATTCCCGCAAGCGCCGCCATTGGGACCAGCTTTGCCCAAGGCGCGAAAAAAAGTAAAAGCAACGCGAGCGTCACGGCATGGATCATCCCCGCGACGGGCGTCTTGCCGCCGCTCTTCACGTTGGTTGCCGTTCGTGCGATGGCTCCTGTGGCCGGGATTCCGCCAAAAGTCACCGAGGCGATATTCGCGGCGCCCTGCGCAACCAATTCCATGTTCGGACGATGCCGCCCGCCGATCATGCCGTCCGCGACGGTTGCGGAAAGCAGCGATTCGATGGCCGCCAGCAGAGCAATCGTAAAGGCGGGTGAAACAAGTTCACGTATGCGGGAAGGATCGAACGTTGGAAGCGCTGGCGATGGAAGCATTCGGGGCAGGTCGCCAAACCTCGAACCGATAGTCTCGACGTCAAGTCCGAAAAGGCTGACAGCAACGGTAGCAAGGATCATCGCGACGAGCATTCCCGGCGCGCGCGGAATAAACCGGCGCATGAGCACAATGACCAAGATCGTTCCGATTCCCAATGCAAACGCCGATGCATTGATCGTGTTTAGGTAACGAAAATACGCGCCCCATTTCTCGATGAATTCCGCCGGTGGAGATTCCATCCTTAAGCCGAGCATATCCTTAATCTGTGTTGAAAAAATTACGACAGCAATACCCGTCGTGAAGCCCGTGGTCACGGGGTGAGGAATAAACTTGATGAGCGCGCCCATTCGGAAAACGCCGAGCGCGATCAGGAGCGCGCCCGCCATGAACGTGCTATAGACCAGCCCTTCATAACCAAACTCGGCGACGATGCCCGCGACGATGACGACGAACGCGCCCGTCGGTCCGCCGATCTGAACACGGCTGCCTCCAAGCGCAGATATGAGAAAACCCGCGACGATTGCTGTAAACAGCCCGCGTTCAGGCGTGACGCCACTGGCAATTGCAAAAGCCATGGCCAGCGGAAGCGCGACGACGCCGACGGTCAGCCCCGCAAAGAGGTCATCCGAAAATTGCTTTCGGTCATAAGTTTTTAGCGTCGTCAGCAGCTTGGGTTGAAGCATTTACGTGGAGTGGGAATTTAGACAGGCCAATTAGCCCCCTTAAATCGGCGAGGCTTAAGTCTTTCGACCTCCATGAGGGGTAAAAGCGCTTCGGCCAATCTAACCCGCGTATTGCGAATACGGATAAACTGTTCGATGTAACCGAGCTCAGCGGCTTTCCAAGGATTCACGACTTCGGCTTTGTTCTGTTCGATCAATTCATTGCGGCGTTTGTGGTACGCCTCTTCACCTTGATCGGCTTTGATTTTCATCAGCTCACGGCGGAAAATTAAGTCCACTGCGCCTGATGCCCCCATGACCGCAAAACGGGAGGTCGGCCAGGCAAATGCGCGATTTGTGTTGGAAAGCTTGTAGCTCATCACATCATACGCCCCGCCAAAAGCCCGACGAAGAACGACGCTGAATTTAGGGACCGTCGCGAGGCGATAAGCCATCAGAAACGCCGCGCCGAAGCCTTCGATGTCTCGCGCTTCGGTTGTGTCGTCAGGAATGAAGCCCGCTACGTCCACTAGGGTTAACAATGGAATGTTAAAGCAATCACAGAAGCGAACAAAGCGCGCACCCTTCTTTGCGGAATCGGGATCGAGGTTGCCCGAAAGCTGAGTACTCTGGTTGGCAATAACACCGATAGGCCAACCCCCAAGCCGACCGAATCCGGTGACGAGATTCTTTGCGTAGTTATCCGAAATCTCCAAGAAATCCTGATCGTCGAGAATGTCCTGAATGATAACGCGAACGTCGAAAGGGGTATCGCGCTCCAAAACGCTGCTCATGATTTCACGCGAAAGGTCCGTGGGACGATCAATCGGATCGTTCGTTGCCTTATAGGGCGGAAGTTCCAAGCACGAGGCAGGAAGGTAACCCATCAGTTGACGAATCAGCGTGGTGATATCCTGATCGTCCGCGCCCACAAGATTCACCCGGCCGCTCTTCTCGCTGTGCAGCTTGTACCCGCCAAGTTCGTCCTTCGTAAGCGATTTGCCCGTCGTCGTTTTCATCACTTCGGGACCCGTCACCGCCATGAAAGCCGTTTTGGACATCAGAATGAAATCGGTGAGCGCAGGCGCATAAACCGCTCCCCCCGCGCAGGGTCCGACAATGGCGGAAATTTGAGGAATGTAACCGGAAGAATCTATGTGGCCGTTAAAAATGTGCCCATAACCAAAAAGACTTGCGACCCCTTCCTGAACTCGCGCGCCGCCCGAATCGTTGAGGCCGATGATTGGGCAGAGTTCCTTCTTTGCGTTTTCGATGATTTCGCCGATAGCGCGTCCATTGTCGGCGCTGCACGTTCCGGCGAAATTGGTAAAGTCCCACCCATAAGCATAAGCCTTACGGCCTTCGATGAGTCCCCAGCCGGAGACGACGCCATCGCCGGTATTCCCCGCGCCACGAAGGGCATAAAGTCGTCGAAATGTTCCCTTGTCAAAGAGGAGTTCCATCCGCTCGATCGCGGTTAGATTTCCCTTGGCGTGTTGGCGGGCAATGGCTTCTTCGCCGCCGCCGAGCTCGCTTTTCGCGACCCGTTTTTCAAACTCGGATTCGAGCATTTCAAGCCGCGTCATGGGTTGCGAGCCATTCGCGGAGGGAATGGAGCCGTTGTTTTCGGGCTTTGATGCTATCGGCTGGGTTGGGGATTCCAAAACGGTGCTTTTCTTCACTTGGATCTGACCTCGGCAAGTTGGTGGTCCATAGGAGTCATGTTAGACTCGGCTTCGGACGAACTCAAATGTTCTCTTATTGTTTTACCAAGACTTCCGCAATCTGGACCGCGTTCAAAGCAGCGCCTTTCCGCAATTGATCCGCGACCACCCACATATTTAAGCCATTCTCAATCGTATCATCCTCACGGATGCGGCCCACGTAAGTCGCGTCGCTATGAGCCAGCATCGCGGGCATGGGATAGGTTTTTGTCGCCGGATCGTCCATAACGATAACGCCGGGAGCTTTTGACAAGACTTCCCGCGCCTCTGCGGCGCTTATCTTTCGTTTCGTTTCGATATTGACCGACTCGCTGTGGCACCTTAGCACCGGCACGCGAACCGTTGTGGCGGTAACGCGGATCGAAGGATCGCCCATGATCTTCCGCGTCTCGTTCACCATTTTCATTTCTTCCTTCGTGTAGCCGTTGTCCATGAAAACGTCAATGTGCGGTATCACGTTGAACACAAGGCTATGCGCAAACTTCTTGGCCTCCGGAGACTTGCCGTCCATTAGGAAGGCCCTCGTATGCTCAACCATTTCATCCATTGCGGTCTGCCCCGCGCCCGAAGCCGCTTGATAGGTCGAAACGACAACACGTTTGATCCCCGCCGCTTTGTGAATCGGGTTCAATGCGACAACCATTTGAATCGTCGAGCAATTGGGATTGGCAATGATGCCCTGGTGCTTCTTGATCTCATGCGCGTTGACTT
>CAZPIK010000355.1:0-4344 GCA_964586185.1 uncultured Candidatus Sumerlaeota bacterium | reverse complement strand
ACGCGCCAGTCTCGCCTGGGGAGGCCCACCCCGGGCTGAACATGCGGGCGCACGCAATCCCCTTTTTTGACGCGGGGGCCTCGCCCATCGGGATACACGCCAATCCGCCCAGTTCTTTATGCGTTCGTAATCCGGTGACGGAGAGATGTTTCTTGATCCAAATGGGATCGGCGTTTTTCAAATCGAGCGCGGAGTGGATGCCGTTTCCCATCAAAAACTTTGCGCGATGCGAGCCGATTCCCCAAACGTCAATGATCGGCGTCTCGGCCAGAATTGCGTCGGTTTCGCGCGGATCGTCAAACGCAAAAATTCCGCCGCGCTTCTTCGCCCGTTTGTTGGCGAGTTTCGCGAGCGTTTTTGTTGTCCCGATTCCAACGCACACGGGTAAGCCGACCCATTGCTTGATCTTCGCGCGGATTTCCCCCGCGAGCGTGAGGCAAACCGCCATGGGTTCGCGCATCCGCATGAACGCTTCATCAATCGAATAAGGCTCGATCTCGTATCCGAACATCTCAAGCGTCGTCGTCACGCGCCGCGACATATCGCCATAGAGCGCGTAGTTGGACGAAAAAAGGATGACGCCGTGCTTTTTGAAAAGAGCCTCGTTTTGATAAACGGGCGCGCCCATTTTAACCCCGAGCGCCTTGACCTCATTGGACCGTGCAACAATGCAGCCATCATTATTCGACATCACGGCCACGGGCTTTCCCTGAAGGCGCGGATTGAACACCCGTTCGCACGAAACGTAAAAATTATTGCAGTCCACAAGCGCGTAAAAAGAATTCATGGGTGTAAAACCGGATGCAAAACGAACGTGACGACGCCCCACACGGCGCACTCGGATTCTTCGGTAATCTGAATGGGGGTAAAGTCGGGATTCTCCGCGATGAGCTGTGTTTTTCCTTTTCGCCGCGAAATTCGTTTGACCGTGAACCCGCCATTCACCACCGCAACAACGATCCGGCCATGCGTGGGTTCGAGCGAACGATCCACCACCAAAATATCCCCCGAATGGATCCCCGCGTTGATCATGGATTCTCCCTCCGCGCGGATGAAAAACGTTGCCGCCGGATGCTTGACCAGAAACTCGTTGAGATCCAAACCCTTGTCCAGATAGTCATCGGCAGGGGACGGAAACCCCGCCGCCACGCTCGAAAGAAAAAGTGGACGCGACTGCGCCAATTGGGGATCGAAGGGAATGACGTCACTCATAACCATAACCGTAGCTCATTATAGCTCCGCGCGAGTACGAATAAAATACAAAAATACAATTGCCATTCCCGCCCATTCACGCGGTGCGGATTTTAGCGCTTGGGATTGGGGTTTATTATTTTTTGGCTTCAGGAGTTACAGTGAGTTCGATTTTCTTGCCGTCGCGTTCGACGACGACTTTGACCGGAACGCCGATTTTCACTGCGTCGAGCGCGTAGGTGTAATCGTAAATGTTTGTGATGACCTGACCCGCGAACTCGACGATCAGGTCGCCTCCACGCAACCCCGCTCGATCCGCCGGACCGCCGCCTCGCACACCCGACAGCTTTACGCCCTTGATCTCCTCGGTCGTGTAGTCGGGTATTGTCCCGATATACGCGCGGAGCGTTTCTCTACCGCCCGAATCCGCCTGCGTGGATTCGACTTTTGCCCAAGCGGGACGTCCTTCGGCGTTAACCAATTCCATGGCCAGAGACTCGATAAATTTCGCGATTCGCGCGGTATCGGGATAATTGATCTTGTCCGCCGTATCGCTTGGACGATGATAATCCTCGTGCGCGCCGCTGAAGAAATGAAGGCACGGAATTTCCTTCGGATAAAAAGAAGTTGTGTCGGTCGGCAGAAAGGGATCCTCACCGAGGACGAGCGAAAATCCCGCCGCGACGTTTTTCTTTTCGATCAACTTTTTCCAATCGGGGGATGAACCGACCGCCTGAATGGAGAGCTTGTTTTCGCGCAGGCGTCCGACCATATCGAGATTGAGATAAGCCACAATCTGCTTAAGGGGAACAGGAGAGTTTTTTGCAAAATCCGCGGAACCGAGAAGTCCCATTTCCTCGCCCGACCACGCGGCAAAAATAACGCCCCTTTTTCGTTTCCCTTGCCCCGCAGCCATGCTCTGCGCGATTTCGAGGATCGCCGCCGCGCCGGAGGCGTTATCATCCGCGCCGTGGTGGACTTGCCCCTCTTCCTCCTTCTTTGCAAGCGAGTTTGCGTTGCGACCTTTGCCGAGGTGATCGTAATGCGCGCCGATCATCACGTATTCCGCTTCGTCAGATTTTACGGTTGGTGGAAGCCATGCCACCACGTTGTGTCCGATGGAAGTATTCTTTTGCAACTCGGTGTCGAGCTTGACGTAAGTCGCATCAAGGGCCATGGCCGTTGTTGTCGTTCCCGAATCAAGCGCGTTCTGTAAAGTCTTTAGCGATTTTCCCGACTCAGAGAGCAATTTTTCTGCGGTCGCAATGTTCACGCTCGCGGCGAGTATGCCGGAAGTCGCGCCGCCGAGATCGAGATCAAGCGGCTGGAGTGTATTGGATGTTGGAGAGTTGGGTCCCGAAACAATGAGCAATCCGGCCGCGCCGCGCGATCTTGCCTGCAACGCCTTAAAGCGCGATCCGGCATAACGGTTGTAAATCTGCCGTTTTTCAGGCGGAAGATTTTCAGGAACCCAACGAAGCGCGAGGACGATTCGTCCCTGCACGTCGAGTCCGGCATAGGAATCGTAAAGCGGCGTTTTGCCTTCATCCGGCACGACAAGGCCGTATCCAACAAACGCGAAAAGTCCGGCCGTCGTTCCGCCATCGGAAAATGAAAGCGGAAGAAAATCTTTTCCGAGTTCAAATGAAGCAAGCGGTTTGCCTTCTGCGGCAAGTTGATCGAGCGTCGCGTGAGGGTTTTTCTCGACCGTGAGCGCATTCAGAGCGTTGGCCTTTCCGGGATGAACGCCCGAAGTAAACTTGAATTCGTGAATCAAGTTCTTAGCGGATTCCGTTGATTCAGCGCCAAGAAGGGGCTTTAGTCCGATGTCCTGAAATCGGCGTTGGATATATATCTTGGCCAATTCTTCGCCATGCTGCCCCGTCATTCGCCCTTGGAGTTCGTCTGAGGCGAGATAGCTGATCATGGTGCGCAAGTCGTCTTCGGCGATTTCTGGTTTGAAGGACATAGCCGCTGAAGCCGATTCAGATTGGGGCGATGCAGAATGATCCGGTGCGCTTTCCGTGTGATGTTCTGCAGCCTCGGATTTAACGGGATTTTTTCTTGGCGAAGTCTCACTAAGCATTTTACGGGCGAGCGCATCGTTCCAATCGGCGAGGTAAAGTTGTCCGCCCCCCCGTTCGGATGTTTTTCCAGCTCGCGTCGAGGTCCAGCAAAGTTGCTTGCCATTCGGCGAAAAAACGGGCAGTCCATCAAAGCCATCGGTCGTCGTTACGCGGACTGGTTCCTTCGTGCCCGCCGAGTCCACCAGATAGAGTTCGAAATTCGCAAAGCCGAGTTTATTGCTCGCAAAAATGATGTAGTCGCCCGACGGATGATAATAGGGAGCCCAACTCATCGAGCCGAAATCGGTCACGCGGATTTTGTCGGAACTGTCCAGTTTCATTGTATAAACATCAGCAATGACCCCCTCGGGATCAAAATGGCGCCAGACGATGCGCGATCCATCGGGCGAAAAGAACGGTCCGCCGTCGTAACCCGGCTCGTGTGTGAGCCGCTTCGGATCGGAGCCATCGGAGTTCATGATGTAGATTTCGCCGAACGCGCTGATGTTGAATTCAGCGGTCTTACGGTCAGCTTCGGAAAGTTTCTCGATTGGGTAGGCGTCGCGCATGGAACAGAAAACGATTTTCGATCCGTCTGGCGAGTAGTTGCCCTCGGCGTCGTACCCCGTCGAGCGCGTGAGATTGTTCGGAGTTTCTCCCGGCGAGGCGACTTCATAGATTTCATAATGTTCGTCGTAATCCCAACTGTATCGCCGTTCTTTACCGGATGCGCGGAATTCCAGCTCGGCTTTCTGCAAATCGCGCGAGGCAGGGTCTTCATGCGTCGAGGCGAAAAGAATCGCATCGCTCCCCGGGCGGATGTAGGCGCAGGTGGTCTTGCCATAACCGGGCGAAACGCGGACGGTGTCGCCGCTTTCCAAATCGAGCGCGTAAATTTGGTAGAAGGGGTTATCCGCTTCGCGCTCGCTTTGGAATACGATCTTTTTGCCGTTGGATGAGTAATAACCCTCGCCCGCGCGCTTACCCTCGAACGTCAGTTGGCGGATGCGAGAGAGAAATTGCGACTCATCCCCTTGCGCCGACCATCCGTAAAAAGAAATCAACGCAAAGACGCAAAGGCGCAGAG
>CAZPIK010000354.1:0-4351 GCA_964586185.1 uncultured Candidatus Sumerlaeota bacterium | reverse complement strand
ACACCACATGGAGCATGGAGAATTGTTATGCCTTGAGTGTTATCTCCGACCCGTGTGATCTCTTTACGACCGTGCCGCTGACCCTCGCGCCCGGTTTTCCCGCCGGTATCAACAAAAACCACGATTTTTTATGTTATATCACCGCTCCAACGACGCCGACACTCTGCACCGCGCAATTGCAGATGCAACATTCCGGCGTCGGGGCTTTCGGTCCGGTGATTAACGTGAATGTTACCGTCGCCGATCCGCCCAACGCTTCACGCGATTGGAAGAGTTATGAGTGATCGTAGGTCGGGTTTTCAACCCGACGACGTCGGCTCTGGAGAGCCGACCTACGCGCGCGCCTCGCGCAATTGGGTGGATGTTGAATGGAACGAGGTCAACGCGAAGTGCCAACTTTGGACTGCGGCGGCTTGACGCCGCTTTGAAGCGCGACGCAGCGCCCCGTCAAGCCGGGGCGAAGAAAAGCGCGGTCAAGCCCGCGCACTCCAAAGTCTTCGAGTGAAAATCTTAGAACTTGCATAATAAGCATGGCTCCGCTGTTGACACTCCGCTCAAGGAATTGAGAATGGCGGTGGTGTTTTTATGCCGCTCGTATGTCCACAGTGTAATCATCAATGGGAACCCGCCCCAAGAGCGGCTGATGTGACTCTCGCGTGTCCATCATGCGGATTCGAATCCGCGCCCGTCGTCTTTCAGTCGCGCGGGGGATCCTCGGCGAAGGGTTCGTCATCCACTCCCAGTCCCGACGCTCCGACTTCGCTCGCGGTGAAACCTGCGCCGGGCGAACCGGATCGCCGCGCCGGAGCGGCAACTTCGGTTGGCTCGCCTCCCCCAAAACCCGAAGCGCCTAAAGCCACGCCTCAACCCGCGCCGACGAAACCGCAAGGAACGCAATCGCCTCGCTCGATGGATTTGACCGGACAAACGATTGGTGGATATCGAGTCGTCAAGATGCTCGGCGCGGGAGGTATGGGCGCGGTCTGCCTCGCGCAGCAAATCTCGCTGGATCGGCAGGTCGCGCTGAAAATCCTGCCGACGCACATGGCTAAGAACCCCGATTTTCTGATGAGATTCACGCGCGAGGCGCTCTCCGCTGCGCAAATGACCCATCACAACATCATTCAAATTCACGATATCGGCAGCGATCGGGATATTCATTACATCAGTATGGAGTACGTGCGCGGGGAGAACCTGACCGATGTCGTCCGCAAGCAGGGAAAACTCGCGCCGGAAGTCGCCGCCGGTTACGCGCTTCAGGCCGCTCGCGGACTTCAATACGCGCACGAGCGCGGCATTATTCATCGCGATATCAAGCCCGACAATCTCATGCTCAATGAACACGGCATCGTGAAAATCGCCGACATGGGTCTTGCGAAGATGCGCGGGGAAGAAAAAAAGGACAACACCAGCGCGGCGGGAGCCGAACAGCGCGCGACGATGCTTCAGAAAGCGCGCGGCGATCTTACGATGGGCGACGTCGCGATGGGAACGCCCGCCTATATGCCGCCCGAACAAGCGCGCGACGCGGGTGGTGTGGATCATCGTGCGGATCAGTATTCCCTGGGGTGCACACTCTACTATCTCTGCGCGGGAAGGACTCCCTTCTCGGGCAACTCGGCTTATGAACTGATCAACAAGCACATCATGGAGCCACTGCCGCCGATCGAAGGCGTCGCGCCGCAGACTCCGCGCGCGCTCGGCGTCATTATCGAACGGATGATGGAAAAGATTCCCGAGGATCGCTATCCCTCGATGAACGAAGTGATCCACGATCTCGAGGGTTTGCTCGGCGTCGTTAATGCGAAAGGCGAATCGCAAGGTTTGCGCGATACTCACGTTAAGCTTCTCGATGAAGCCCAGCGCGAGTTTTATTCGGTTCCCGCTCTCGCCTGGCGTCGGATGGCGTTGATCGGTTATTTCGCTCTTTGCGCGGCGCTCATGGCGCTCTTTGCCATGCTGAACGACGCAGACTGGCTGGTTAAAACCTTTGGCAAAGACGCCGGAATTGATTTTGCCAAAACGATTCTCGGTATGGCGCTTTTGACGCCGCTCGCCCATTTCATCCTCGATGGCTTGCTCAATCGCACCGTACTTTTCAGACGAGTCAAAAATACATTCTCCGGTATTTCAATTAAGGGGTGGTTGATCTTGGCCGCGGCCATGGGACTCACCATCATGGTCTTCGGTTCTCAACTCGTGCTTGGATTCGTCGGCGCTGGATTGGCTGCGGGATGCTGGCTGAGTTTTGTCAAGCGTCCGCTTTGGAATCAGCGGCGCGTCCCACTCGAACGAATCCGACTGATGCTTAAAGAAGTTCGCGTTTCCGGACTTTCGGAGGAAGCGCTTCAAGAATTCGTCGCGCGTTACACCGGCGACGATTGGGAAGAATTTTTTGAAGGATTGTTTGGATACAATTCCCTCATCGCCGCCCGCGCAAAATGGGGAGTCAACGAATCCGGCAAAACCCGCAAGCAATATGCAACGTGGCGCGAACCCCTCACCCGCTGGCTCGACAATGCCGAGCAAATGCGCAAACGGCTTGGCGAAAAGAAACGTCTCAGCGAAATTGAGGCACAGCGGCTCAAGGCCCAGGGGGTCACGGAAAACGAGGCTCGCGCTCAGGCCGATATCGAGGCGTCGCGAATTGTCAAAGGCGGCTATGCCCCGCGCGACACAACTCCCGCGATTCCGATTGCCGCGCCCAAACTCAAGAATCGAGAACCCGAACCCGCTCGACCCGCCATAAAAGTCATTCGCTCGCGCGGCCACAGATTCTTTTCGGGCGATCAATTACTCCGACTTTTCATCGGCCTCGGATTGTGCGCTCTTTATGGTCTTAACGATTTCATGGGCTTTGATCCGGTTCCCCAAGGTTTCAAATTGCAACACTATAATGACATTCTTGCGCTGATTGCCGGAATCGCGGCGGCCGCTTCGGCGTTTTCAACACGAACGTCACTGGGGGTCCTTACCATTGTCGGTGCCGCCCTCATGATCGGCATGGAACCGATTTCGGCTGCCGTGGGCAATCCTGCTTTTTCTGCCCAATTTTGCATGGGAGTCGGCGTCATCTTTATCATGCTGGGATTTGGGCTTCCCTTGCTATATCGCCTCATGGGTGAACGTTATTAGGGCTTAGGGCAAACCCACTTGCCAGTTCCAAGGTCATATCATATTGGAGGCGAGAAGGCTTTCACGCCTCGCAAGCGAAGCTCGCCGAATGGACGCGCAGGGCTGTTTTTAGGGAGGTTATCATGGACAGACGTATTCAACTCGGGATCGCGACGGTCGTTCTTGTGGGGACCGTTGGTTGGAGCGTTTCCAAATCCATGCGAAGCGTCCCCGGATCTGTTGGCAATAACGGCTATACGACCGAGTTTCCCATGCCTTCCGCTGGCATGAGAAAAAGTATGGAAAAGATGATGAAAGACGGTCCGCCGCGGCCTCCCGAGGGCGTGGACCCTACGACCCCCGAGGGGCAGGAACAAATGCGCGAGCATATCGAGTCCCAATTGGATCCCAGCCAGCGCGAAGAGTTTAAGAAATTTTCGGAAGACATGAAAAAAAGGATGGAACGGACACGCGCCGCGCTCAGTCCCAAGGAACAGCAACAACTGATGCAGGTTTTTATGAAGTCGTTTGGCCGAGGCCGGCGCGGCTTTGGCGGCCCGCGCGGTGGAGACGGCGGCGGCTCGGATGAGAGTGAAACCCAATGAAGGAACCCATAATGAACAAACAGAACACTTCGGACGGGCAGCGCGCGTTTACGCTTATCGAGTTGCTGATCGTCGTGGCCATTATCGCGATTTTAGCAGCCATTGCGGTTCCAAATTTTCTAGAAGCGCAGACTCGTGCAAAAGTATCTCGCGCAAAAGCCGATATGAGAAGTCTGGCCACGGCTATCGAAGCGTTTCATGTGGATAACAATGAATATCCGAGCATTGCCTCCATATTTTCCGGACAGTTTATCACCACGCCGATTGCCTATATCACATCCGTTCCCGATGATCCCTTCCGGGTTAAAACGAACGACACGGGAACGTCGTTCAGCTTCGCATTTGCGGCGAGATGGTACCGCTATGGATGCATGCCGCCGATCAAACCTTCACGTTGGGCGCTCGATTGCGTCGGTCCCGATACCGACATGGACGTCTATTATCGGCTGGGCAATAGCGGCCCGTTCGATCCGGATCTGACGGGGCTTATTTTCTATCCCGGATATTCTCCGGAGCTTTTCGACCCGGCGACAGGCATGGCGGTCAACTCGGCGTATTTTCTGTATGAAAAATACGACCCCACGAATGGAACGGTCAGCAGCGGCGATATTTTCCGTCTCTCCGATCACCAG
>CAZPIK010000353.1:0-4353 GCA_964586185.1 uncultured Candidatus Sumerlaeota bacterium | reverse complement strand
TGTTTGGAGGCGGTGAGAGAGGGATAGAAATCGGCCAGAGCCGTCGGATCGTCGGATTGTCAGGGATCGTCAACATGTCATCGAAAATGAACGGAACCGAGAAGCAATTTGCGTATGCGATGCAAATGGCAATGGGGATCAGATATGCCGAAAGCTTAACATGCCAAGAAGTGCATTTAAGCGTTTCCATACTCATGGGTCACCGAATAAGCAACACGAATGCAATATGATGAGCAATTGAAGGAATGAACCATGGCGTTGAATAAACGGGCATTCGCAACACAGCAATATAAAATTACCGACGCGAAATCATTTCGGCCAATTGTGGCGCAAAGTAGGTGACGATAAAATCGGCTCCAGCGCGGCGAATCGCCAATGCCGATTCCCAAATGGCTGCGTTTTCGTCAATCCATCCATTTAATCCTGCCGCGCGGATCATCGCGTATTCACCGGAAACTTGATACGCGCCAATCGGAACATTTATCTCGCGACGTAGAGTCGAAAGAACATCGAGATAAGGTAGAGCCGGTTTGATCATTAACATGTCCGCACCTTCTCCAATGTCCATTCGCGCCTCTTCAATCGCCTCGCGCGCATTACCCGGATCCATCTGATGCGATTTACGGTCACCGAATTTAGGCGCCCCTTGAGCCGCTTCGCGAAATGGACCATAGAACGCCGAGGCATACTTGACAGCGTAGGAGAGAATGGGGCGTTCTGAAAAACCCGCCGAATCAAGCGCTCGACGGATCACGCCCACGCGCCCATCCATCATATCGGAAGGCGCGACGATATCTGCTCCCGCCCGCGCCTGTGACACCGCAGTTTTTGCCAACAATTCCAACGTCGAGTCGTTCTCGATTTCGCCCGCCGAGGAAACAAGTCCGCAATGTCCGTGGCTCGTATATTCGCATAGGCAAGTATCGGCAATGAGAAGCAATTGATCGCCCAAAGCAGCTTTGATCGCCCGCAAAGCGCGCTGCACGATTCCGTCCTCGCTCCATGCTCCGGTTGCCTCGTCGTCTTTCGATTCAGGAATGCCGAAAAGAATGACTGAACCGATTCCGAGATCGGCGATACGGCGACACTCTTCGACGAGCAGATCAATCGAAAAATTGCAAACCCCCGGCATGGAGGAAATCTCTTTGCGGACGCCCTTTCCGGGACAAGCAAAAAGCGGATACACCAAATCATCGAGTTGAATGGAAGTCTCGCGCGTAAGGTCCCGAAGTTTCGGCGTCCTTCGCGTCCGGCGTAAACGGCGTGTGGGAAAAATCGCGGCCATCGGTTCGCCGAGAAGTGCTTACCAACCGTAGCCCAACCGCTCGGCCAGCTCCTCGGGAAGATTATTATTCAGAATCGCTTCTTGCGCGGCCTGAATTTCGTAGGGAACCCGCACGAAGTGAATGATCTTTTCTTCTGTGTTCAAATGAACAAAACATGCCGCAGGATTACGATCACGCGGTTGACCCACGCTTCCAACGTTGATCAGATATCGGCAATCATCCTTAATCGGAACGTCATATCCTTCGGGACACGTCAATTCCTTGCCATTCTTCTCAACGATGGCAGGCTGATGCGAGTGGCCAATAAAACAAAAACGATTCGTGAAAGCGTCGAAGCAATTGCGCGCTTCACCAAAAGTCAGAACGTAACTCCACGCCGGAGGATCGCAAGGCGAAGCATGTACAAAATAATATTCCGGCGGAATTTCAATCGTGTAAGGGCGATCCTTCAGCCAAACGGCATTGGCTTCGCTGAGATTCTCCCGCGTCCAATACACCGCGCGTTTGGCGATTTCGTTAAAGAACGTGATATCCACCGAACCCACTGCAGCATGATCATGATTCCCAGCAAGCGTTGGAATATCGCGCGCACGCAATAGATCGCAACACTCGTTCGGCAGCGCGCCATATCCGACAACATCCCCGAGACAAATGATGTCCTTGAGACCGCGCCGGTCAATCTCCTGCATTACGGCATCCAACGCATGCTTGTTACCGTGAATATCGGAAATGATGGCCAGCTGCGTCGGTGACGAGCTGCTGGTGTTAGGAGATGTCATAATCCTGCCCGGTCAATTGCTTGAGCTTCCTCGCCGCCTGTTTGCGGATGATCGCGCTCGGATTCTGCAGCGCCTTTTCCCACATAGCGACCTCCTGTCTCTGTTCGTCGCTAAGTTGGCTCAGATCCACGGAGGGAGGAGTCGGAGCGACTTCGACTTGAGCAGCAGCGGGTGCGGAATCAGCCACTGGGGCAGCGGGTGCAGGGACGGCTTCCTCTTGGCTTTCTTCACCATCATCATTTTCATGACCAGACTGCGCCTCGCGTTCATGCCGCTTCTTTTTACGGCGCCTGCGTTTACGCCCGCCGCCCGCTTCGAAACCGCCTTCAGCTTCCTCCGCTTCTGCATCACTGCTTGGAACCTCCGCTTGAGGTTCTTCAATCGGTATAACGTTCGAGGATGTTTCGGGTGATGGCTCGGAGATTGGAGCGCGTTCCGATGAACTGACTCCCTGATCTGCGGGCTCGATGCTCACGGCTTCACTATCTTGTGGAACCGGAGTTTGCGCGTCATGACCCGTTGCTTGCGAATCTTGGCCTGCATCTTCCTTTACTTCAACGGACGGAGCCGCCGCAGCCAGCTCAACCGGCTTGCGCTTTCCGCCATTCTCTTCGGCCAATTCAAACTTCATTGTAATCTTGGGGCCGAACTGAATCTCATCGCCATTTTTCAAGGCAACTTCCTTAATCTCTTCCCCATTCACCATCGTGTGTCGCCACGAATCGAGATCGCGTAGAATGTAAACGCTCCCCTTGTGCCCGATCACAGCGTGATGCTTAGAGACGAACCAATCGTTCAACCGGATTTCGTTATCGGCGGCGCGACCGATTCGGGTTTCCACCTTATTAAGCGGATAGACCTGATCCTTTTGCTTTCCTTGCGAAACTCGGAGAGAAGCGCTGGGTGAAGACCCGCCCACAGCCACTGTTCCCTCTTCCATGACCGGTTGTGCAACCTGAACTGCTGCGACATCCTGATTGTAAAAATGCAGCTTGTGCTTGCCGATCGTTATGACGTCTTTGTCCAAAATCTCCGTCTTGGTGACCCGAACACCATTCACATAGGTCCCATTGGCGCTGTTGTTGTCCTCGATGATGTAGCGACCATTGACCATCTGCACCGTCGCGTGACGACGCGAAACCGCAGGGTTCTCAATCGCGATTTCATTGTCCGGCGCACGACCAACGGACATCCGCTGATCCTTATAAAGCAGATACTTTTGAACGACCCGGTCGCCCAATTTAACGATGATTTCAGGCATTGCCCAGTCCCTCCCCTTTGAGGTTCGGCACGATCTCGGCGAGCGTTCTTTCGCCCAAGCGAAGTCCATCAATATACAAGTATCTCTAATACTGTCAAATAACTTTATGGCGTGTTCGCTCGGCCGTAGGGCGAGGACTATCTTTTGACCGCCCCATCTGCTTATCGGTCGGTACAAAGTCCGAACTCAAACGCTTTTCTTTTTCAAGCCGCCCTGAACGCGAAGACTTTTCCCAAGTCGTTCCAACGCGTCCGAGCGATCCATCTTGCCCAAGTGGACATTGACGATCGAAAACCCCTTAGAATTGAGCCGGGCCAGCGACAACGCTGCGTCGAGTTGCCCTTCGGTCCAAACCTGCGCACCCCACCCTTTTTCAAGAACATACGTCAACCGATGGTACGCCCAATTCGCGATCTCATTATAGGGACCCTCATTAATATACCTCTCTGTCGTATACCCCGAATTGTTCAGTACAAACAGAATCGGATTTAATCCACGCCGCGCGATGGAAGACAACTCGTTTCCCGTCATCTGGAACGCGCCGTCCCCCACAAACACAATCGGGCGGAGTTTGGGTCGTGCCGTTTGAACGCCCAACGCAGCGGGAACGGCAAATCCCATTGAGGCATAGTAAGCCGGACTCAGGAATTCCGTTTTCAGATGGATCGTCAAATCCGCCGCTCCAAAAAGGCTGTCTCCCACGTCCGAAATGACAATCATGTCATCCTGAAGAAACGAATCCATCCGTTCGAAGAATCGCCGCACCGTGATGGCTTCGCGCGGATGGGACTGGAAATACGGCTTGGGATCGCGAGTCGTGATTCGCCTGTCTCGTTTGTAACTGCGCCGCGGAAGTTTTTCGATCAATCCGCCGATGAATTCGCCGAGCGCAACATCGTCGAAATTGTGCCGCTTGATTGTGATTCGCTCGGCGTTGGCTTTGATCGTACGGGCCGGATCGAGTCGTGCCGTAAAAACTCCCAAGTTAATATCGGTCAGCAAGGCTCCAAGGATCAGCAACGCATCC
>CAZPIK010000352.1:0-4377 GCA_964586185.1 uncultured Candidatus Sumerlaeota bacterium | reverse complement strand
GAGGGCGTTTAGGCCAAGGTAATCCCACGACGGCGCGGAATCAGGGAGGAGTTCCGTCGCCCGAGCGGCATGTTCCAATCCTCTCTGGAAATTGAGCGCATTGTGGTATTCGCGTGAAAGGTTGTAATGCGCGCGCCAGCAGTCGGGGTACTGCTTGAGCGTGGCTTCCGCAAATGCGGTTTCCGTCCTCCAAGCGGGCGCAAACCCCCAGGTCGCGGAGAGCAGCAGGATCAAGATTGCGGATAGCGCGAGCGTTGCCGCTCGGGCCGCGCTCTCCGGAAGCCGCGCCAACAATCGGTCGGCTGAAAATCCAATTCCAAAGGCGGGGGCGATCATGGGGAAATACCAGAGCCTTGCCGCCGCCGCGACGCCGGTCAGGAAAAAGAGATTTGAGACAAAACCGAAACTCACCAAGCCCGCTATCGCCAGCATCCATCCCCGTCCGCCTCTCCGCGCGCTGATGAATATGAAAGCAATAATTGAAGTCAACGCGATCAATCCCAGCCACGCGAGGGGCCAACTCCAACCCAGTTCCCACGGGAGCGATTTCCACGAAAGATCGGGTGATAGATTGATCGGAAGCGCGAACTTAAGAAGGGCATATCCAAGTCCACCGAGGGCTGCCGGGATCCGCTCTGCGGCAGATAACTGAATCAACGGATTCTCGAACATCGGAATCGAATCGCGCGGTTCGAGCAATCCTCCCGTGACGGCGGCCTTTCCCAACGCGTAGAGTAGGAACGTGGCGGCCAAGCCAACCATGAGGAGGGATCGCTCACGAGAAGCGTCCTTTTTCAAATTTTCGCTTTCGTCTCTTCGGTTCGCCAATGCCCATTCGAGCAGCGCCACGTAAATCGGATACGACGCGGCATGTTCTTTAGAGCCGAGTGCGAGCGCATAAAAGCCGATTTGTATTGGAACGATTCGCACGACTTGATATCCCGCCGCGCGCGCATGGGCGTAGTGAATCAAACCGAGCAGCATAAGGAGCGCGGCCCAAAGTTCGGCCTGTCCGACGATCTGATGTACCGCCTCGGATCGGAGCGGATGAGCGGCGAGGATCGCGGCAGAAATTAAAGCGGCTCGGCGCGAGCGGAATAATTCCCATGCAAGAACAAATCCAGCGGCAGTTGCCAATCCGTGAAGCCCAAGGCTTATGACATGGAATAACCACGAGACGGGAGCGTCGTCATATTCGGGCGAAACCGTCCGCTGTAATTTGAGCGCGAACCTCGTCCAAGGCCGCCAAACTCGCTTCAATTTTTCGGGCGGCCACCACGGTTCGGCGACCGAGCAAGCCGCGCAGGCGGCAGTGTCGAAGGGCGCGAGCTGTTTCGCTTGAGCGACATCATCGAATACAAAATCGTTTCGCAGTGCCGGAAGAAACGCCAAGACGGACAATACGAAGAGCGCAACGTAGATGAGGCCGTCGGTGGTCCCATGTGTCGGATGCAACGTGCTGCCAAGTGGGTTCTTCAATTGAGATTCTTGAAGGTTTTGTCCGTTCATCAAGGCCAGCACACTATTCTTCGGCATTCGGGTAGGCACAAGCGGCGATTTTTTAGCCTGCTTTAGCAGGCTCCCGTTTTGCCCTCGACTTTAGTCGGGGGATATTGCTTTTGACCTCATTAGCGCGCTTCAGCGCGGCTTTTCGGAACGCTTTAGCACGTTTGAGTATTAACATAATGAAGCGCGAATCAAAGTGGGAAATAAAATGGCAACAGTGCTGAAGCTAATCGAAAAGCCGCGCTAAAGCGCGCTCGCCTGTCTTTTTCCTTTCTCCCGCCCGGCTAAAGCCGGGGGCAAATCGTGAGCCTGCTGAAGCAGGCTAAAAATGCGAATCCGTCACGTTTGAACGTCGGCTCAGGAGAGCCGACCTACAAGCTCGGAGAAAACTTTTGGGAATCAGTGCAACCCGATTTTTACGCGCGGACGAGCGGTTCCTTTTCAAGACCCTTATTGGACATCGCGTCGGCGCGGCGGTTCGATTCGCGCGGGACATAAGTGATTTGGAATTTCGTAAGATTCGCCAACCGAATTTCCTGAACACGTTTGGCCAGCCGCGCGATTCGCTCGTTCTTGATCTTATAGATTCCGTTCAATTGATGCGCCATAAGCTGACTGTCGGTGAAGAAGAACGCTTCTTTGATTTTCTGCTTCGCGCAAAATTCGAGCGACATAATCAGAGCCTCGTATTCAGCCTCGTTGTTCGTCGCCTCGCCGAGGTTCGCGCAGTCTTCATGCAAAACATTGCCTTCGATGTCTTCAACGACAAATCCAATCCCCGCGGGGCCGGGATTGCCTTTCGCGCAACCGTCCGTGAAAATCTTAATCGTCTTTGGCCACTTTTTGGGCATCGGTCGGGCTTTCCGTCTATTCTATATGGGCGCGATTTCCCGTCGGACGCCAACGCTCACCGCGAGTCCGATCATCAGGAAGCAGGTCAGCATAAACGAGCCTCCATATGAAAGAAACGGCAAAGGGAGTCCCGTGACGGGCAAAAGTCCCGTCGCCATACCGATGTTCAGAACGATGTGGGTCAGATAGATCGCGGCGACACCCGAAAGCAATAGCACACCGAACAAATCTTTGGAGCGCATCGCCAAATAGACAAGACGAAAAAGGATGAACGCATAGAGACCGAGCGCGGTCACGCAGCCGACGAATCCAAATTGCTCGCCGAGCGTCGGGAACACGAAGTCGGTTTGGTATTCGGGGAGGAAACGAAGATTGGTCTGCGTTCCCTTGCCCCAACCCTTTCCGAAGAATCCGCCCGATCCCAAGGCTGTTTGAGCTTGGATCACGTTGTATCCTTTCCCGAGCGCGTCCTGTCCGGGGTTCAGAAATGTTTGAATGCGATCCTTTTGGTAAGGCTTCAAATGCGGATAGGCGAGATACGCGCCGCTAACTGCGACGATAATCGCGAGGATAAAAAGCCGCTTGCGAAGCCCGGCAACGAAGAACATGGCGGCCGCCATGGGTAGGAAAACGACCGAAGTCCCAAGGTCGGGTTGCTTCATAATCAAAAAGATCGGAATGCCGAGGATAATGAGCGGGATGAAAGTGTGCCAACTTTTGCGGAACACCAGCATTCGGTCGGAAAGATAATGCGCGAGAGCCAGCGCGACGATGATCTTGCACGGTTCGGCAGGTTGGAACTGAAGCCTGAAACTTCCCATCGAAAAAATAAACCACGACGTTGCGCCTTTGATGTGTCGGCCATGCACGAGAACAAGCAAGAGCACCACAATGATGATGAGATAAAGAACCCAAACGAAGCGGCGGATGTTCCGATAATCGAAAAACGCGGCTGCCGCCATCACCGGAATTCCAACAATCGTCCATTGCAATTGGCGTCGCGCGTAGCCTGTGAGGGGACCGATCCCGCCTTCATCGGCCGCTGCGCCCCAAAGCGCCACGACGCTGATCATCGAAAGGAGAATGGTCACGGCCATGAGCGACCAATCTACATTGGGCCAGAGTCGCGGAGGTGTAAAACGGAAGTTGAGCGGAGTCATTTTCGCGCGGGGCGGATCACGGAATCAAGAAGCCTTCAAACGACGGTCATCCGCGCCGTCGGTGGCCCCGAAGACTTCATGATAAACCTTTGTGAGGGCGGCAGTGGAATCAATTTCTGCGAGAGCCTTTCCATCGGCGAGAAGATTCACAAGAGCGGGATCGAAGGACGCGCCGGATTCGCGATGGAGAACTTCCAACGTTTCCTCGACCGATCTTGCCGGCTTGTAGGGTCGCTCCGAACGGATGGCGTCCGCGCTATCCGCAAGTTTTAAGATTCGGGCGCCGAGCGGAATGTTTTCCCGCGCAAGTCCGTCGGGGTAGCCGGGGAAATCCCCATCTCGCAAGCCGTCATACCGCTCGTGATGGTGGCGGATGATCGGCCGCGCCGACTCAAGATAAGGAAGCCCTCTAAAAAACTCTTCGCCCACGGTCGGATGAGTGTGGATCGCATTTCGCTCGGATGGCCCCAGAGGTCCCGCGCGCTGGAGAACCTCGCCCGGGATCGAAACCTTGCCCACGTCGTGAAGTAAAGCGGCGAGGATGAGGCTGCGGATTTCGGAAGCGGAGAGCCGAAGCGACTTTGCGATCGCCATGCAGAGGAAAGCCACGCGGCGGCTATGCATCGGATAATGCGGCTCGCGTTTACGCAGGCTCGTCAAAAGACTTGTGATAACGTTGTCGAGCACGTCGGGTTGCGCGTGCGGGAAACCGAACAAGCTTTCGATGATCCGGCCTTTCGCCCGCTCCATTTTTTGTTCGTGCATCATTTGGTCGGCGCGGTGGATGAGCGTATCGAAATTGTGGAGCGTCGCCCCGGCGCATCCAATGCTGAGTTCGATATGACACTGCGCATTGCCA
>CAZPIK010000351.1:0-4384 GCA_964586185.1 uncultured Candidatus Sumerlaeota bacterium | reverse complement strand
GAGTTCGCTGACGCTCAAGCGTCCCGAGTTGTTTGCGGATACGCCCAAGATAACCGAAATCAAGCTGGAACCTCCGCCGCCCGCGTCAACGAAGCCCGATGAAATGAAGAGACTTCGGGAGGCCAAGTTGGTCCAGATTCGCGAGGAAGCGGCTTACAAGCAATTGGATTTGGTCTATGAGGAGTTGCGGAAGCTACGCGAGACTGCGCTGCTAGCCACTCGTCCTCCCCAAAGAGAGAAAGTTCAGTGCGTTTTCCTTGGAGAGGGATTGGGCGGCGGCGGATGGAAGTTGCCGACCCAATTGCCCGACGCCATTTACTCGGCCGCAAACAAGAAAGACATCGGTCGGCTATCGGACATTCTTCGCGACGTAGCCCAAATCCAAGGGATGTTGGGCGTCATTGCCGCGGATCAGGAAGCTCTTAGAAAGCAACAGCGTGACAATTACGAGAAACGGCTGGCGTTACTTGGAATTGACAATGCTCTTTACCGCGACACGGGTCCCAATAGCTTGGCGGCCATGGGCGAATATGTTCCGTTCCTACATAAGGCATCTTTGGCCATGCTGATTGAAGAAGCGCTTGCGGTGGATCCTCAAGCCGAAATCTCCGGAAAAAAGCCGACTCGCAAACAACTCTATGAGTGGCTTGAGATTCGACCTCCGATGGCGCCGTTCGGAACGTTAAGGGTTCCGGAGCTTTATTTTGTATATCAGCAACTGCACACGCTTAATCGCGTCATTGAATTGATGGAAGCGCAGCTCAAGGACACGGGACAAACTGGACTCCTTTTTGGGGTGAGATTTTCCCCAGTTTCATTTCTTCGGCAACTTACGGTGCTTAAAATGGCGGAAGTTGCCGATAAGGAAAAAGGCAAGCAGCCCCCGCCGGTCATCCCCGATGCCTATGCGCACGGGGTGGAGGGGGGAAAGCGGCGCGTCAGCGAATTGGAGTCGTCCGATGTTGGTGTCTCGATTCCGATGCAGCTTCAATTCCGGGCGACCAATGGGATGGCCTGGAGTCTCATGTATGAAATTCTAAAACAGTACCCGCTTGCGGAATTGGATGAGATCGCATTTCGGCGAGTTCCGGAGACAGGCAGCAGTGAGGTTTTTTGTCAGACGCGGCTGGTCTTTGTGCCGTATCTTTTTGCGGCGGAAGGGGTTGCTCCTCCGGCGGCCGCGGCCACGCCCAAAGCTGCGCCACGCAAGTTAGCTCCTCCTCCTTCTTCAGCTTCGGCGGGTGACATTTCAAATTGATCCATGCAGGACGCCAAGCACACTCTCTTTGTTGACGCCTATCAAAGCGGTTCAGAGTTGCTGGTGATCATGAAGGGTCGGCTGGTTCTAGAAACGTGCGAAGCCGCCCGAAAACGTTTGAACGGATTTCTGACCGAGAAAATCGACAAGTATTACATCTACCTTGGTCGGCTGGATTTTGTGGATAGCGCGGGTTGGGGCGCGCTCGTGGGACTGAAGATGCTCGCGAACCGCAATCGGACGCGGCTCGTGTTCCTGACACCGACGCAGCGGATCATGGAAATTTTTCGCGTTTCCAAACTCGACACGATTTTTGAAATCGTGACCGGTCCGGACGCGGAAGCCATTCGCTCCAATCTCGTCAAGCGCGAGAACATTGTTTGGCGTGACAGTCCGGATGAAAGCCAAAATCGGCTGAATACGGAGGATGAATCGTTCACGCCGCCGGGAGGCTCCAACGGACCCAAGACCCCCCTTCAGGCGGTTCGTCCGGAGCGGTCGAAGGAGAGCGAAGCCCTCGCGCGCGACGCGGTCGAGCATCTTCGGCAGGGCGATTATCCCAAGGCGAAGGATCTTTACATGAGGGCGCTTGAAATCACGCCCGACGACCTTTCTGCGCTGAACAATTTGGGAGTCGTTTGCGAAAAGCGTCCCGAATGGCATGCCGAAGCGATCAAGACGTGGGAGCGCGTTTTGAGTCTTTCCGAATCGCATAACGACGCCAAACATGCGGAGCGCGCCCGCAAGCATTTAGAATTCCTAAAAAAGAAATAGCCGCTTAGCATTGGACAAGAAACGCGACCCACGTAAAAAAAAGAAGAAGGAGGCGGGGCCCTTTGCCGCGGGAGCCTTGCGTTTGCTGCGTCCGCTGGAGCGGCTTGCCATCGCGACGGCCGTCGGAACGCTGGGACGTTTTTCGCCGCGAATGCGAATGCGCGTTTCGCGCGCGATGGGATTATTTGGGGCTAGGCTGATGCCGTTTCGCAAGGGCGTGGTCGTTGAACAACTTCGCATGGCCTTTCCGGAATATTCCGACGCGAAAATCAGCAGTCTCCTTCCCGAAATCTATTCGCACCTGATCGCGTTCGGTTTGGAAATGCTGGCGATGGCACGGATCACGCGCGAGGAAATCGTCGCGAATATCGAACCAGCATGGGAAGAAATGGGGCCTGTTCCGGGATGGCAGCGCGATAAGCAGGGATTCGTCCTTGTGACATCGCACATGGGAAACTGGGAATGGGCTGGGGCTTATATTTCGGTGATGGGATTGCAACTGGGCGGCGCGGCCAAGCCGATGCACGATCCGGTTGGCGAAGATTTTATTCAGCGGGTGCGGGCGCGATATGGCGTTCATCCCTCTTCGACGCGCCAGACGGCCAATCAAGTGATGTCGCATCTGATTCGCACGGTCAAGAAGGGCGGGGTTGCGGCGTTGCCCGCCGATCAAGACGCGCGACACGCGGGCATCTTTATAGATTTTCTGGGTCACACGGCTTCGACCTTTGCCGGACCCGCTTGGCTCAGCTACAAATTGAACGTCCCAATTCTTCCCGTTTGGGGATTTCGAACGCCGGAAGGAAAGCTGCGATATAAACCGGACGAACCCATCTGGCCGGATGCCCAAGCGGAGATGGAATCGGAGATTCGGCGGCTCACGGAATGCCACGTCCGCTCGCTCGAACGCGCCGTCCGCGCCGCGCCTGCTCAATACATGTGGTTCCACCGGCGATGGAAAACACGACCAAAGAGGAATTTGAAAGCGGCGGATTCTTAAGAAAGGCAGAGCCGTTTAGGGATTTCGGATTTCGAATTCCATCCACACCGAGGAATGATCGGAGAGAAATTTGGTCTGCGCGTTGGGGTAGGGATCAATGTGGATGGAGAGGGGGACGATTCCTTTCGCGGGAGCGGGCGGATTGGAGACGATGACGTAATCAATACGCGACCCCTTTTCGGTGGATTCCTGTTGGCTGGTTCCGCCATGCGCCTCGCCCATGAGCGTCGGCCAGACGTCTAGGAGCTTCGCGGTCGGGCGCGCTTCGGCAAAACTTTTCATCATCCGCGCGTATTGCGAGTTGGCGTCCTTCTGATCTTCGATCATGCCGTGGGTGTTCATGTCGCCCAAAATAATTGTCGGTTTGGCGGGATCGCTCCACTGTTTGATGAAGGCGGACATTTCGGGGTATTGGAACTCGCGGATATTGTCGGCGCGCGCTTCGAGGTGCGTTACAAACACGTCAACGAAGTCGTCTTTTGGGCCGTCCTTCGTTCGTTGAATCCGCGCGTGAAGTACTCCCTTGCCCGCGAATCCGTCCGCCGTAACGCCGTAATCCTTGGGATCGCTGAAGTGCGTGAAATGGGTGAAATGGCTGTCCAAAATTGGCAGAGGCGAGGCAATGAGGAGTCCGCCGTTGAATCTTTTTTCGTCGGGACGCGGGTGAACGACGGCGTGGTAATCGTCACCCCAAATTTCCTTTAATTGTTTCAGAAGGATTTCTCGCGGCGCGTCGTCAAAGGTTTCCTGCAGACCGACGATATCGAACTTGGACATTTCCTTGCCGAGTTGCTCGGCGCGGTATTCGAGTTTGGGGCGTTTGTTGGCGATGCGACCGGGTCCGGGAAGAAACTGGACGTTGTAAGAGATGACGCGCAGTGCGCCGGGTTTTGTTGCCGCCGAGTCAACATCCGCCGCGATTGTGACCGCCGTGAACAAGAGGGCAAGGCTGGCGAATCCCAGCGCGCGCAACGGCCGATTCGGAAATGATTTCCACCGCATGATTGATTCTCCTTCGAACCGGGCGATGATAGTCCGAGCGCGGATCGCACTCCAAGAATTTTTATTTGGTGTAGGTGCACGGGTATGTGAAGGGGAGATAGCTTAGATTCTGGAAGTCAATTAGCAGGCATTAGCCTGCTCACGGTTTGCCCCCGGCTTCAGCCGGGGGAACGCAGCCACCATTTAATGAGCGCGCTTTAGCGCGGCTTTTCGATCTGGTTTTAGCCTCTGCATTCGAGCTAAAGCTTTCCGAGAAGCCGCGCTAAAGCACGCTCTCACATTAGTATCTACCCTTCCCCCGGCGGAAGCCTTGTCATTACCCATAACTCAACAGGATGGTTTCATTTTGC
>CAZPIK010000350.1:786-4392 GCA_964586185.1 uncultured Candidatus Sumerlaeota bacterium | reverse complement strand
TCGGATCGGGCCCGATAACCCATAACTCCAATCCTTCGCGCTCAAAGCTAGACTTGATGTTTGGCATCGCATCGTCAATCAAACCAATCATCCCGATAACGGGAGTTGGGAACACGGCGCCTTCAGGGTTCTCATTATATAGGCTGACATTGCCGCCGGTTACGGGCGTTCCAAAAACCCGGCAGGCCTCGCCCATACCCGCAATCACTTCGCAAAACTGCCAGAAGACGCCCGGCTTGTTCGGATTGCCAAAATTGAGGCAATTAGTAACGCCGAGCGGCTTCGCACCGACGCAGACCAAATTCCGAGCCGCTTCGGCCACGGCCATTTTCGCCCCTTCGCGGGGATCGAGGTAGCAGAAAAGCCCGTTGCAATCGGTCGTCATGGCGACCCGCTTTTCACGCCATGTTCCGTTCTTCGAACCGTTCGCTTCGGAATTCAGTATTCGCAGAACCGCTGCCGATCCACCCGGTCTTTGAACGGTCTGGTTCTGCACCTGTGTGTCGTATTGCTCGTAAATCCATCTCTTCGAGGCGATGTTTGGGTTGCCTAGAAGCGCAAGCGCGGCCGATTTCAATTCATCCGCCGAAAGCTTGCGCGGCTGATATTGAGGAATCGAGTCGAGATACTCAGGTCGCTTTTTCGGCAGATCATAAATCGGGGCCGCGCTCGAAAGAAAATCGTTCGAAAGTTCGGCGACCCTTTCGCCGCCAATGAACACTTCGAGATTCCCCGTTCCGGTCACTTCGCCAATGACGTGCGCTTCGAGGTCCCACTTGCCGAGAATTTCACTTACACGCGGGAGCTGACTCGGATGACAAACGGCGAGCATCCGCTCCTGCGATTCGGAAAGCATGATTTCATACGCGCTGAGTCCGCTTGCTCGCCTCGGTACCTTGTCCAAATCAATCCGAACCCCTAAACCACCGCGACTCCCCATTTCGCACGAAGAACAGGTAAGTCCCGCCGCGCCCATGTCTTGAATGCCTTCAAGAACACCGGCTTCGATCAAGTCGAGCGTCGCTTCCAATATCTTCTTCCCCATGAAAGGATCGCCAACCTGCACCGCCGAACGCTGCGCCATCGTCTCTTCGGTCAATTCCTCGCTGGCAAAAGTCGCGCCGTGCACACCGTCGCGCCCGGTGGGATTGCCGAAATAAACAACCAATCCGCCGACGGTCTTTGCGGCGGCTTTGGTAAGATTCTCAACGCGAATCCGCCCGACGCACATCGCATTCACAAGCGGATTGCCCTCATAGCATCGGTCGAAATAAACTTCGCCCGCAACGGTCGGAACTCCCACGCAATTGCCATAATCCGCAATTCCGCGCACGACGCCATTGGCCAACTGCTTGACCTTCGGATTCTTCGCGTCGCCAAATCGAAGCGAATCGAGCATCGCAATGGGACGCGCACCCATCGTAAAAATATCTCGCAGAATTCCTCCAACGCCCGTCGTCGCGCCCTGATACGGCTCTACCGCCGAAGGATGATTGTGCGATTCGATTTTAAAAACGATGGCTTCGCCGTCGCCGATCCCGACTGCGCCCGCGTTTTCGCCGGGGCCTTGCACCACGGCGGGACCTTCGGTCGGAAGCGTCTTGAGTTGAAGCTTGGAACTTTTATACGAGCAGTGCTCGCTCCACATGACCGACACGATGCCGAGTTCGGTGAACGTCGGTGTGCGCCCGAGTGCTTTCAACAACGTCTGATATTCCGATTCGCTAAGGCCGTGCTCCTTCGCGAGCGCCGCCGTCACTTCGGGTTCGATTGCTTTTGCCGCCATCCGAAAACTTCTCCCCTTCATCTAAAATCGCCATTCACGCGATTCCCATCGCCATTATGACCGCACGAATCCGAACGTCAACGCTCATGCTGGATAAGCTTTATTCTCGCCGTGTGACATTTGCGCTTTATTTTTTATCCGACTATAATCCTTACTCCGTGCTGAGGAAAACCTGCACGGTGGAGCATCAAATGATTTTTGCAGTGGATGGCGGCGGCACAACCTTTAAAACCTGCCTTGTGGATGACGAAGGGAAACTCTCCGACATTGAGGCCTTTCCTTTGCAAATGGAGAAAGGGATCGAGCCGCTCCAGGAATCGCTGAACAATGTGTTTCAGAAGCGCGCCCGCGAATCGCGCGAACGGGGCAAGCCGATCCGCGCCATCGGCATCGGCTGCCGAGGGATCATTGATTCCGAGCGCGGCGTGCTCGTCACCGATTCCGGGATCATGAACTTTTTTTCCGGTCATGCATTTCGCGAACTCATCGATACCGACTTGCCGCTCGGCGCGGAAAACGATGCGGTCGCGGCGACCATGGGCGAGAACCGCTATGGCATCGGAAAAACCACGCGCGATTTTATTCTACTCACCCTCGGCACGGGCATCGGCGGGGGAATCATCGCGCGGGGCGCAATTTATAAAGGAAAGACCGGCATGGGGGGACATCTCGGCCATTTCCCTGTAAATCCCGATGGCGTTCGGTGCGGTTGCGGAAATGTCGGGTGCGTCGAGCGCGAGTTTTCGGCGGGGGCGTTTGAAAAAAAAATCGTCGAATTGAATGCTGCACGGCCAAGTCATCCGCCGATTAAAGATGTCGCTCATATGTTCGATGCTGCGGCGAATGGAGATAACGACGCCCTGCGGATTTTGAAGCGCGGAATCTTTTTTCTGGCCCGCGCGATTTCGGGTTACGCTAACGCACTCGATCCCGAGTTTTGCGTTCTTTCCGGCGGCATGTCGCTCTCCGGCGATTTTCTGCTAAAGTTGCTTCGCGAAGAATTGCGTCCAGTGCTTTGGCTGAAAGACCCGGAAAAATTCGTTGTCCTATCGGGACTCAAAGCGCAAATGGGACTCTATGGCGCGGGAGCCGTCGGCGCGGCGAAACTACTCGGCTGATCGCGAAAGATATCGTGGACACCATCCTTCAACAAATCTCAGAGGCCATTCGATCCGCTAAGCGCGTGCAGGTCTTGGGTCACCTTCGACCCGATGGCGACTGCATCGGATCGCTTCTCGGCGTCGCGCATATCCTCGACCACTTGAAGATCAAATGCGCGCTGGCGGCAGCGGAGCATATGTATCCCGGATATCGGCTCATCCCCGGTTACGATCGCATCGCGACCACTCCCCTCGCCGATCTGAATCCCGATCTCGCGATTTTTGTGGATACGGCGGATCGCAAACGTGCGTTCCCCGATTGGCAGGCTCCCGAAAATTCCATCGTCATTGACCACCACGGCAGCAATCCGCGATTCGGGACGATCAATTGGATCGAGCCTCAGCGAGCTTCGACTGGCGAAATGATTTTTCAATTGGCGAAGGCAATGGAGATTCCGTTTAACGCCGATTATGCAAACGCGCTGTTGCTTGCGATCATGACCGATACGGGATCATTACGATTTTCGAGTGTCCGTCCCGAGCATTTTGAAATTTGCGCGGAACTTTTGCGCGCCGGAGCCGATGTCACGCTTATTTCCAAAGCCGCATATGAAACAAAGCCCTTCGCTTCGGTCAAGCTCGGCGCGGAGGTCTTGTCGGGAGTCGAACTCCGCGCGGACAATCGCCTCGCATGGAGCGAAGCGCGTCTCCCCTCGCTCG
>CAZPIK010000350.1:0-776 GCA_964586185.1 uncultured Candidatus Sumerlaeota bacterium | reverse complement strand
GGCGCCGCCGGGCGGCGCCGATAAACTACCCGAAAATCTCGTTAATGATATCCGTTCGATTGAGGGCGTGCGTATCGCGATCCTTTTCGTCGAATCTCGCAAAGGTGGTCTGCGCGCGAGTTTCCGCGGCGATGGATTGCTCGACGTTGCGGCGCTCGCGGGCGAGTTCGGAGGCGGCGGACACAAGAACGCGGCGGGACTTACAATTGAGACTGGAGCGTATGAAACTCTTCGCGATGAAGTTTTGAAGCGGGCCGAAACGCGGCTAGCGGAGCAACACTAGGTGGCGGAAGAAAAAAAAGCACGGCTCACCGCAAGCGCATGGCGCGAAACACAAAATCTGCTTTGGGAGAACCGCAAGAGGTTGCTTGTGGGCCTCGCCTGCGTCTTTATCGGCCGCGGCATGAGCATGGTCCTGCCCATCTCGACCAAGCTGCTGATTGACGAAGTGATCGGAAAAAAGCGGGCGGAACTTCTCCCTTGGATCATCGTCGGCGCGGGAGTCGCGACGCTCATCCAAGGGCTTTCATCGTTTTTTCTATCGCAAATCTTGGGCGTCGCCGCGCAGCGGACGATCAACGACATGCGGCGCAAAATTCACGCCCACGTCGCTCGGCTGCCAATTCGATATTTTGATTCGACCAAAACCGGTACGACTCCGACCGCCGGTTATCCCGGCGCGCCCTGGACGGCATCCTCGTTGCTGATTGGGCGGTGGGCGCAACAGAGTTCTCGGATGACCAAGCCTGTCCTTGCAGTCGGCCAGCCACAACGCA
>CAZPIK010000349.1:0-4395 GCA_964586185.1 uncultured Candidatus Sumerlaeota bacterium | reverse complement strand
ATGAAATCCATTCGCTTAGGGAACGAAGGACGTTTACTATGTTCACGCTGGAGTCTGCGGTAAAGCCGCCAAGCCATGTTTCTCCATCTTGATTGCCGACATTTCTTGGGCGACCGCCCGTGCAAGTTCAACCGCCTTTGCGAAGGTTGCGGCGATTACGAGCCGATGGGTCCGCGCGTCCTTATCATTAAACTCGGCGCGCTCGGCGACGTTGTTCGCACCGCCGCGCTTTTGCCGGGACTCACCCAACGCACCGTGGATGAACCCTACGTCACTTGGCTCACCTCTCCCGCCGCGCTGGATCTCGTGAAGCGGATGAAGGGAGTCCACCGCGCGTGGGCGTATAACGAAGAATCGCTCGCGCGACTACGCGTCGAAAAATTCGATTGGGTCATCTCGCTTGATAAGGAACCGGGACCGTGTTCCGTCGCGATGAACGTCCAGGCCGATAACAAAGTCGGCATCGGCCTCTCGCGTTATGGAACGCCGTTTCCGCTGACTGAAGACGCGGACTATTATTTTCAACTCGGACTCGATAACGATGAGAAGTTCCACCGCAACAAACTTTCGTATCAGCAATTGATGTATGAAGCGCTCGGTTTCCGTTACGAGGGACAGCGATACGAAATCGAATTGACCGAGGCGGATCTTGCGGCGGCGGATCGTGTGTTTAGATCGTTTAAGGATACGAAACTGCTACCCGGAAAAATCGAATGGATCGGCATCAATCCGGGAGCCGGAAATGTTTTTGCGCACAAAGCGTGGCGCGAAGAGGGCTACGTCAATCTGATCCGCGCATTGGCCGAAGAAAGACCGAACGCGCGTTGCGTTTTACTTGGCGGCGAAGACGAAGCGGTGCTGATTGCGCGCATCCTTTCAGCGGTGGGCAAAATCCCGGTCTATCACGCGGGGACGAATCACTCCCTCGGCGCGTTTGCGGCTATTCTCGACCGCTGCAACGTGGTCGTTTGCGGAGATACGCTCGCCATGCACCTTGCCATCGCGCGGGGTCGCCGCGTCGTCGCGATCTTCGGCCCGACTTGTGAGCAGGAAATTGATCTCTTTGGCAAAGGAGTGAAGATCAAATCACCCATCGAATGCTCGCCGTGTTACCTCCGCAAATGCGACAAGAGTCCGCATTGCCAGGACTTAAATACGGATCAGATGGTTCTTAAAGTGACAATAGACCAGTTGGCAGCGAGTTAAAACAATTCGGACGCTAAACTTTTCTCGATGCCGCTGCGTGAGCAACCGCCGCAACTAAATAACACGCGCCGCCCGCGATGAAGAGCGCGCGGTTGCCGAGCGCGAGGCTCAGGAGCGCGGCCAGAGTCGAACCGGCAATCGAAGCCGCGCCGTTCAAAGCCCACATTTTCTGAACCGCCGATTCGCCCGTTGGCGCGGTGAGTTCAGCTCCCCAAGGAAACGGAAAACCGAGCATGAATCCCGCCCACGCGGAGATCATTGCGCAAATGGTGATTCGCGCTGCGCCGGAACCAATCCCCTCGATCATCGAAAGCGCCGGAGCATATGCGGCAAAGAAAAGCAGAAATATCGGAATCGCGAATACAAACACCGAACGCGAGAAAGGCTGGCGAATAAATTTCGCGGCGTACGATCCCGCGCCTCCGGCCAGCAGCATCGAAAACAAAACGACCGAGAGCGCGTAGGTCGGATGGCCGAGCGCGAGAATCAGCCGCTGGTGCAATCCGATTTGAATGAACATGTATCCAAGACCGATTGCGAGGAAGTAAGGGGACATCAAGCGATACACCGCGCGCCCCGTCGAATTTTCCCCGGGCGTTAGCAGCGCAAAGACCAGCACGGCGGCGGCAAGCGCCAGCGTAATCCCGCCCAAGAGCATAACGATTCGCACCGCGTTATAAGTGATCTGTTGGATGATCTTCGGTCCTTCGTCGGGTTGCGAGAACATACGGCTCGGCCGCACAGGCAGAAAGAAATAAGGGCGGTCGTCGGTCGGAGGCGAGAGGTCATAGGGACTTTCCGCAATCGCCGCGTCGTATCGCTTCTTGTTCAAAATTGCCTCGAATGTTTTATCGTGGCTGGGCAATCCCGGCGCGACGAGCAGATGAAATCCACCTTCTTTGCAAAGAGTCTGAAGACGTTCAATTTCCGACTTGGTGAAAGGTTTTTTCGAAACAAGTATCGTCGCGAGAAACGAATGATCCTCCGGCGCGGTGCGAATGGCCTCTTCGGTTCCTGCGACCGCCAGGACGATCCGTGACTCAGGATGCTCGATGCCAAGATCGCGAAGCGCGCGCGTCGCCAGCGCGGTTAGCCGATGCGATTCGGCGGGAGCCGAGGGGAGCAACCACCGCGTCATCGTCAAAATTCCCTCATCGCTTAAATTCTTTATAAATCCTCGCCACGCTTCGAGAGTGTAAAGTCCGTTTTCGGAAAGAACGAACCCCCCCGCCGCCGTCGCCGCCCAGGTGTCAATCTGGGATGCTTGAATCACGTCATATCGTTTTCCTGAATGAGCAATTCCGATCCGTCCTTCTTGATGAAGAAGCGAAACTTCAGGCCAATCTGCAAAGTTGGCCATCTCGCGGAGATCGCCTTTGAGTAAGCCCAAAATGACGCCGTTCAGGTCGTAACCATCAACGTGTTTCGCGCCGTTGGCAAGCGGTCCCAAGAGATCGCGCCCTCCGCCAACTCCGATGATCGCGACCTCGTCGAGCGGACGCCCCAAACGAAACGCGAGATTGAAAACGAACTTATCCCACCAAGGCTGCGCGATAATCGGCGCGCCCTTGGGTCGCGAACCAATCATCGGCATGAAGGTCCCCGCCGCCTTGTCAATCAGGATGAAGAGCGACCCTTGCTTGTCGTCCTGAACAACGATTCGGCTGTGCTCGTTCCATCGCTCGATCAATGGTTTGCCCGTAACAGGGAGAGAAAGAAAACTGCCCCCGCTCCAAAGATTGAGCGCAATTCCTGAAAATCCAATCAGCGTGAGCGCGCTCGCGGTCCGGCGTAAATTGGAATTTGCGGAGATCAACGCTGCTGCCGCAAGCGAAGCGCAAACCGCCGGGACGAGCGCGGCGGCGGGTCCCTGAACGACGCGCATCAGCGGAATCGAAGCCACGCAACCCATCCCCGCGCACGCCAAATCAACGGCATAGAGCGTTCCGATCGCGCTCTTAACGCGAGCCAATGCCGCCGCGAGAAAAAATCCCGCCGCCGTAAAACCGGGAAGAAACACGAGCGCCTGCGCGCCGATCCGCCAGAGGCTTGGCGTCTCCGTCAAATCCTGCGCGGGCAGGACGACCATGAATCCAATTGCGAGAACCGTCCCCACCGAAAATAGCAAAGCTGATTTCGCAAGCGCGCGCACGAATTCCGACTCGGACAAACTCTGCACCTTGAGACGAGTCGCAAAAAGTCCCCCGAGTGTCAAACCTGACATCACGAGCGAGACGGCAAAGAAGGAATAGTGGTAGAGAAAGAGTACGGAGAAAAATCGGGTCAGAAGGATTTCAAGCTGCAATACCGCCGCTGAAATGAGTCCGACGGCCAGAGCAAGCCTTGTAAATGACGCCGTTGGCTCCACGGAAATTCCGTCGCCTGTCGTGCCTGTATCCGATTGGGAAAGCTCGCTCATGAGCATTCCTTGGGAGCAAAAGTGAGCGGCTTATCATTCGCAGGATCTGCCGAGGGATCGCCGAATTGCCTTACACCTTGATACACCCACCACGCTCGGAGTTTAGTCATTCCGTCTTCAATGCACATCTGCTGGAGCAGGCGATCGGCGGGTTCGCGATAAATAGTCCGATCAAGTTGTCTTTCTCGCATGAGCTGGTATAGCGCATCGTGAACCAATGAGCCGCGCATGAAATTCAGCGTATCAAGGGTCGGTCCCGATGGGCCGTCCCATGCATAACCATTTTTAATAAAGAGCGACCCATCGGTCTCCAGGACAACAAACGTGATATCGCAACGAACGGGAGGCTGTATGGGGATGACGTCGGTATAATCCCGCTTGAGCTGGTATTTGTAACCTGCTTTGTAGGCGATACATTTCATATAGGAAACGCTATGCGATCCTCCTCAAGTTCATTCCGTGACCGACCTGAAAAGGTATGATGCCCCTTCACGCGAAGTCAAGACTAACGCAGTCGTCCGCAGATTGCGCAGATTGCACAGATTGAAAACAAGGATTGTGAAAAAGCAAAAGGTCCATAGTGGTTCTTGGAAATATTGTTTGTAGTGATTGTTGAACCAATGATCGGCTCTGGCTGGACAGGTCCAATGATTCATAATGTCGAGAGCAATTGTGAACGGAGGGCGGGCTTTTCAGCTTGTCATTACCCATATCCCAACAAGAAGGTAAGCAAGGCACAAGCTTTGACCACCAAGGTTGACACGAAAAAT
>CAZPIK010000348.1:3078-4396 GCA_964586185.1 uncultured Candidatus Sumerlaeota bacterium | reverse complement strand
CTTCTGCATTCGCCGCAGGCTTATCATTCGCTCATGGAATGGTATCCGCTTTTCGAAACAGTGAAGCCGTTCTTGGGTCAGCGGCTCGCCATCATATTCGCCCACACGATTTCGTCCGAAAGCGATTGCCTTATTTGCACGACGTTCATGCGCCGCATCTTGATCGAATCAGGCGACAATCCCGATTCGCTCTCCTTGGATGAAAAAGGGGATGCACTCGTCGCCTTTGGCCGCGCGATCGTGAAGCCCGGCAACCGCGTCCCCGACGACGTGTATGAGAACGTCGCCAAGCAATTCACCGCCGAACAGATCGTTGCTTTGACCGCCTTCGCGGGACTCATGGTCGCGACCAACCTCATCAACAACGTCCTGAAGGTGGATTTGGACGAATACCTTTACGATTTCCGTGAAGGGCGTTCGAAGCCTACCAGCGTCTAGCGGAATACGTTTTCACCACAGAGTCACAGAGGCACGGAGAATAGAATTTGCGTTTGAATGTCGGGGTTTGCTGATGGTGTGATTACGACACGTTCTTGATGACCCAATTCACACCGTCAATTAACTCTATTACCTGCTCTGCTTTCGGTTCCACCGACTTCTTGTGGGAGCAAAGATTTCGAATATCAGCGAGGCACGATATTTTCCGCCATGTGGGAATATCGTAGGCGACTGCGTCCTTAAGCGGATTATTGAGATCGCCAATCGTCGGAGATTTCTTGGCAATTTTGATCCCACGAGCATTGGCGACCTTCTGAAGGTGGTCTTCGAGTACAACACCAGCCAACGCACCAGCAGCACGGGGACTGGTTTTAACTAAGTCTCTTGCAGTCGAAAGCTCGGCATCCTGAAAACTAGCAAGTAGATGTGCCTCGATGTTAGCCAAAACAGAATCAATGCGCGTGGAAAGGGAGGCAAGAATCGCGAGTTGGTTATGGATCGCCACAGCAGCATGACGACCTTCGTAAAGCTCATCCTTATCTTTACCACCTATTACGCGAAATTTTAGATAGTCCTGAATGACGTAGTTTGAGGAAACAAGTGATTTCCGTTTTGGGTCGGTCTCATAGAATTTGCGGAACTCATCGTACCGATCAGGTGCAAGTTGCTGGACGGCCTTTAGTGCCTGTGAGTACCAAGCCTGGTATTCGAAATGGTGATCTAGTCCCATTTTCTTATCGCGAAAGGTTTCAAACAGGCGTTTTCCTTCTGCGACAAGTTCATTGAGGGACTTCTTTATTAATTCATGTGATCCCAAGTAATTTCCCTCCCCTCACTGGACTTTTCTAAAGCCTTCCACAAGCCCCTTAGTTCGGCAAGA
>CAZPIK010000348.1:0-3068 GCA_964586185.1 uncultured Candidatus Sumerlaeota bacterium | reverse complement strand
GCGTCGTGCCTAAAATCAGAAATGCAGACCTCTATCACCATTCCCAATCCACTTTTTGATGAGACCGAACGGCTTGCCCAATCTCTTGGCGTCTCGCGCGATGCGCTTTATGCTCAAGCGCTCAAGATGTTGATCGAGGAGAAATCGGATGCCGAAGTCACTTTACGGCTCGATCAAGCGCTTCGAACGGCGGGCGATCACGGTTTGGATCCCGTTCTTGAAAAGATTCAGTATTCAAGTCTCCCCAAGGAAGAGTGGTAGATGCGTCGCGGTGAGATTTGGTGGGACAATCTGCCAACGCTTCTCCATATTTGCGTCTCTTAAATCCGTCATCAGTTCTTTCTCCATTGCATGGCAACTGACGGATTCTTCGAGCGCCAAAGGCGCGAATCTATACTAGCCTGGGGCAACGCCCCAGGTATGCTCGTTTTGAATTCAAGGGCTGTAAGCCCGACCGAATTGGAACGGGCTTACAGCCCTCGCGAATTAGGGCGGTCGTTTACCTAGGGCGATGCCCTAGGCTGGCAATGGTGCGCGCCTTTGGCGCTGAAGATGTTTCGATGCGCGATCAAGTTTCATTCTGAGCTTCATGCGATTCGTATCGCCGATGCGCCGGTTTCTGCGCGGCAGGCGAAAGCCAGCGGTTCGATCTGGCGGGGACGTTGAAACTCATCGGCGATCTTAGATGCGATTTCTTCGGCGGCGTTGGCGCGGACGAGCGCGAGGGCGCATCCGCCGAATCCCGCGCCGGTTAGTCGCGCGCCGTATACATTCGGTAAAGCCCGTATCCAATCCACCAGAGCATCAAGCTCGTGGCAGGAAACCTCGTAAAGATCGCGCAGGCTCGCGTGGCTTGCTTTCATGATTTCCCCCGCGCGGGACCAATCGGATCGAGAGGCTGCTTGAGCAAATTGTCCGACGCGTTGTTGTTCTTCAATGGTGTGTTGTGCGCGGCGGAACCAAACCGGCGCGGGCGACCCCTGCAAATTCAATTGCGCGTGAATCGAATCGGGAACTTCGGGCGGAACGGCGCAGAGATGAGGATAGGGATTCGGAACGTGCGAATTGATTTCGTTTAGCGCGAGTTTGCATTCCTCAACCCGTCGCTCGTAGGGCGATTCATCCAGACGACGCGATTTTCCGGAGTGCGCGACGACAAACGCTACCTCTTCACCAATCGGAACATATTCCGGGTTTAGTTCATCCGTCGCGCAATCGAGCAAGAGCGCATGATCCTTCCGACCGAGTGCGCTTGCGGCTTGATCCATGATCCCGCACGGCACACCGACGAACTGAGTTTCCGCGCGATGAGCGAGACGGGTAAGCTCGGCTGGCGAGAGCTTATTGTCTGTTAGCAAGTTCAAGGCGAAGGCCGTCGCGACTTCGACCGCCGCTGAACTGCTGAGGCCTGATCCGGCGGGAACGTCGCCTTCGATCAGAATATCCATACCGCTCAATGCGACTCTTAGTTTGCGGAATTCGTGTATGACTCCGAGCGGATAATTGACCCAGATTGGATTGATCACTCGCTCGATCGCACCTATATCAACTTCGAAGCGATCAGCGGGATATTGGGAAGCACGAAGTCGAATTTGGTTCGATTGATTTCGTGAAATGGCGACATGTGCGGCGCGGTCAATTGCGATCGGCATGACTCGTCCGCCGAGATAATCAATGTGCTCGCCGATGAGATTGACTCGACCCGGACCGCGGCCGATGACTTCCGGCTCGCGCTCAAAGAGTTGGATGAAGTTATAACGAAACAATTCCACATCGCCGATGGGCGAGGGGATAGTTGACACGGCCCGTACCGGAAGCTACTTCGCGGCGGGCGCGGCGAATTGCTTGTAACGCTGCTTGAATTTTTCGACGCGACCGGCGGAGTCCACGAACTTTTGCCTGCCCGTGAAGAACGGGTGGCAGGCGGCGCAGATTTCGAGTTTCTTGATCGCCTTGGTCGCGCGGACGGTATAAGTCGCCCCGCAGGCGCACTTGATCGAGGTCAGCTCGTATTTCGGATGGATGCCGTCTTTCATGGCGTTTGCCCCTTCGTGAGTCGTCGTCAGCCCTGCCTAAATGTCCATTTCGGCGGCCAAACCCCAAGACTATAGGCGAGGGAAGGGTGGGATGTCAATATGGGTCGAGCTATTTCGTCGGTGTATCCAATAAACTCAAAATCGCCGTGGCTGCTGCGAGACTGGCACCGCGGCCGCCCATTTTGTCTTTGACGCGGCGCAATTGGCGTTTGGTGCGTTCGATTTTTTTGGGATCCGAGAGGATTTTGATCGCGGTCTCAGCGGAGTTTTGGGCGGTGCATTGGTCTTGCAGAAGTTCCGGCGCGATCATTTCACCCGCGACGATGTTAACCAACCCTATATATGGAATGTTGACGAGCAGTTTGCCGATGAACCACGTTAGATAAGGAACGCGGTAGAGGATCGCCATCGGCGTTAGGAGCAAGCCCGTTTCGAGCGTCGCGGTTCCGGAAGCGACGAGCGCGAAGTCCATTGCCGCGCGGACGTTGTAACGGAATGAATCGACGATTTTGACTTTGACCGCGCTTCGTTCGATGAGTCGGGTGAGTTGATCTTCACGCACGGATGCCGCGCGCGGGATGACGAACTGGGTATCAGGCATCCGCGCTTGGATCATCTCCGCCGCTTCGAGCATGATCGGAAGCAAGTTCTCGATTTCGCGTTTGCGGCTTCCGGGGAGGAGGCCGATTAATTTTTTTGCCGGATCGAGTTCAAACTTCTCGAACACTTCGTCGCGCCCCATCGTAAGGATCATGATGTCGAGGAGCGGATGGCCGACGTATTCGACCGACGCTCCGGCCTGTTCGAGGTAGCCTTCCTCGAATGGAAAAATGACGAGCGCGCGGTCTGTGTGTTTGCGGAGTTGATGCACGCGGCTTTTGTGCCACGCCCAAACTTGTGGGATGACGTAATAGACGACTTTGATTCCGAGCGCGTGGGCTTGCTTGGCCAGTCGGAGGTTGAAGCCGGGGTAGTCAATGAGGACGACGACTTTGGGTCGCGCGGTTTTCAGATAGGCGACCGTATCGCGAA
>CAZPIK010000347.1:0-4412 GCA_964586185.1 uncultured Candidatus Sumerlaeota bacterium | reverse complement strand
TTCAAATATTGCTTTGTGATGTTCACGACCTCGGTCGCGATTTGCTTTCCCTTCAAATCTTTGACGGACTTGATAGAACTCTTTTCAGGAACCGCGAGCACCCAACGGACGGGACGCATCGAAACCTTGGAATAATTGAGTGCGGCGACCTCGTGCACCTTCGCTCCCGATTCGACGATCCAATCATAACCCGTAAGACCGACATCGAATTTGCCCTGCTCCAAATAATGCGCCATTTCCTGCGGACGGATGAGCAACGCCTCGACTTCGGGATCATCCGAACCGACCAAATAAGAACGGCTGGAGACGCTGAAATCGAATCCTGCAAGTTTGAACAACTTGAAAGTCGAATCCTGAAGACTCCCCTTGGGGAGCGCCAATTTTATCTTTTTCGCCATAGTTTCAATCTCAATTCGTCTCCACTGTCTCTTCTTTCAATAGTTCTTTGTTTAATTTTCCAATGATTTTAATCGGCGTTCCGATTCGGACGAGATCGAAAAGTTCCTCGACGTCGGGCATCGAAAGCCCGACACAGCCATTCGATGCGTAGGTTCCGATTGTTTCAGGTTTTATCGTGCCGTGAATGCCAAGGCTCGACTCGGATTGAAATCCCATCCAGCGCGTGCCGAGTTCGTTTTCGGGATCGCCAGCCGGAAAGCTGCGTCCCGTTTTTGGGTTTTTCCAAACAGGATTTTTTACCTTCGAGCCGATGACATACTCGCCGACGGGGGTCATGTAATCCACCTTGCCCGTCCGCACGCGGTACTTCTTGAAAAACTTTCCATTGTTAAAAAGCACCATGGTGTTGGTGCTCTTGTCCACAAGCAGCGAGAAATCCATTTTGGGAATTCGGAGCCGACGACCAATGGTGAGATTGCGCGCCGAACCGATCCCGTTGACCCGCTGGATTAACTCTTCCGACACCTTATGTTTTTTTGCAATCGAGGCGATGCTATCGCCTTTCTTGATGACGTAAAGTTCGTCTCCCTCGGACAATTCCTGCGTAAAAATCCCCTGCATGTTGATCTCGCCGAGCGTGGCCTCAATCTCGTCTTTGACCTCGCTATTGGGATAACGTTCAACCAAATCGGCCAGTTGCTGCTGCACCTCGGTTGTTCCCCCTTCGCGCTCGAACCGAATTCGGGTGAGACCGTATGAAGCGATATCCGCGCCCTCTCCATCATTCCCCGCAGCTTGGAGAATGGCGGTGTAATGCGCGGCGCCATCCTTCGCCTTGCCCGCTTTGAGCGCGAGTTTGGCGAGGTAAATTCGCGCGCGGAGAACCGGCTGACTTTTCGGATCGGCATCTGGAGTCAATAACGCCTCGGCGGCGTCACGTCCTTTGGCATCGTCACCTTGGCTTTCGTAAAGTTCAAGCATAGCCAGCAAGACAGGATGCCAATCATCCGTCGGCTTGGTTCTCGCCATGATGGCGTCAATCATTCCCGCGGCTTCTTCAAATTTTTTTTGATCGAGAAACGAACGAGCTAGTTGCAAATCTTGCCCCGCGCCGTGTTCCTTGAATTTCAAAAAGCCATAAGTGATTGCACCTGCGATAATCGCAATGATGACCGCAAAAACAAAGAGCCAACCCAATATCTTTTTGGATTCCATGATGACGCCCCAGGTTTCGTGTGAATCGGCCCTGCAGAATTGGCGGTGCGAGACTCGTAAAATCCCGCGAGCAAGGCAAAAAAAATCCGCGATCTCGAATCGTCGCCGATTCCCGATCACGGAAGTCCAAGCTAAACTAGGTTCATGCCTTTGTCAATCTCTGCGCGATCCCACGTTTCATTCATTTTGTCTGTGCGGTTCGGATTCGCAAATTGACGACGCTTTATTTACCTTACTCCAAGTTCACGCTTTAACGCTCTGAAGCCAAGCTGAGCATTTGAAATGACCCACGACCAAAATTTGCCTCTTAAGAAATCCATCTGGGATTCGCTTCCCCCAGAATCGTTGGCGCCACGGCGGTTCGAGCCTTTCCTCCGGAGCTTCAGCCGATTCTATTTTCGGTGGGTTCACGGAACCCGCTTTGACGGCGTTGAAAATATCCCGACCGCGCCTTTCATCATGGCCGCGAATCACCAATCCTATTACGATCCGCCGCTGGTCGGATTAGGACACGATCATCGGATCAAATTCATGGCCTGGGATGAACTGTTCTGCGGCGGCTTGTTCGAGCGCTTCATTCGCGATTGGGGGGCGTTTCCGCTCGATCCCAGTGGAGGCGATTCCTCCGGTTACCGTGATGCGCTCGATTTTCTAAAGCGCGGACAAAGCGTCGGAATTTTCCCGGAAGGAGAGCGGTCTTACGACGGGAAGCTGCTTCCTTTCCGCGAGGGAGTTGCCCGCCTCGCAATGAAAGCCAATGTTCCCATCGTGCCGGTTTGCCTCTGGGGCGCAAACCGCGCATGGCCGAGAGGCGACGCCGGACCACGGCCGTTTTTCAAGATTCAAGTCGCTTATCTTCCGCCGCTATATCCGAAACCTGCGCCAACTCCTACGGAGAGACGCATCGAAGCTAAACGCCTGACCGAAGCGATCGTTCAAGCGATCCGACTACAAACGGAAAAATACGAAACCGAAGGCTGACCGTGCTGCACGGACGGGGTTATTCCCCCGCGTTGGATGACCCGCTGGCCTGTTTGGCGCGTCGTTCCTCGAGGGCTTTCTTGCGGCGCTCCTGAAACTGCTTGCGGAAATTTTCCCCCTGCTTTTCGTCGCCACCGACTCCGAACGGACTTAATCCCTCCGGCAAACCGTATTGCCCTTGATGCTTTTTCAATCGGTTATAGGTGTAATCCATAAATCCGATCATCATTTCGTCCGTAGAGGGTCCGCCCCAAGAAACGTCAATGGTCGCATCGGGATTGTTTGGATTATCTTTCGAATTATCCCAGTGAGCAACGGCTCGGATTTTGGTCCCTTTGGGAATAGAAATCGGCTCTTGAAACACATACGAAAGCTGCCAGTTGAAATTCCATTTGGGCACGCTGAGAAGAGTCTGCTTTGTTCCATCGGGATAAACGGCTTCGTAATGGAAATCTTTTCCGCGCATGTGCAAGTGAGGAGTCAGCGCGTAAATCTGTCCGTCGTCAATAAACCGAAAGGATGAGACCGCCTCGTAATTCGGATCGCCCGCAGGAATCCTGAACGTCGGATTCACGATCCAAGCCGTCGTGATCGGGTGTTCGACCGGTCCGCTCGCGTATTTGACCGCCAGCTTTGAGCGTTCGATCTTTGCCGTTCCCGCTCCGGGCGTCTTATGGAAGTGCGTTTGGAAAATGATATTGCACCCTTTGGTCATTTTACGCCCGCGTCCGTCGTGCCAGATTTCGGGATTCGTTCCGGGACCGAACTTTGCAAAAAGCCCTGCGCCCATTCCGCTCGAACGACGCCGTTCCTTATTGCCTTGTTTCTCGAATGCGCTTCCATCTTGTCCGTCCGCTTGTTCTTCACTTAGTTCTTCCTTTAGCGCATTAACATCAAGATCCCCCGGCGCGATGAAAACTAGAATGTGATGGACAACTTCATACGCACTCGGAAGCAATTCTGTTCCGACGACCCATTTGTCCTCAGTAAGTCCGGAAGGAATGACAAAAACTTGGTAAAGGTCTTCGACTTCATCGGCAACCGTAAACGGCTCGGGCATTTCGAACACTTGATCAGGCGTTCCCATCCGCCAAACGTTGTCCTTGAACTCGGGCGGCGTTGGAGCTTCGCCCTCGCCTTTGGGTGCGCCTTGATCCACCCATTTGGTGATCAGAGCAATCTGCTCAGCAGAAAGAACTTTTGAATCTTTGAAATGACCGATAGCCGGATCGGCGAACCAAGGGGGCATGGAACGCTCGGCGACGGTCTTTTTAACCGACTTTGCCCAAGGCCGGACGTCGTCATAGCTGACCAGCGACATCGGGCCAATTTGCCCTTGGCGATGGCACTCGGCGCAATTCTTGTGCAGGATCGGCGCGATGTCCTTAGTGAACGTCGGCGAAGCGGAGGGCGCATCGTCAGCCAAGACGTTTCCTCCAAAACTTAAGGCCACCGTCGCAAGCCCCATCCGAATCCATGATCCCCAATTTTGCGTCGCCATTGTCGTTCCCTTTTCAAATCCCAAATTCACAACTCAATAACCGTCAGTATCATACGGCTCCGACTCATTGAAAGGCAAGCCGCTCCTCACGGGCAGACTCCGCGCTTCCCACTTACAAGACACGCCATATCAGAATCGAGTTTGGCCGGGTGCACATCATTTTTCTGGTGGGCATTAAAATTGGATTTCCGCCGCCCCGTTCCGGGGCTTGATGATTGGGGCGGCCTCGCGATTCCAGCGTTCGCTACGCTCACGCTTCGCTTTATTACGTCACCGCCTACGGCGGTTAAGAGGAACGTGAATCCGTGATTGATCC
>CAZPIK010000346.1:0-4429 GCA_964586185.1 uncultured Candidatus Sumerlaeota bacterium | reverse complement strand
TCCATTTGGAGCTTGCCTCCAAAAGAAATGGATCCGCTCGTGGCTTCGAGCGTGCCGCCCGACGCGGTTTTAGCGAGCGGAAGCCAGAGCGACGTGAAGGCATGGGAGGTTTGGAGATAAAGGGCGAGAGTGATGAACGCGACGAAAAGGGCGAGCGCAATTTTTAGAAAGAAAAACATCCAGCGGCGCAAACGACTGGTCGGGGCTGAGGGTGGCGGGGTATTGGGAGCGGTCATGGTTGAGATGGAATCGTAATTTTCTTGGATGAAGGCGCGTTCCGATTTCCGGCTGCGTCTTCGGCGATAAGCGCGTACTCATATTGTTGTCCGGGGTGGGCTGTTACGTCCACAAATTCCGCATTATCGCTTTGTCCCAAGAGCTTCAGTTCGCCGCCGACGGCTCCACGATACAGATAAAAGAGGACGGGGCGCGGATCCTCCGAAGAGACGAGCGCAGCACGATCGCTGGATGGGGAGATCAATTCCGAGCGCGCGAATTGAAGCATGATTCCTTTGTCAGTGGATTGCCATGATCGAATTTCCCAAGGAACGGGTGGAATCGTATCAATGACAAAGGGTTGATCATCGGCGGAGAACACCAACTCTTCGCCCGGTTTTGCGGGATCTCCAATGTGAATTTTTGCGTAAGTAAACCGCGCGTTGTCGCCGTTCTTAATCGAGTAAGAACCCAAATATTCGCCGGGAGCGGTTTCGGAAAGCGGGATGATGATGTTCAAGGATGCAATGGAAATGGATGCGGAGACATTTCTATGTTTGAGAGTCTTAACCTTGATCGTAATCTGATCCCCGGCTTTAATCTCCTTGCGTGGCGTTTCAATCACGATTTCCGCCATTCGCGAAGAATCGGTGAGATTGCTATCGAGAGTTTCCTGATATTTTTCTTCCAGCGCTTTGGCGGCGGCGTCCATGGAACGCTCGACTTGATCGCCGCGCATGTGCCAGATCGAAGAAAGAAAACTGCTGCCGATGCCGAACCAACTCGAAGGGAGATTGAACTGCCGATTGCGCGTTATGAAATGATTTCGGTAGAGATACTTTTTTGTCGCTGTATCCACGACGATCAAATCCAAATCCACACGAATCTGGGAGTAGAACAGAAGAAAAAGACGGGAGAGTTTTTGCACTTCGCCAAACATGACGGCGTCGGCGAGTTCGGGCTGGGCGATATACCAACGGTCTAGTTCCTCCGGTTTCTTATTCGCTGTGACGGCGAGTTCGTGGATATGGCGATCCACGATTTCCATTTCGACGTCCTTGTAATTGAGCGTGGAGAATGCGCTATAAACGGCCTTTCGCGCGGCCAATCCCGCTTCTTCATACTCGACGTTGTTGACGAATGGAGCGATGGCCAAGCTGCGGGGCGGATGAGCCGCATAGGCTTCACGGTCGAAATAAGGATCCTCGGAGACCGAGATGTAAGAACATCCGGCGAGCCAAAGAGCGCAGGGCAGGAGCAGCAAAACGCGGAGCATGAGAGGAACCGGAGGGGGATTTTTCGGATGACGCGGCGAAGGGGATTCCCTCGCGCGGACAAGGCTTCAAGCATGAAGGGAGTCGAGTCGAGATTCAAGCTGGATCGCAGCGCGTTTATTTTGGTTTATTCTGTTGCTCATCGAGCATGGGTTTCAACCGTGCTGCGATCTGCTTTGCGATGAGTTCATGGGCTTCGGCGTTCGGATGCCCGTCGCCCTCGATCCAAAGCTTTTTGTGATCCATTCCCTTGAAATACGGCCAGAGGTCGAGCGTTTCCACTTTCATCTCTTCGCCCCACGACGCGACAGTTTTGTGAATTTCCGTGAACGGGTATTTGTCGTCGAACGGCCAGTAGAAGTCGGGGATGATGACCAGAAGCATAGGGATAGGGAAATCATCCGACCGGAGGATTCCATCGGCGATGCGAAGCCATTTTTTTGCGGTCTGGGCTTTTGGACTACCGGGCGCAAAACCTTTTCGGTAGTCGTAGTCGTGGAGATACCGTTCATCGTGAAAATAGTCTGAAAGACTTGGAAATCGCGTAAGCAGTCCCGCTTCGATTCGCGACCACAACCATGACCAACAATATTGGTACTCAACATCGGGATTGATGGGGACACTTTGTTGCGGTTCCGCGTCATTCATTACGAATGTCCAGACTACGATGTCGGGCATAGCAATAGGCAATGTGTTTTTTAGCAGATGGAATTCATGGAGTGTCCCATACCCAGGCACGGCGGCATTGATGACTTCCACGCGAGTTGTAGGCGAATCGGCGTTCAGCATTGTTTCGAGTCGCGACGGAAAAGGCGGTTCTCCTTCGTTCATTCCCCAACCGAAGGGATATGAATCACCGATGACGAGCACGCGCGAGACGCCAGGCCTTTTTTTGCCGATGGGGCGTCCCCGAAAACCATCTTTGTTCAGTTGATAGTTCCATTCGACTTCGGGTTTTTGCGCGAGATGCCCTATTCCACGAGCATTTGGATGCAGTCCGTATTCGAAAGGCGCGCCGTATTTGAAATCGAAAAGCGGATGCGAGGATTGCGTCATCACGCGACGGTAGTTGCTGCGGACAGTCACGCGAAACGCGCACTCAGCCAGAGATAAGGTTAGAAAAACCGAGATCGCAAGGAGCAACAGCCGATTGCGCCAGCGGGCAATGCCGTTTTTTTGCGCCATCGCACGGCTCTCAGTCGAGATCGTTTTCCCAATGGGTTGCGATTTCTGGGAATTTGCCTAGGCGTTCGCGGAAGAGCGAGCGGATTTCGCGCATTCGTTTTTCGCTCTTGGCCTCGAAGATGAGGACGAGTTCGGGAAGGTTTGACGAAGCGCGGACCAAGCCCCATCCATCTTCAAAGACGACCCGCGCGCCGTTGATGTCTATAACCTTATTGCCAAATTCCTTTTTGAATTCGGCGACGAGCTTATCCACGATTCCGTATTTCACGTCGTCCGCGCAGTGGGCTTTGATTTCCGGCGACGTGATATATTGCGGAAGTTCCGCCACGACCTTTGAGATCGGCTTGCCTTGGTAAGAAAGGTATTCGATTAACTTGGCTCCCGTGAAAAGGCCGTCGTCGAATCCGTAATATCCTTCGGCGACAAAGATGTGGCCGCTCCGTTCGCCTGCGAGCGCCGCGCCCGTTTCGTGCATCTTGGCTTTGACGAGGCTGTGTCCGGTCTTCCACATGACCGGCACGCCGCCGAGTCGCGAGATTTCCTCGGGCAGAGCTTGCGTGCATTTCACGTCGAAGACGATGGTCGCGCCGGGCTTTTTCTCGAGCAAACCTTTGGCGAGCATGAGAAGCACAACATCGCTCCAAACGTTTTCGCCGTTCTCGTCGAGTACGCCGATGCGGTCGCCGTCGCCGTCAAAGCCCATTCCGATTTCGGCCTTGATGTAAGGATGCGTGACGATTTCTTTGAGTCGTTTGCGCGCCTTCATCTCCGAGGGATTGGGAAAATAATTGGGGTAGCTCGTGTCGGGATCGCAATAGAGTTGAAAGGTCATGCAGCCCAAGCGTTGGAAAATTTCGTAGGCAAAAACGCCCGCGCCGCCGTTCGCGCAATCAATGACGACGCGCATCGGCGGGGCTTTCGGGTTCATTTTAATACGACTCACGACGGCATCAATATAGGCGTCGCGAACGTTGACCTCTTTCACGCTTCCGCTTCCCTTGGCGTAATCGTTCTTCTCAATGATCGCGTAAAGTTCCTTGATTTCGTCGGGGCCAAGGGTTTTTGAGTAGTCATACGCGAGCTTAAAGCCGAGCCAGCCGTCGGGATTGTGGCTGGCCGTGACCATCACGCCGCCTTGGCTTTTCAAATGATACTGCGCGAAATACATGACTGGGCTGAGCGAAAGACCGATGTCGAGAACTTCGATCCCTGATTCGACGAGCGCTTTTTTTGCGACCTCGGCGAAGGCGGGCGAATCCTTTCGGTTGTCGTAACCGAGAACCGAGCGCGTAATCCCGCGACGAATCAGAAACGCCGCGTAACCGCGAATGATTCGATCACACGATTCAAGTGTGAGTTCGTCGGGCGCGAGTCGTCCGCGAATGTCGTATTCGCGGAACATGCTTTTGAATTTATCAGCGGACATGGTGATGCAAACTCCGGTCAAAGCAGAATCGCCGCATTTTCGACGAGCGCACGCGGATTTACCAGTTCAAAGCGAATCTCGATAAAGTTTCAACGTCTCTTGGGCGCATTTCGCCCAGCTATATTTCGCTACTTGTTTGCGGCCGTTGGATGCTGCGGCTTCTGCAACCGAACGATTGTCGGAGAGCATATCGAGCGCGCGCCAGAGGGTTGCCGAATCGGCAGGGTCGAACCAAAGGGGCGCGTCGCCGAGCAGATCGGTCATGGGACGGCGGCGCGAACTGATGACCGGAATGCCGCGCGACATTGCTTCAAGCGGAGGCAATCCA
>CAZPIK010000345.1:0-4449 GCA_964586185.1 uncultured Candidatus Sumerlaeota bacterium | reverse complement strand
TACGTCGCGTCCGGCACAGTAAGCGACGCAAAGCGCAGCGTCAGCGGGATCGGCGTTCGAGTTTTTTCCCTTCGCCCAAACAGGCGCGGAAGACTTCGCTTTTGGATTGGATGCGGCGCGATTTTTTGGAGGTTTCATGTTGTCCGCTCGACCGCCGGGGAGCCGGGCGCGCGCTTCCTTAGCGAATCAAAGATCGTGGCCGCCGTCAAGATTAACGCTCCGGCAAGCGGCGGGAACTGATGCCATTTCGTGGTGAAGACCCGCGCGAAATTGTAAACGAATTGCTCCATGTTGATGATCCACCAGCCGAGAGCAAGGATGAGCGCCATCGTGTTTGACATCTCCCCGCGTGACCACCGCGCGAGGTGCAAAAACATGAGCGGGATCATCCACGCAAAATGGTGGGATTCGAGCAACGGCGATAAGATCGGCACAAACACAAGGCCCACTTCAATGGCTCGCAACAATTCAACCCCGCGACGACGCAGTTGCCAAGTTAACGTGACATAGAGTGATCCAGCGGTCAAAATCCATACACCTACGCAGCGGTCGTACGTCGCCTGATCCTCCAGCCAACTTTCCGGTGCGAAAAGGAGCATGAGCAGCCGCGCGGGAGAAATCGAAATGTACTGCCAATGAAAACTGATTTTCTCCATGGCGACGGTGACGAAGAACCATTCATACCCGACGCGGCCCGTGACGACGAGCGCCAGAAAATAGGCCGCCATGAATCCGATCCATCCCTGCAAAACGCGCCACTTCCGCCAGAGCAAAAACGGCACGATGAGGATGACGGGCATCATCTTCGTGAGGCACATCATCGCCCAAGTTGCGCCCGCAAGACGTTCGCGACCGGAGAGTAACGCCGCGAGAAAGGCCATAACCAAGAGTGCGTTCAGCGGCTCGATTTGCCCCAAAAAAAGCGAACCCGAAACGAGGGGATTAAACGCGGCAACGAGAAACGCCGCGATCAATAACCAGTGACGCTCGATACCTTCCGCAATGAATCTCTGTAATGGCTCCAACTCTTTTTCACGTTTGGGCAAAGCTCCGTTCGCGGTCAACACTGCGGGGCGGAAACCTCGCGCGGCCAAGCCCCAACAACCGACAACGAACAGTAGGTGCATCATTTTCCAGACGTTTTGCGCGGTCTCGATATCGAACCAGCCGAGCCAAAACGTGACCAGCGCGCTCCATTGTGGGTAATTAAAACCGAGCCACAATTCCGGACCTTCATACACGCTCTTTCCTTCCAGCACTGCGCGAGCCGCGAGCCAATGCTTCGGATAATCCACGCCATGGATCGTCAGCGGACGATAGATGCCGTGCTTGCCGAGCGTAAAGGCTACAAAGCCCCATGCCACGATTTGAAGCAGCATCGAGATGCGTGGGTTAACGGAGATCGAATCATCGTTGACCAGTTCGGTCGAATGGCAATCGTTCGGGGCTTGAAATTTCAAGTTCATATACGTCCCCGTTATCGTATTCGCAATCGCATTTGAATTCCACCGCGCTGGCAGAAACCGTAAATGGGATATTTCAAATCTGAAATTTCAAATTTCAAATGCTCTGCGCTCCCGTTAAAGTGTCGAACCATTGCAGACAGAGGCAGGGTTCAAAAGGAAACGCGCATTATGAATCGGGAAACCCCAGAGGCTCTGGAGCGTGACGCCATCGCGCGGTTCGCCGATTTTATGGGGCGGGTCGTGCCCGACGCGCTTTCGACCTCGGTCGCGCTTTTTGCCGTTCTATTCATCGCGGCGCTCGCGCTCGGCAACTCCCTCGCCACGACGATGGACGCCTATTATCAAGGTTTGTGGATGCTCCTGCCGTTCACGATGCAGGTGACGCTCATTCTTGTGCTGTCGGGCGTTCTGGCTGCGACGCCGCTCTTCAAAGCCATCGTCGCCGCGCTATCGGAGATTCCTTCAAGCAAGACTCAGGTAGTCGCGTTCTCGATTCTCCTCACCTGTTTCATGGCTTACTTCTATTGGGGACTCAGCATCGCGCTGGGACCGCTCGTCGCCATTCACTTCTGTCGGCAGGCCGAGCGCAAGGGAATCCAAGTGGATTTTCCGTTTCTTCTGGCGGCGATGGGCGCGGCGGGATCGGTCTGGCAGTTCGGATTTTCCGCAAGCGCGCCGCTTCTCATGGCGACCGAAGGGCATTTCCTTCAAAAGGAAATCGGCGTCATGTCGCTCCGCTCGACGATCGGTTCTCCCGCTGCGATTCTTCACACACTGATTTTTATCGTCGCGCTCATTATCGTCGCGCGAATTCTGCTTCCGAAAAGCGCTCAGCCTCTATCGGCGTTTCCCGACGCGGAAAAATTGGCCGATGTTTCGCATCTTCCGGAGGACGCCTCGCTTATCGAGCGATCGGAGGCGGGGCATCTCCATTTTTCCGAGCGGGTCGAGCGGAGTCGGTGGGTGTTCGTCATCCCGATTCTCGCGCTGGTCGGCTGGCTCTATCTCCATTTTATCGTAAAAGATAAAAGCCTCGATTTGAACGCGCTCAATACGATCCTTCTCGCGCTTTGTTTTTTGCTGCATGGAACGGTCGAGCGATTTTCAAGAGCGCTGCGCGAAGCAACGCTTTCGTGTTGGGCGGTGATCGTTCTTTATCATCTTTATGCGGGTATTGCCGGACTCATCCAATACACGACCGTCGGCGAGCGGTTCGCCGAACTGTTCGCCGCGATCTCGACGCGCTATACGTTTCCGTTTCTGACCGCGCTCTCGGGAACCATCGTGGCCATTTTCGTCCCTTCCAGCGGCGGGCAATGGACGATCCAAGGATTCATCACCTGTGAGGCGGCGCGCACGGTCGGCGTTTCGCCCCAACGCGGCCTGCTTGCGATGAGCGTGGGCGACCAGATGGGGAACCTCATCTCACCTTTCTGGCCGGTTGTCGCCGCCGGAATCGCGCGGGTAGAGTTCAGGAAATTTTTCGGCTATGGCCTCGTCTTCGCCGCGCTTTGGTTCGTCATCGGTGTCTTGGCGTTCACTTTCCTGCCGTGTTAAAGTGGCGCTGAGGAAACGCCTCGCGAGGAAGAAATCAACGCAAAGGCGCAAAGTCGCAGAGACGCAAGGAGCGCGTTTGCGTGCGAGTGGCGCAACTCCTTATATGAGGCTTTGATTTTTATGAGCAGTGTTTTCGATTTCTCGCGCGAACATACGCGCGGTTGCATTTGGCTTGGCGCGATCTTCCTTGCGCCTCTGCATCTTTGCGCCTTTGCGTTAACTTCTTAAATTTGTCATGACCCTCCCCGTCGCTCCACCTCAGTTACTGAACTTCGCAAACATCGCCGAAGCGTACGATTGGCTGAATAGCCGGATTGATTATGAAAAGATTTTGGGGACTGTTGCGTACGGCGAGAAGACGTTCGCGCTGGACGCGTTCCGCAACATGATGGCGCGACTGGGCGATCCGCAGCGCGGAATGAAAACCATTCATATTGCGGGGACGCGGGGCAAAGGCTCGACCGCCCTGCTGTTGGAAGCGGTGCTGGCTTCGCAAGGAGCGCGCGTTGCGACGTTCACTTCACCGCATTTGCGGGAATATCGAGAGCGAATTCGGATCGGCGGCGAATCCATTACCGGCGACGACTTCGCGCGGCTACTTGCCCAATGCGCGGGCTTGTCTGAAACCCAAGATGAGGATCGCCACGGATTTCAAACCGTCTTTGAGCTATTAACGGCGACTTATTTTCTTGCCGCGCGGGAAGCCAAAGCCGATTGGCTCGTCGTCGAAACCGGACTCGGCGGACGACTCGACTGCACTAATATCCTCGACCCCGGCCCTGTCATTTTAACGCGCATCGGTCTGGAGCATACGCGGCTGCTCGGCGACACGATTACGGCCATTGCGGGTGAGAAAGCCGCGATTTTGAAATCGGGCGGATGGGGCGTCGTCGGAGCGCAGGCCGATGCGGGCGAAGCAACTCGCGTGTTCGAGTCGAGATCGCGCGAGACCTCCTCGCCCATCACTTTCGCCGAGGCCGTCTGCCCGCTCGTCGGATCGCGTTATCATTCAAAAGGGATGCATCTTGAATACGAGTTTCGCGGCGAGCCGCTCGAACTCGATCTTCCGTTGCTTGGTCCATTTGTTGGCGAGAATCTGCAAAACGCCCTCGCGGCGTTCGATCAATTGGCGGAAAAAAATCTCATCGCTCCGCCCGACCGCAATGCGATGATCCGCGCTCTCACACAAGTTCGTTTGCCCGGACGGATGGAGCAATCTGTGCGCGAACCGCGCCTTATCGCCGATGCCGCGCACTGCCCAACCGCCGCCCGTGCTTTTGCTGCTGCGATGCGCGCCCATTTTCCTGATTCTCGCGCCATCGCCGTCGTCGGCATGGCTTCCGACAAGGATCACGACGGCTTCTTCTCCGGACTCGCGCAGTGGGACGGCTGGTTAGGGATTGTCTGCCATTCGCTGAATAGTCCC
>CAZPIK010000344.1:0-4500 GCA_964586185.1 uncultured Candidatus Sumerlaeota bacterium | reverse complement strand
GGGGACGCGGATGCGGACGACGAGGGTGGAACTTCCGTTGGTTGTGATTCGGCAGGAGATGAGTCTTGATACTGTTCCTTTGAAAAAGGTTTTCGCTTGGGTTTCTCTCGCGGTGCTTCATCTTCCTCATCCACGCTCGCCGACTTCGCCAGATCGGCCTCGACGTCGGCTTTGCGCGCGGCATACTTCCGCCGCGACGATTCGAGAATGGTCTCCGCGCTTAATCGCCCCATCTCCTCATCCACTCGCGCAAGCGAAGGTGTCGCGAGATTGAAGTCATACTCGGCCCGCTCGATTCGGGCGATGGCTTCGCCTGTGCCCAAGTTCTGCAAATCCTTGGACTCGAAAAATGAGAATCCCGATTCCAATTTCCGGGCATCGTCGTCGCCCAAGCGAAAGCAGACTCGCGCGTAGGGATTGGAAAGAATCGAAGCACCGATTTCCGATGACGTTCCGCCCAACTGCCGAAGCTCTTGATGCGCCAAGATCAATCCAAGCCGATACTTCCGCGCTCCCGACAGGATTTGAGTCATGGAGGGCGTGATGAAATTATGGAATTCGTCGATGTAGAAATAAAAAGGGCGGCGGTCGGTTTCCTTCATCTCCTGACGCGAAAGGGCAATCTGGTGGAACTTAGAAACCAAAAGCGAACCCAAGAGGTAGGCGTTCTCTTCGCCGATGGCTCCTTGCGATAGTTTGGCGAGGAAGATCTTCCCGCCGTTCATCATCGCGGCGAAGTCGAGTTTGTTCTCCTTTTGTGCCACCATATGCCGAATGAGTTTCGGACGCAGAAAAGTATCGAGCCGGGTGAGAAGGGGACCCAACGACTTACTCCCGGTGAGCATTGGGAACTCTTTCTTCCAATAATAAACAACCTCGCGATCCTTGACCGATTTCAAAAACTCCTCGCGGTAGCTTTTCTCAACAAGGAACCGCCGGAGATCGGCCAGCGTCCCGCCTTGCTCGCTCTCCAAGAATGCGAGAATGGCATTCCCCAACACAGAGGTCATCTGGTCGCCCCATGAAGTCGAGAGCCGCTTGAACACCCCGACCAAATCGGACGACAGCAATTGCTTCTCCACCTCGCTATGCGCTGACAAAATGTTGAATCCGATGGGGAAGTTCTCATCGCTTGGATTGAGCAGAATCACATCCTCCCGTCTTTCCTCCTTCACCCGTTCCAGTATTTGGTCAATCAAGTCGCCGTGCGGATCGAGCACGGCCAAACCATTCACTTGCTCAATGTCCTGCATGATGAGATTCAAGAGGAAGGTGCTCTTGCCCGTCCCCGGCGCGCCGATGACGTGCATGTGCTTTACCCGCTGGTCGGGCGAAAGCGTTACTGCCGCCGTCACTCCTTCGTGTTCATTCACCCCCAAGACCGTCTCATGCCCAAGGGCAAGCTTCGGCGCGGGTTTGGATTTCGTCGCCTGCCGCTTCAGCTTAGCCGACCTCACCGACGCCGACGGCAAATGCACGAGCGACACCAGTTCGTCGCCGTTCAAGATCATCCCCGTTCGGAACGTCGCCCGACTGAGCACGCACGCTTCATGAAGTTCGTCGGGGTAATCGTCGTTCGTGAGGGGGATGAACCGGTTCTCGGTTGAGGCCATGAGTTCCAAGACACTGGCCGCATCCTGCGCAATTCGCAGCCGTCGCCCTTCATTCGGTGATTTAGATGCAACACGAATCACCGCGCCATAGAGCGGTTGGCTGATCTTCTGCCGCGCTGCCTTGACCAAATCTGTTCCGCCGTCGAAGAACGAGCCGCCCGCGCCATCCGACACCAACCGCAAAATGTTCTCTCCCCACGGAAATCGGGTCGGCTGGAACAAGACCTGCAACAGCGCAATCTCTTCCTTCCGAATATCCGAAAGCGCCCCGGCGAGTCCGATGAGCGGGTCCACCGCAAAACTCCCAAACGTCCGGAGTGAACGGAAGAACATTTCCGAGAGGCCAAAATCCACGACCAACGGATCGCCCTCGCACCGTATCCATTGTCCGTATAGGAACGCCTGCCGCTCGGTGATGACCGCTTCGGGGAAGTAGGCGGCAAGCTGTCGGCGTAGTGTATCCCGATCCCGTTCGCGGCATGTCACCTGCACCGTGATTCCGTCCGATGTCCCGATCAGTTCGTAGCTCATCGGGAGTGAGCAATAAGTGAGACTCAGGAGGAAACGGGCGGAAATCTCGGGCGTCACCAAGAGGCCCGGCGGTAGGGCGATTTCCAATTCGATAATGGGATCGTCGGCGTCCAAAACCTCCGGCTCTGGTTCAATGATGATGTCGTCGTCCGGCACGGGTTCCGGCACGGCGGGCGGGGTTGCTGGCTTTGGAGCGAACCAGCTAAAGATTTTATCGAGCAGCAAACTTTCGGGGGCCGGTCTCCGCCCGTCATCCACGGGACGGGCATTTAAGTAGCGGGGGAGATAATGAAAGAAGGGTCGAAACGGCGGTTCGGGGTAAACAGGCCAGTCCCAAACTTCCCAACCGCGTCCCCGTTTCTCCCAACGGTTGAAGTTCTCAAGCAGGAACGCCTCGCGCGTCGCGGGCAAGCGCACTTCCTCCCGGATCGCAAGTTCACTGCTTTCGCTCATTCAATCGCCTGTCACTTTTTCCGAAGAAAGAATTCCTGCATGATTGGCTTCTTGTCCGCCTCCGTTAGCGGTGTAAGTCCCTTGCCCTTGACCGCCTCATCCACCACGTCCACCAAGGCTTGGTGGCTGGCCGCCAGAAACATCGAGATATTGTCGTGTTCGTAATACGTGAGAGTGCGGCCAAAGAGTTCCAGTATTGGACCAAAGATAGTCAGCCCCAAAAGGAACTGCTGCAATTCACCTTCCGCCTTGATCGTGCCATCCTTGAGCCAATACCAGAGCGCAGGAATGCCGCAGAAATAGAGGAAAAAGAGACTAAGGAGTCCCGCCTTGATGCCTAGAGAAGCGGTCAGCATGTACCCCAAGACCGATGGCAGCACCATCATGGAAACAACCATGCCGAGAAAGTGGATAGCTGTGAACGCGAAGGGAATCAAAACGAGCCAATACGAAAAGAAGAAACCCGAGCCAAACGGTGCGGCGCAGTAGTCGCAAATGTAGCGCTTCCACTCGATCCGGAGATATTCACGTTGGGCCGAGAACAACCCTCCCTCGCGCCAATCCACTCGCGACATCTTGAGGTCCGGGATGTCCCGGAAAAGTAACGACAATTCCAGTTGGGCATACATCTCCTGGGGCGAAGCCTGCATTCCCTCGATGAGTTTCGGCCAGCGGGCGATGAACTGAGTGCCGGTCGTTTTCGTCGCGGAGTTGGGATTCTTGGGGGTCATAGGTGGGAAAAGCTCTTGTTGGATAAACGGGAACTAAAGATCGTTTCCAGATATTGGGTGATTAGGAAGGAAAGTTCATTCATTCGTGATCCGGAGAGCCATAAGCTCCCACAATCAGTATTTCGTAGGGAAGGCTCCATTTAAGAACATCGGGATACTCTGCGTTGTCCTTGTTTTCAATCCGCCATTGGAGCAGCGCCAAACTGATACGCGGAATACCAAGCACATGCATTCGCTCCCCATTGTCCAATGATCCCAACTTCTCAAATGGATCGGTGCCTTTCACGAAAACTGCGCGGCATTTCCGGACGAGCAGTTCTCCATCCAAGTCGCGGATTTTGCAAAAAACGGTTCGACTCTCATCTTTCATTTCATGCCCATGCTCGTCATCACGCTCAAGAACGAATTCGACGTAGTTGTATCCGGCCATCCCCGTACGGATTTCGGTTTGGTTTTCGCCAGGAACGATCGTACAAGCCACGTTTTCGTAGGTCACAAACGAGTCGTGAGCGTCCTTGGCGCGAAAGCCGTCAATAGGCCGCCAACCGGTCGAACTCGATTCATCATTTATGGAGAGTACGGGGTGAATTTCAAAAACATGATCCGGATTGGTGGTGCTAAAGGCTGTGCTGCCGATGGATCCCCGCTTTTGTTTTTGCGCGGTCCCGCCCGCATGTTCGCACCATATCCGCCACGCGCCGATCATGGTTACCGGAGCGCCACTGCCTTCCTCCTCTCTAATTATTGAAAGTTCGTCCGCCTCATACTTAGCGTTCATCAATTCGGCAACGCACGCCAAACCGATTTCCGGTGCGCGTCCCGCAATGTGCATGTCACCATCCTTGGAGGGAGGATTAGGCCTTGCATGAGCCTTGTCGATCGTGAATTGGGCCTTGATCGTCGCTCGGTCGGCGTAATCCTTGATGAAATCATTGTCGAGCAGAATGCGGACTGGTCCATCGGCCCAAGCTTGGCCGACGGTCAGAAGGAAAGCCAGTATGCAACTGCCCACAGGAAAAATGTTTAGGGTTTTCACAATTCGTCCTCCACTTTGATATTCGGAATAGCCTTCAGCTAGATGCGAATGAAAAAGTCATCGCCCCACGCCTATTATCGTTTGCCCTGTTTCTTCTTACTTGGTTTTGGCGTGGGTGAAATGCTGACGGGAGGTG
>CAZPIK010000343.1:0-4506 GCA_964586185.1 uncultured Candidatus Sumerlaeota bacterium | reverse complement strand
TAAGAAAGAGCGTGCAGGTATTTTTATCTTCGACAATATAATCCGTTCGCGCGGCAAGCCCGTTCTTGCCGAGTTCGGGCAGCGTGTACGGACCATTCCATTTTTTTCCGCGGTCATACGAATACTCGAACCACGAAACTCCGCCGTCAATGTTGGTCATCCGAAGCGTCATGCAGAAATCGGGATGCGTAAAATCTATGCCACCCGGCGACGGCCTAAACTCCGGCAGCGGAATCGCGGGATCCTCGGTTCCATGCAAAGCCTTCCCTCTACCGACCAGGTGCCCGCTCTTGGAGGGGAACTCGTGCGACCATGTTTCGCCGCCATCCAGACTCCGCGCCAAGCAATACTCTTCGGGCTTCTCGCGATCAATGTGATGCCGTTCGGGTCCCAAATCCTTGTAATAACCGCGACTGAACCCGACGAGAATTTCGTTATCCCAAATCCAGATGCCGTAATTAGCGGGCCATCCACTGAATCGTCCCTTTTCGTAATAGACTTTGACGTGTTTAAGGACGGAGGGATGCGATTCGGCGGGCACCGTGCAGGTCGTGCGTAGCGTCACAATAAAAATTAGCAACGTGAGCGTGCGGAAGTGGTGCATGGCAATTATCTTTCCTTAAAACTGATGATAAAAATATCGAACCGACCCATCAATCTCCACCGTCATTCTTCCAAAAGCGCGCGCGGAGGAGAATCGGATCGAATCGAGGCGAACGCAATAGTCTTCCCCAATGCCGTTCCAGTTCGCCGAGTAGAATAAGCCAGACGACGAGCGAAATGGCCGCCCCCGAAAAATAAAATCTCGACGTCGCGACAAGCCCGTACATTTCGCCATAAACCGAATATGGAATCGTAAAGCGCACGTCGAGCCAGCGTTGTAACGTCATGACAACGACCGGCTCAATGACGCCGACGCAGACGAGCGCAAAAATAAGTGTCGAATACGAAAGACTCACGCGGCAAAACAGCCAAAACCCAAGCGCAAGGTCCGCCATAAGATTCACGGTACAATAGGCCAGAATCGAAACTTGCTGCGCCGCGGCCCAATATATCGCTTCGGCCGGAATTGGATTCGGATAATCCACAAACGGATAATCGCGGAAGGGCGAACGCGTCGGCGACAAGTATTCGACGAGAATCGCCATGAACGAAAGCGGAAGATAGCGTGTCGCCATCGCATAAAAAAGTGGCGAGGGACGCAAGCGCACGGGAACCATTTGAAGCGATTCGAGATGACCTTCCGAATCAAGCCGCCGAAGCCCGCGCCAAATCCAAACGAGCGAAAGCGTGGCGAGAATATTAAGACTTGAAAATAAAGCGCCCGCCGCGAGCAGCAAAACTTGTCGCGCTTCCCGCCAGGGTATTGAGCTGGCGCCGTTGATCAGACTGGGCACGATATAGATTTGCCCATAATGACTGATGGCATAGGTGGCAAGTCCCAATAGCGCAACCCAAACGACGACTTGCAGCGGACGGCTGCGTAATCGAAATGACGCCCAAAGATAAAGAATATCCCCTTGAAGACCGAAGGGTAGGACGTTGATGGGGAAATAAGGGCCGCCCGAATCAGTTGCGGCGGGTCTGCGACGCAGAGACATAATGGACAATATGGACTTGATGGATGAAATGGACAAGACTCTTCCGGATACAAGCGCCTTGCGAAAAAGATCATGACTGAATCCAAGCCGTTCATTCCCTTATCCCGATTCAAGACTGCCGAGTCGTTCGCCAAGCATTGGAACGCTCTCACGCAATCGCTTTTCGGCGAGCGGTTGGGTTGCGACGAACGCATTCTCGCCGCGCCTGATTCGCCCCTCGCGAGTCCGGTTAAGATCGGTGAATTCCGTGTCGGCAACCGATTTTGCATTCACCCGATGGAAGGTTGGGACGCCAGCCGCGATGGAAGGCCGACAGAGTGGACGACCCGGCGGTGGAGAAATTTCGGTCTTTCCGGAGCGAAGCTGATTTGGGGGGGTGAGGCGGTTGCCGTCGTCGAAAACGGACGGGCAAATCCGCACCAACTCTACTACCGCCCTGAGAACGAAAAGGGGCTGGCTTCGCTGCTCCAGACTACTTTGAACGCGCATCGGGAGAAATTTGGTTCGACCGATGATCTCATGATTGGACTGCAACTGACTCACTCGGGACGGTTCTGCCGTCCGCATGAACATGACCGACTGATACCGCGAATCGCTCACCGACATCCGGCCTTAGATACGCGATTCGGCGTCGAATCCGAGGAGGCGATTCTCACCGACATGGAATTGGACGACTTGATCCACGCCTACGTTACAGCAGCAACGGCGGCGGCTAAACTTGGATACCATTTTGTGGACATCAAACACTGCCACGGATACTTGCTGCACGAACTTCTGGGCGCAAAAACTCGAAGCGGAAATTATGGCGGGAGTTTTGAAAATCGAACTCGATTTCTCCGCGAGGTCGTGCGTGGAATTCGACGCGATGCGCCGGGACTTGCAGTCGGCATCCGACTCTCCATGTTCGACGACGCCGGTGATTTGAATGATTTCCATTTCAGCCCGGTCGGCGATGACCCTGCGAAATGGGATTTATCCGAGACGTTTCAATTTCTCGAACTTGCGCGCGAGCTCGGCGCCATTTCGATCAATCTAACCGCAGGCTCACCCTATTACTCCGCCGCGATTCAGCGGCCTGCTGCTTTTCCGCCCGTGGATAGTCGAGAGATGCACGGCGATCCGCTCAATCACGTGGCGCGGCAATTGCACGCCGCTAGGCTCTGCAAACGCGCGGTTCCCTCAATGCCGATGATTGGCACGGCTTATTCCTATTTTCAGGAGTACCTTCCCAATGTTGCTCAAGCTCAGGTTCGGCTCGGTAACACGGACTTGATTGGGCTTGGGCGCGTCGTGCTTTCCTATCCCGATCTTCCAACCGATATTCTCGCGGGTCGTGAATCGGATCGCCGAAAAGTCTGCCGCACTTTCAGCGATTGCACCAATGGCCCGCGCATGGGGTTTATCTCCGGTTGCTATCCCCTCGATCCCGTCTATAAAAATCTCCCCGAGTGGGAACAGATTCGCGCCAAGAAAAAAGGGAACCCGGCTTAGCGAGTTCCCTTTGATCTATTGTTCCAATGTGCGTCGCGCTTAAGGCAGAGGCACTTCGTAAACCGCCATGCCTTCAACCGCAAAGGGATCGGCTCCATCTGAGAATTGAACGATGACTGGCGTATTGAAGAAGTCCGGCGTAAAGCGGAAGCGATCCATGTTTTCCAGCGCGCCCAGCGATGCGTTGTTGCTGTAGAAGAAGGAGATGTACGGCTGAGGAGCGCCTCCGGTGGTGGATTCGAGCCTCGGCGAAGCCGCGTGTTTCATGTTGTTGAGCGATCCCGGAGTCGTGTAATTCGTCGCGCCCAGTTCAACCGTGGCCGTCATGAAGTTGAGCGAGATGATCTTGATCGGATCGGTTCCTTCGGGACCCAAGCCGCCATTCACGTCCGAGCGAATGAGCGCCTGCCCCATGAAGAGCGTATCGGTGGGCCAGGTCACCGGGAACATTCTTCCCAGCTCATTCGATTCGGTCGGATCATAGGGGATTAGCGTCTTGCGCCAACCCAATCCGCCGTGATCGCCGGGGTCGCGGCTCAGGACGGCGTAATGGGCAGTTGCGGTGGGATTGTCAATGAAGGCCGTTCCCGCAGCTTCCGCAGCTTGCGAATCTTCCTGCGCCTTGTGCGTTGCCGTATTGATCGGCGGCCCCCAAACAAGCGTCGCGCCCGCAACCATCGTCGGAATATCATGACGTCTCACCGTGAGCGACTTCATGCAGACCGCGCCCGTATCCACGATTGCGTTGTAACCGCCCGACGCCGAGTCAATCAGCCGGAAATGAAATTCCATATCATTGAAGCTATCGGCGGATGGATGGAACGCGCCATTAGCCGGATCAACGACACCACGCCATTGCTGCGTTAGAGCGGCGTTCGGCGCGAAGACGAACGTAAAGTTCGTGCGTCCCTGCGCGCGACCGATGCCATTGGCGCCGCCCGCAACGTCAAGCACCCACGCTCCGCCACCGTAGTTATTCCCTTTGCCGCCGACGATACTGTTGTTGTAGGTGAAGTCAAATAGCGGAATCGCATTGGCCGTCGTCTGATTCGTGCTGACTTCAAGTTCGGCGCTGTATGCCGTGTTATCAACAAGCTGAACCGTGTTGACCGGGCTGCCCCACTGGCCGATGTTATCGCCCGTCGTTGGGACGTAGAGGCAAAGTCCATCCGGACCCACCGAAGGGGTCACGGTTCCGACGTTCACAAAGCTCGTCCAATTCTGCGCGTTATTTGTGAAGTCGAGAGAGAAGACCGTCCCGACGGTCACATTGGCGGTGACGGTCGGACCGAATTGTCCTTTACCCTCCTCCAACATCCGGAACTGGATCGAGTAGTTCCCTGGGGCTAATGGAGCGGTGATGTTCCGAGTGAAGTTCCATTGACCGTTGCCCGAAGGCACCACGTTAACTTTT
>CAZPIK010000342.1:0-4610 GCA_964586185.1 uncultured Candidatus Sumerlaeota bacterium | reverse complement strand
TTCATCGCGCCCAGAGCAAAGGACGTTGGCTCCTCATGATCTCGATGCCGGGTTGGTTGCCCGGTATGGAAGGCACCATGACCGCGGCGGGAATTCCAACGCCGATTGATTTGGGGCTGGATGATATGCTGAATGTTCTTCAGGACTATTTTGATTACGGCGCGATGATCAATATCGAAGCAAGAAATGGTCGGTGGTTGCTCTTTACCGATATTCTCTATCTTAAACTTTCGGGCGATTTCTCCGTTGGAGCCACGCTTCCTCCTTTGATTCAAGGCGGTCCCGGCATTCTGCCTTTGGATGGAATCACACTAGCGGCTGATGGAAATTACGACATGAACAAACTCATCGTAGAGCTTGGCGGTGGATATCGCTTACTCGATCACCCCTGGGGCGGGAGCGACAGCAAGAAACGCATTTCAATGGATTTCATTGCTGGCGCGCGTTACTGGCGAATCGAGTCCAACTTGAGCGTCAATGTCGAAGCCGAACTCGGTCCCATCTCCAAAGCCGCTGGCATCGGCATCGGAGCGAGCAAAGATTGGGTGGATCCTTTCGTGGGACTCCGAGCGCAAATTGATATTACAGAAAAAATGTTTCTTTCGCTCCGTGGCGATATTGGCGGGTTCGATATTGGCTCGGCAACCTCCGACAATAGCTGGAAGGCTCAAGCAGCGTTTCATTATTGTCCAACTCCGCGCACCGATCTTTACTTCGGATACCAAGTTCTCGACGTGGATTATCGAGATGGTGGCTTTGGTTTTGATATGCGTCTCGCAGGACCCGTCATGGGTTTTAGCTATGCTTTAGGCGGCCCCAGCGGGGCTTCGGAAAACAATTAGAAAGAGAATGAGGAAAATAAGATGAAATTTTTTCGCACCCTGTCGCGATTCGTTACCGTCATAGCAATACTTTCACTTTACGCTTGTGCACAAACCCGCCAAACGAGAAGCGTGGAAACAACTGGTTTCTTGGGCGATTACTCGATGCTCAAGAAAGGCGAAGGGGGTCAAGCCCAATTAGTTTATATCAAGCCGGGGCTCAATCTTAATGGCGTGAATAAAGTCATCATTGATCCCATTACCATCATGCGCGCTTCGGATTCATCCGTCGCGAAGCTTTCTGACGACGAATTAAAAATGCTCTCGGATAGCCTCTACATCACGCTTGCGGAAGAACTTGGCAAGAGTTTCGAAATAGTCAACCGCCCCGGGTCGGGAACGATCCGCATTCGCGCCGCCATTACCGAAGCGCGGGGATCCAAAGTCGCAATGGATGTGATTACATCCGTGATTCCACAAACCCGAACGCTTACCACCCTCGGGGGTTTGGCCACGGATACTGATTTGTTCGTCGGCAAGGCCGCGGTTGAAGCGGAGGCTCTTGATGCCCAAACCGGAGAGCGCCTTTGGGCCGCCGTGGATGAGCGGGTCGGGAATAAGAAGATTATCGGTTCCGCAAAAAAATGGAGCGACGTGCATGAGGCTTACGGCGCTTGGGCAACGCGCTTGCATGAGCGGCTGCTGGAGTTAGGCGCAGGCGCTCCGAAAACTCGTTGAGACGCTTTGATCAGAGCAGGATGCTAAATGAAATTGCCCGAAAAACTAGCAAATCGCGCAAGACTGTTGAACCTCGTATTTTTGTTACCCGCTCTAATCTACGCAATCGGTTGTAGTGCAGGGCGACAACTTTCTCAGACGCCCCTAGTGCTCGCCGAAGCCGTCACGGATCCTTTCGTTTGGTTTGCCCAAGGATCCCAAACGAGTGAAGCGGAACTCATCTATGTTACCGACCGCGCGGTCGAGAAGGAATCCGCCGAAGGTCCCATCTATAACGCTCGCCGCTCCAAATCGCTCGCCTATGGAAAATGTGGAGTGGAGATCGGGAAGCAAGTTCCGTGGCAACGGCTCATGGAGCAGAGCACGAGGCTTCGACGAACAATCAGTCTTCCATTGGCTGTCAAGAGCGTTCAGGAATTGGGCCGATTCCCTGAAACCCCTTATCTCTTGGAGGCATCAGACGCGGGCATCATCGAAAATTCAGAAACCGTCAAACGCGTTGAATGCGTCGCTGCGACGTTTAAAAGCGAGATTGTGCAACGATTGAATGCAACCGAACGAAAAGAAGCGTATATTTTTGTTCACGGTTACAACAATTCATTTAACGATGCGGCGTTTACGCTTGCCGAGATCTGGCATTTCTTGGGACGGCCCGGCGTTCCGATCATTTATACCTGGCCGGCTGGAATTGGCGGGCTTCGCGGTTACACTTACGACCGCGAATCGGGAGAGTTCACGAATTTCCATCTTAAGCAATTCATCAAATTGCTCTCGGAAATCAGGGAATTGGAAAGGATTCATATTATCTGCCACAGTCGTGGAACCGATGTTGTCACAACGGCGCTGCGCGAACTTTTCCTCGAGGCAAAAGCTTCGGGACGCGATCCCAAGCAGGTGTATCGAATCGCAAATCTAATTCTTGCCGCGCCGGATATGGATTTGGAAGTGGTCACTCAGCGCGTTTCCGCCGAGCGAATTCAGATGGGTGTGGGACATTGCACGCTGTATGTTTCATCCACCGATAAGGCGCTGGGATTTTCCGATTGGCTTTTTCAGGGCGTCACGCGGCTGGGTCGTATGGGCGAGTCCGATCTTACTCCCACGATGAGAAGTAATCTCAAAACCTTCACGGGACTCGACATTATTAAGGTCACTGCAAAATCGGGTTATATCGGACATTCCTACTTCCACTCCAATCCCTCGGTAAGCTCCGATCTGATACTTCTCTTACGCGATGAACGCGCCGCCGGAAAAGAACACGGCCGCCCTCTCCGACCAATCCTCGAACCGGGATTTTGGGAACTCTGTCAAGGGTATCCAACCCATGGAGACTGAATCTTCCGTCGGCTCGAATCTGAAACCGGAAGAACCGACCACGCGCCGCAAGCTGATCCGCATCGTCGGGCGTATCGTCTTTTCTCTGGTTCAGTCGCTTGCGCTTTTATGGTGCACCGCGGCCATCGCATTTGATGGACCTCGCAATCGTTTTCTATCGCTGCTTTGCGTCATAGCGCTTGTTTTGGTTTCTGTTTTCTTCCTTTATCAAATTCGACCTTTTCGCCGTGCGGCGCTCGCCAGTTCGGGACTAATTCTGGCCGTTATCCTTTGGTGGCTTACTATAAATCCAAGTAACAATCGTGACTGGCAGCCCGATGTCGCACAGCTCACCACTGCCGAGTTCGAAGGAGATCACGTCACACTCACAAATGTGCGCAACTTCAACTACCGCGCCGCCGCCGATTACGATGAAGCATGGGAAACTCGAACGTATGATCTCAGTCAGGTCCGCGCTTTTGATATGTTTATTTCGTATTGGGGACCGCGCCACATTGCCCATACGATTGCGAGTTGGGAGTTTGCAGATGGGAGACACTTGGCTATTTCAATAGAAACGCGGAAGGAAAAGGGTGAGACCTATTCCGCGCTACGGGGGTTCTTTCGACAATTCGAGTTATATTACGTCGTCGCCGACGAAAGGGACGTCATTGGTCTGCGCGCGGGGCATCGGGGCGAACAGGTGTATCTATACCGTCTTAAACATTCACCCGAAGTCGCCGAATCCTTGCTTCGGGATTACCTCGTCACGCTCAATCGTCTCGCGGAAGATCCTGAATGGTATAACGCGCTCACCGATAATTGCACAACTTCCATTCGACATCATGCACAAGCCATCGGCGCTGCAAACAAATGGAATTGGCGCATTTGGGTCAATGGGCATCTGGATGAAATGGGATACGAACTTGGCTTGGTTGACACGAGCATTCCCCTTGAGGAACTGCGATCTCGCAGCGACATTACTTCGATAGCTAAACTTGCTTTGACATCATCGGATTTTTCGAAAGCTTTGCGATCGAAACCCTGAAGTTACATTGCCGGGTGAACTCAAAACGAATTGCATTTGTGGGACGCGGATTTCCGAAGAAAAACGCGGATTCACGAGGAATCCGCGTTAAAAACTTGGAGCGGGAAACCGGGCTCGAACCGGCGACATTCACGTTGGCAAGCGGAATGCCCCCCGTTCCAACCCCTAATGAAATCAGTGATCCGCAAGGCGAGGGAACTTCGCTTGCACCAGTGCTTGCACCTGAAACCGGAATTTCTGCAAATGCCGGGAGCTTGGAAGCCCTTGCCGCGATGCTCCGAAACTTGAGCGACGATGACCGTCGCAAGTTGGCCGGGATGCTTGCCCCGACCGCCAACGACAAGGCCGGGGAGTAATGGGAACGGAACGAGCGCGAGAACGGCGGGGGTATGTAAGTACTGTACGGAGTGGGATCGTGGATTGTGGCGCGTCCAAAGCAGGGGGAACGATAGGGACGGCGAAGCACCACGATCCGACCACGCCCGACCGCTTCCAGTACTAACCCACGGTTGATATAAAAGCGCGAGACAATGACACGGCGAACGAGACGAAAGAGGGGCGAATTGAACTACAAATCGAGGGCGGCGCTCTAAGTTAGCAAAAAAAGTAGGGGAAAATCAGATCGCGCGAGAGACGCCTCTTACATACGCTCCAATTTTTTTCCCCTTTACGTGAAACACTTTAAGCTT
>CAZPIK010000341.1:0-4667 GCA_964586185.1 uncultured Candidatus Sumerlaeota bacterium | reverse complement strand
TTCCAACGTCCCCGCAATGGTCGCATTCAGATTGGCGCGACCGGCCATCTTGGGCGCGTCTTGGGGTAATTCCAAATCAAGCCAATCGGCATAGTCGGCCAGGCGTTCCAAATTGAGCGTGGTTTGCAGACTCAATGTTGTCTGCGGATCATCCCAAAAATGTTGGCTTCCATGAATTCGGCCAGAACCCATGAATGATACGTCTTCAATGCGTCCGGAAAGATTCTTGAAATCAGCCGATCCCCTACGGAAATCACATTCTCCTTTGAGATCGAGAATCGGTTTATCCAATCCACGATACACAACCTCCGCGCCGTTGAACTTCAAGTTTCCGCGCACATCGGCTTTCTTAAACATTTGCGTCCATTCGCCCAGTTCCGGATGATCGAGGGCGATGGTTCCCGCCCCAACGACACCCCCTTTGAAGGTGAATTCAGAAATGACCCCTTCAACTTTTTGCTGAATAAGGCCCAAAACCGGCTCCAATTCGCCTGACGTTCTCCAGTGAAGTTCCGCGCGCGCAATCTTTCCCTCGAGCGGTTTACCGGTAAACTTCCCATCCGCGCGCACGGGCAATCCCTCGATTTTCGCCAACCCCTCCCGCAATTGAAATTCCTTTTCGGTGATGGATCCGGTGAGCTGGAGATCGGTAATCGGCTCCGGGAAATCGGGGATTCTTAACGCAACACCCTTCAGGGAAAAGTCAAATCGCGAAGTATCGGGCGCGAATGCGCCGACTCTTCCGCGCGCTTCGCCCCGCATTTCAAATATTCCCTTATTGGGCTTCACCAGAATCGGATCGGAAGCGATTTGCCGTTCAATGAGCGCGATGGTTTCCGATCGGAGAACCACGGATTCGACATGCGCGTCGTAAACATAGGGCTCGTAAAGATCGAGTGTTCCCGTGGTTTTGAAATCGCCGTCGCGGCTTGTGAATTCCGCCGATGCAACTCGAAGAATCCGAGACTCTCTCTCCCATTCAAGCGCCGCGCGTAACCTCGCGTCATGAAAATCCTGCTCGCCCCCTTCTTCACCCGCCCCAATCCATGTGACCTTCGCAATTGAAAGGTCCGATTCGAGTCGCCAATCCACATTGTTAATGCGTCGAATTTTTCCCGACGCCGTGCCGACGCCTGTTCGCACATCAAATGGAAGTTTTCCTTTAACGTGCCGTTTTGTATCGAGCGGTTGAAGCGTTAGTTCATAGTCGAATTCATCCTCGTGAGAATGCAACCCACACTTAAAATTTGCTTCACTTTCATCGCCGGCAAGTGTGCCGATGGCCAAAATGTTGACCGGCGTCAAGCTGCTCCCGAACTCCGCAAATATGGATGCGTCGTCAATCCGCAATAAATTCTCGAATCCCTCCTTCTTGACGCGGACAAGATCGAGCCGCACGGAAGTCAGATCAATCATGCCAATCTGGAATCGAATAGGAATTGAACTGGAAAGATTACCCGAGTGAGGTTCAACATTGGCCACAGGTTCGAACTTTGCGCGCAAGATGGACTCCAAACGCTCAATCTCATTTGCGATTTCAATTCGACCGTCACGCTCCATCAGACTGATATCCAAAGGTCCGAGCCCGATGATCCTCTCAATGACAACCGTCCTGTCATTTGTAAAAACAGCGCGAAGGGCAGATGGGACATCCACCTGAATCTCAAGAGAATGCAAGTCGGCGAGATTCTTTCCATCCGCGGGATCCTTGATTTTAGGCGATCGGATGAAAAGACTCCCGCGGCTCAAATTCCACTCCACACGTTTAAATTCAAGATCGAGTCCCGTGGCCCGTAAGCACTCTCGTTTTAACCAGTCATTTGCCCAGGGAAGCGAGAGCGGAGTGAATAGAGCGAATGCAACGATGAAAGCAATGGCAAATACCGATAAGAACACCAGCCGCGTGGACCATCGAAACGCGATTCCCAATTTTGATTTCTTTTTTCGGGGCGGAGTGGGCGAGGGGAGCGCAGACTTCCACGCCTCGTCTTTATGCGCCGAGTCATTCGCATGCGGAACTGACTTTGCAGGTTTACTCATGCGAGAAGGCGTCATCCAAAATAATTTTCATGACCTCGGGTTTTAGGGAACTGGCGTAGCGTCCGTTCACAAAGATCGCGGGTAACGCCCTTATCCCTAGTTTAACCCCTTCGGTTAAATCCGCATTGATCTTCTCTCGGATGGAGGGACGCTCCAAGCTTGCAACCCACTGTCCGTAGTGGATTCCACCCTTTTCGGCGATGGATTTGAGTCCCGGATAAATTTCGGTCGTTCCCGCGAGCTGGTAAAGTTCACCGCCCATATCCCAAAACTTATTCATCTCCGCAAGTGCCTGCGCCATCTCGGCCAGTCGACACGCGTGCTCATGAATTTTCGGTTGTCCCTTCATGATCGGATTACATTTCCCCATCGGATAATGCTTGTAGATCATTCGATAGGACTCGGCGGGATGATCTTTAAGCAGTTCATCCAACACCGGCTTGTAACTCTTGCAATAAGTGCAGTCAAAATCGGTGAAAATCACAATTTTGACCTTCGCTTCGATGGGACCGCGCGCCATTCCCGGATTGGAATCTGTAAAACCAAATACAGGTGACTTCCTAAATTCGAGAAGTTCAACTGAGCCGCTCGATTCCCTCATAAAAAGTCTGGGGCTAAAAAGAATGGATGGAACCACAACCAAACAAAATGACATCGCAACGATTCGAAATGTTCCTCGACTAGCAGAATCATTCGACGCGAAAATCTCCCGGATCATTCGCAATCCCACCGGAGTTCCTTCGATGACAGAGGCGAGATATTCCGTCACGCCATGTTCCATAAATAACAGAGCCAAGCCCAGCGTAAGAAAATAAATGGCCGTGCATCCGAGACAAAACTTTTGAATCACCAATGCCGAAATCAAGGCGAGAACGAGTGAAATAGAAAGTCCTACGAGACTGACCAGTGATCCAACGGCTTGAAAGCGCGGACCTCGGTTCGAAAACCAAGCCATCGCAAAAACGCCCAGAAAATATATCATCCCGAAGCTCGCCGTCGGCACTCCACCTATTGCAGAAAACGCGCTGGACTCTATCGCCGCGCAATCAAAGAGTTTCGCGATCCGACAAAACCCAAACTCACCGCCGCCGTTCACAAATCTGATATGTTGGACAACAAGAAGCAATGACGCCAGAAAACCAAGCGCGGATATCACGCGAATCATGTTCAATCGAATAGCGTTCATGAATGAAGAACTTCGGAAGAATTTAGCGAGGTTAATTCCGCGCTACGATGATTCTCAAGCCTACCGCGTAAGATGTCCAACAACTTCGCGGCTATCTTCCTGATTAAGTATTCGAGTTCCAATGACCTTCCAATTGCGCCGCGATCCGAAAATCACGCGGAGGCGGAGTCACGATTCGAAGAATTCGATCCGCGCGTCGAGTGTCCTCTGCAAAACCATCGCCATTCAACCTCGAAATGACGACCGTAATCGTGTAATCCCCTTGAAGAAGATGAATGGGAACATAGGACAATTGAAGCGTAACCAAAGGACGATGTTCCTTAACAATTTCTTTCAACATCAACCGCGACGCGGCAACATCGCGGTGATCGTCTCGATGAAAATAAACGTCGAGAACAAGATTGTCCGGCGTTCTATTTAATTCAAACTGAACTTGAAGCCCCAACGATTCCGTGGATTTCAATTCAAGCAACGCAGGCCGATCATCTTTCGCTGTCTCGACCTTGCCGGAGAGACTCACGCCAACTATCCGAATCGCCTTTTCTCCTTCGCGCACACGTATGGCGCTAACGCCGCCGAGAAGTCTCTGCATCAATCGCTCATCCCCAATGTTTAATGCTCCAATTCGATTTCTATAAGCCGTAAGCACCTCGCGCGGCGCGCCGTCCATCTGAATTCGCCCTTCATTCAACCATATGACCCGTCCGGCGAGTTCAAGAATGAGTTCAGCATTGTGACTTACCAAAATGAGGGTCTTACCCGCTCGTTGCATTTCGCGAATCCGCGCGATGGCTTTTGCTTGAAACGCCGCATCACCCACCGCCAACGTCTCATCCAGCAAAAGCACATCGGGCTTCAATTGAATGGCCGTCGCAAATCCAAGCCGCACGACCATGCCCGACGAAAAATGACGCACGGGCATATCCATGAAACGCTCAAGCCCCGAAAATTCGACAATGTCGGCCATATAGCGCGACATATCACCGCGAGAAAGTCCGATGAGCGAACCACTCAGACGCGCATTTTCCTCGCCTGTTAAATCAGGATGAAATCCTGCGCTGACTTCCAGTAACGCGCCAAGCCGACCCATGACGCGCGCTTCGCCTGAATCATGATTCATCACTCCAGCGAGAATTTTCAGTAATGTGCTTTTTCCTGAACCGTTCGCCCCGATTAACCCGATTGTCTGTCCGCGCGGTATCGACAAATTAATGTCGCGCAGAACATGAAGGCGATCACGTCCCCCCGCATGTTCACGGCGGGAATCCGAACTATCTCCATCAACGCGCGGCACAACAAATGATTTGTGAAGTCCTTCTACAACGATTGCGGCTTCTGCGGATTCATTCATCGCGCTACTGCTTGGGTAAGAGAAAATCGCGGAGTCCACTCAAATTATCAGCGTTAATGTAATCCGCCCCTGCGTCATAGAGTTCACGCC